>NZ_CP196822.1:1511250-1813500 GCF_051912485.1 Nitrobacter sp. JJSN | reverse complement strand
CGCCGACAGGATCGAGCCAACCAGAAAGGCGCGGGTGAGATTCACGCTGCGCCCGATCGCCACCGTCGACGACGTGGTCGCAGCATTCGCGGACATTGCTGCAGCGGTTGCTTCAGGTGTTCTCACCCTCGACGAAGCGGCGGCTGCTTCCACCATCATTGAGAAGACGCGCGAAGGCGTCATAACCCGGGACTTGGCGCACAAGATCGCAGCACTCGAAGAGAAGTATCAATCATGACCAGTAACAACGAGATGGCCCGCCGGCTGCAGGTACTGGAGAAGAAGATGAACTCTAGCGAATTCGGTGGCGGGCCTGGAGTGATGCAGGTGGTGATTGGTTATGGGTTTCTGCCGCCAGGCGTCCCGTTGTTCGCAAATGCTGGTATTCACGAATGGCTGCGAGGCATCAGCGCTGAGGGCGAGATCATCGAGGAGGAGAAGGCCTTCATGTATCGATGCCATGCCGAGGCGCAGGCTACCGGAGAGAAGCTCCTCATCATCGGCTGCCTGCCTCGCGATGGTTCGGAAACTCAGCGGGCAGTGGCGAAGCTGGCAGAGGATTACTTCTGGGCCAACGATGACGGCGTTCCAGAATGCGAGGAGCGCTAGATGACCGGCCGCACCATCAAGGCGAAGCGCAAGCGCTACCCCAGCGACGACAGAGACAGCGATCGGCGCCTGAGACCGGGGCACCACTTTCGGGATATCGGACAGCCGTGCAGCGATGAGGATTACAAGCCGCGCATCTCCGGAGATCCGGATCAGGCCCTGGCCCTGATCTTCACGCAGCTTGGCCGCGACTACGGTGGCACGCTGCCGGCAGATTTCGTGCCGCCCGCAGCGCGGGCAGGGCGATAACCGGGGCAGCCCTGCCGGTTTGCATTTTGGTGCTGCTCTGTTACATTTACCTGAGTAAATGATACAGAAAACAGGCTTTAGCTCCATGTCGCGCAAAGGCTTAGTCAAGGCTTTCGCCTATCTCCGCACCTCCAGCGCGACCAATGTCGGCGAGGACAAGGATTCCCGGAAGCGCCAGCTCGCCGCTATCGACCGATTCGCCAAGCATCACGGCTTCACCATCATCGGCACGTTCTGCGACGACGCTGTATCGGGCGAGGACGACATTGCATCGCGTCCCGGCTTCTCGGCGATGTTGGACGCCCTTGAGGCAAACGGCACCCGTACGGTTATCGTAGAGGACGCTAGCCGGTTCGCCCGCAAGGTGCTGGTGCAGGAGCTGGGCATCGTGGCGCTGATCGCCCGGCAGGTCTCATGCTGGTCCGCCGCCGGCGACATCGAGCTGACGAATACCGATGACGAGTTCAAGGTAGCGATGCGTCAAGTAGCGGCGACGTTCGCCGAGCTTGAGAAGAAGCGTCTGGTGAAGAAGCTTAAGGCCGCGCGCGATCGAAAGAAGGCCGACACCGGCAAGTGCGGCGGCCGCAAGAGCTATGAAGAGCGCAACCCCGCCATGGTGCGGCTAGCGAAGAAGTTGGCGCGCTACACCGTGAACTGTCGGAAGCGCTCGCTGCGGGATGTCGCGGCCGAGCTGGCAGCAGCGGGCCATGTGACCAAGTCCGGCAAACCGTATGCCGCTACCGCGATCTCGCGCATGATCACGGCGTAAGCCCCCGCGGCATGGGGACAGTTGTGCTGGACCTCGGGGTGGGGAACGACGAGATCGAGTTCACGATGCGAAGGCTGAGGAGCGCGGATGAGAGCGAGCGCGGCTGTTCGGCGGCGCCCAAAGAAAGCCCGCCGAGTAGCGGGTAGTCCAGTTGGGATAAGGCTTAGAAGTTCATTTTTGCAGCTGAGACTGCGTTACGGCGTTCGGCGGATTCTCGCCGGATTTCGATGACGTGCCGCGTCCGTTGTAGAAGAATGAGAGACCGATTAGCAGCGCGAGTATTGCACCTCCGATAGCCCAGCCCATTGTGCTATTGGTGACGCGGCTGGGGGGATTGTCATGCGGGACCATGCTGGGGCTCCATGCCTGTTTAGGGAATAACAACCTCACCGGGGTGTGACTGTTCCTAACGCCGCCGCTCACGGGCGCGTGAAAGATGTGGAGCGGACCAGCTGTAACGCCCGCGCAGCGCGGCCATTACGTTCCCCGGCAGGACAGCCGAAGCAGGGCGGGCGGGTCACACCAAATAGGCCCGCCGGAACGAGCGCAGCGAGCCTAATCGGGTTCGGGAATCAATGCGGTTGTGGCTGCTTCCCGTTCCGACTTATTAATGCGTGTGACGGGAAGGTGTTCCATCAAAAAAATCCCGCCCCGGGCGACGAGGCGGGCCCTGTCAGGAGTATCGAACGACACCGACCAGGGACCGTTCGGGCTGGTAATGCGCGGGTTGGGGAGGGGTTCACCACCGGACTCGACTTGGCAAAGAAAAGTCGGCTAGTCCGTGAGCGCGATGCTCAAAGGACCGTAATTCAAGGTGGAAGAACCCGTTATAATTTTAGTTCCCCGTCAATTTAAAGGGGTTACCCTTTCAAGGGTGGCGGAGGACATCGCGGAGAGGTGTCCAAACGGACTGCCGCCGGAATTGGTATTCGATTTCAAAAGCTTAAACTTCATCCGCCCTGCGGGGGTGGTTTTTCTGAGCAACCTCTTTTGGTGGATTCACGAGCGAGGTGCGAAAGTTCGGCTGATCAATGCCGACGGGGATTCGCCCGCTCTCCGCTATTTGGATGATTCGCTGTTTTTTGAGCAGCATTGCGGTCAAAAAATAAGACCAGAGGCATCGCCAAGATCGACCACTAAGCCCTTGATGCGAATTGCTCATAGCGAGTCACATGACTGGCTCGAGTTTACTCTTGTCCCGTGGCTAGCGAGCAAATTGAACCTTACAGAAGCGTCCCTCTACACAATAAAGACGTGCCTATCTGAATTGTTTAACAATATCAAAGATCACACTAGGCTCGAGATCGGAAGCATATTCGTTCAGCACTATCCCGCAGAGAACAGGATCAATATTTCGCTGTCGGATTTTGGATTGGGTATACCTGAGAAAGTGCGCGAGATTGAGCCGAACATCGAAGATGGGCCGGCTATTGTGCGGGCGGTCCAAGAGGGATTTACGACCAAATCGACGCCAGGAAATGCTGGGATTGGGCTGGACTACCTTCTAAGGACGGTTATTGGAACCAATGGGGGGGACGTGACTATTTATTCCCTGCATGGCATTGTCCGTTTCCGTAGGGATGAAAATTCACAGATTCGGCCCTATATCCTTCAAAAGGTGGGTTTTTGCCCCGGGACCACGATAGACATTCATTTACGGACCGACCGTATCGAGTGCTTACCTGAGGAAAGGGAGGATCTAGAATGGTAATTCATGTTCGTGACCTCGTTTCCGGGGCCAACACAGCCGACCAAGGCGTGGCGGTGTTTCCCTATCTGGAGCTCGGTTTTAGCAAGGAAGCACGCGTTGTGGTGTCCTTCGACGGCATCACTACCGCGACCTCATCGTTTGTGAATTCAGCCATCGTCCCGTTGCTGAAAACAACGACCTTTGCTGAGATCAAACGGCGACTGCGCGTGATAGATTCGACGCGGCAAATAAACGAGATGATTCGTGCCAGATTAGAGCGCGAGAGTTTTGTGGAAGCGTGATTCCAAACCCCGCTCCGGCGGGGTTTTCTATTTATCCGCTGCCGGCACTTTCCCATCGAGCCAGTCCTGCTCCTCCGCGAGCGCTAGCCATGCATCCTGCATGCGTTTGTAGCGGTTCTTCGAAGGCAAATCCTTCGCCTCGGCCGCGAGCTCACCGCAGTTGCGGGCGTTCTCTCTGTACTCTTCCGACTTGCTCAGCATGAGTCCCTCCGATGGCGTTTTCTGGCGAGCCCTAAGCCTTGGTCACCATCGCCATATCGTTGTGGAGGATCGTTTGCTGCGCACGGTTGTCCCATCTGACCGTGACGCCCGCCCAATCCCTTTCTGTGACTGTGCCGGCGTCCTTGGTGTCAGCGTGCCAGATCACGCGCGCGCCAACGAGCAGCAGCCTTGATTCGGGTCCGGTCATTGGCGACCGCTCCGGCGATTCCACAATACGATGCCAGCAACGGACGCGAACACGATGAACGGCACAAAGGCAAAGATGTGAATAGCTGTCATGTGCCTGGCCGCCGCTCAAGAGGATGATTGAAGGATCATGCCTTCTTCTTCGAAGTGAAGTCGAGAGCTTGTTTCACAGGGCGGCTGGCCTCGCGGGAGACGAGATTGCGACCAGTCATTTCACCTTCGGCTTCAGCCCGAGTTCGATTAGGCGGCGGATGGCCTCGGAGCGGTCTTCCGCCGGGGAGGGGCTTTTTTGCGTTTTAGATCGCTTTCGACACCGATAGCGTGTACCGATTTCGTGTCGAAAGACGATGGCGCTGAAACTTAGAGCGGACTGCGGGCAGACCCGGGGGCAGTACCCGGCGCCTCCACCTCAGCAGCTTGAGCTTAAAGGTCTCATTTCGGTGAGATCGATTTTGCCGAAAGGCCAAATCCCTAAGCTGCTGAGGCGGGGGCGAACTAGGATCGATGGTCGCAAAGAAGCTCTGAATTGTTCCCGGCATGATACCGCCGTTATCGGGTCAAAAACCTAAATGCAAACGATAACGTTGCATTGAACGACGTGCGCCTCGCGGCGTAACTGTTCGGGGTAGGTCCACCTGGCAACAGAACGGCCATGGCCGCGTCATCCTTCGGGGTGGCGCGGCTTTTAATTTTTGTGTCCCTCGCCGGCTTGCGGAAAGACTTCCCCTCTGATTGCCGATAGGCGGGTCGTCCGGCCCGAGCAGCGCGTGCATCATGGCTGACCGCGCGAACCATCGCCATGCCGGGTCTAGCTCGGCGGCGTTCTTCAGTTCCCGGGCCGCCAGCTGCCATGCCGGCATGTCCTGTTCCTTCTTCGGTAGTGCCAGCACATATTCCGCGGCGTCCTTCAGGGTGCACAGCGTCTTACCGTCGGGCATCTTGATCGCCTCGTCGAAGCGGCGGGACCAGTCAGCCATACGGCCTCTTGCACCGATCGCATGTCACGGCGTCTTCATCTCCCGCTTCGTCGAGATAGATCACATGCCGGCAGCGCGGGCAGGTGCACAGCAGGAGGCCGTAGGCCCGCCACAGATCGGGCTCCCGATAGCGTCGGCGGTATGTCGATCTAAGCGCGTTCTGGTGGCCCAATTCCTTCGCCAGTGCTTTCCGCATTCCTCCTGAGATCGGCGTAGGGGCGTCTCTCAGATCACGCTCGACCGACAGCAGCGCGTCGGCCTCAACGTCGCGAAGGTGAGCAAATGGGATTCTTCGGAAGGGCTGATAGCCGAGCTTGCGAACAGGATGGCTGTTGATCATCGCTAAAATCTAAGAGACGGGACGCCGGAGTCCAATCGCTGCGGCTGGTGCCTGTCCGTCGCCAGCCCCAATAGCTTGGCGGTTAACCGAGCTCCGGCCGCGAATTTGCCGAGCTGCTTGTCTCGATGCGGTCGTCGCCGATCAACAGCGAGGCTGTTGAATCTGGCAGTCTGTTTACAGGATCGCTGATGCCCACCGATAGGGGAGCTTTTGTTGGACGTCTTAATTTTACAATTCTTCCGAATCGCGCCAGGATGTTGGTGGGTTTGATCGCCCACGAGACACCGTATACATCATAGGCCACGAGGCCGGGGGCGAACGCGCTGTCCAAGGCGTAAGCCCAAAAGCGTTCGACGTGTTCTCGCACGTGATCAACCCCCGGCTGTCCGTCTGTCACGGGCTACGGCTTGATCAGCCAGCGAGAACCAACCAATGACGACATCACAAGAAGAAGCGGACGAACTTTTGCGCGAATGGCAAGAGCGGCGCCGAAGCAGCATTGCGGCCGAGCGTCGTTTAGACGAACTTTTTCGCGAATGGCAAATTGCGGCCGAGCGTCGTTTAGACTTAAAAAGAGGAAAAATTAATGATGGCGAAGTTACAATCCGACGCGTTGAAGTAGGGTTTGCCCTCTTCGTCTGGTTTGCTTCGTTACGTGAAGAGCTTCGCGCCCGCACCGGTGTTCACAGCACCGCGCCCCAACCAGCATCGAACCCACAGGCCCCACTGTTCGTCGGCACTCGCGCCAAGCCCCTGCCGAGATATGCCGAGCGTGATCGCAACGGGCGCGTGTGGTTTCGCGTGGACCGATGCGCGCGTGTGCAGTTGCCAAAGGATCCGACGACGCCGGAATTCCGCGCCGCATATAACGCGGCGCTGGTTGAAGCCGCCGCCAGCGAGCCCGACCACGACGACTGGAGCGAGCTGGAGGCGATGCACAGGGCACAGCGACGCGGTACGGCAAAACATGGAGGACAACGATGAGCGAACCCATCACGATCGAGCGCCTTGAGCGCGGGCTTGCCCTGTTGGCGTATCTGATCGAGTTGGATGGACCCGTACACGCTCCTCTATTCGAGAAGCTTGAACGCGAGCTTGAGGCACTTCGATCGCGTGAGGACACCGTGGTTCGCGCCAAGCGGCTGCTAGAAACTTACAGCGGCCGAAATCCCTGCCTCTCGCTCCCGCCGCCGAGTGAGTGAGCGAGGCGTTTCCCGCGTCGGCAAGGGAGGGGCTACCATCATGGTGGCCCCTTTTCGTTGGTGTTGAACCGGCTGCTGATCGTGATGTCACCAGAAGGCTGCAGCGAACCCGCGATCAGCGCAAGCTATGACCGCGAAACTTGTTAGCGAAAATTTTTTTGCGCCTGGAAACGGTCGCTGGGTGACAGCAAGTTTCTGATTTTACTCGCCTGGGATGTTCCTATTACGCGCGAGTTTCTGGACGCTCGTTAGACGCTTGTTACCGACTATCGCGCGCGTCAATTTTATGTTTGGCTGCATCCGTCCATAAGCATTCACAGTGCGGACAAGCACAGGAGAAGAGAAACTCGCACGAGAACCCGGCTTGGCAGCTGGGGGAGGAGGCAATGTTATGGACCAACCATCACCGCTGCATCTAGCGGCAGCAGGTAGCAGCACCACGGCATACGTAGCGCCATCGCAGCACGCTCCGATGGCGTTCTCGATCTCGGCAGCCTGCAAGGTTGCGGGTGTTGGCCGCACCAAGATTTATGAAGCAATCGCATCAGGTGACCTACGCGCGCGTAAAAACGGTGCAAAAAACCTGATACTGCGCGAGGAACTTCAGCGCTGGCTGGAAAGCCTTCCAACTGAGAAGGCCATCGCCGAGCTGATGGCGGCTAAAGCCCCACCGATCGCGGGAGCCGCTGGCTGATGTCGCGCGATCTAATGGACGGCAAGGCGGCCGCCCTCCGGCTGAACATCACCGAGGATCATCTCAGCGCGTTGGTGCAGGACGGCGAGATCAGCTACATCAACGTTGGGCGCGGCAAAAAGCGCCCGCGCCGCCGGTACTCCGAAGAGGACCTCGCGGCGTTTCAAGAAAGCCGGAGGGGGAGGGAAGTACCGTGTCAGTCTATCGGAACAAGAGATCGCCGTTCTACCTCTATGACTTCCAACTCAGTGGTGATCGGGTTTACGGCTCGACGAAATGCA
The DNA here is from genome assembly GCF_051912485.1 of Nitrobacter sp. JJSN. Lineage (GTDB taxonomy): Bacteria > Pseudomonadota > Alphaproteobacteria > Rhizobiales > Xanthobacteraceae > Nitrobacter. Next base: position 1,805,979 of record NZ_CP196822.1, on the reverse strand, counting down.
CGAATCGGAAAGACGCCGAGCGCTTCGAATCGGTAGAGCGTGATCGCGCCAAGGCGCTGTTAAAGGCGATGAAGCGTTCAAAGTCATCGCTGCAGATCGACGACGTCGCCGATCGACTTTGGATTGATCAGGCACAATACGATTCCGATCCGAAGGCGACGGAGACCAACCTGGCGCGCCTGATCGCCTATTTCGGCGAGACGAAACCGCTCACCGAGATCGACCACGCTGAGGCTAAGAAGCTGGTAGCGTGGCGCCGCGGTCATCGCATCTCACGGCGCGGCAAGCCCATCAGCAAAGAGCAGCGGGCCGCGCTGCCGCTGATCGCTAACGCCACCGTCAACCGCAGCGCTACTAAGGTATTGCAGCGGCTCTTCACGTTCGCCAAGGCTGAGGGAACTCAATTCGAGAGCGAGCCGAAATGGGACGATCTATTGCTGCCCGAACCTGCCGAGCGCATCCGGGAGCTGAAGAGCGAAGAGGCAACCGCGCTCGATGACGCGATGCGTGAGGACTACGGACCGTTCTTCGATTACGTACGCGCCAGCGGCATGCGGTTGCGGGAGTGCGTCACCCTGCGATGGGCTGAGGTGGATTTCGGCGCGCGCCAGATTGTGCGGCTCGGCAAAGGCGGCCGGCGCGTCGTGTTTCCGATCACCTCGCATGTCCGCGAGATCCTGTTTCCGCTGCGGGGCCAGCACGCCGAATTCGTGTTCACCTACGTTGCCGTCTGCAGCAATAAGCGGCTCGGCCGCGTGAGGGGCCAGCGCTACCCGCTAAGCTACAACGGTGCCAAGACGGCGTGGCAGCGGATACGCGCCAATGCTGGTCTGGCTGACTTCCGCTTCCATGACTTCCGGCACGACTTCGGGACCAAGCTGTTGCGCGACAGCGGCAACCTCAAACTGGTGCAGAAGGCGATGAACCACAGTGACATCAAATCGACGCTCCGCTACGCGCACGTGCTCGACGAAGATGTCGCCGCCGCCGTCGAGCGGCTCGCTGAATCCCGGAAAAACCCCCGGAGCAAGGCGCGTAAGGTCAGCTAGCATGTTGAAGACACAAACGATTTTTGGATGCGCCGCCGAGTTTTCAGATGTCGTTCGCGGCGACGCTCGGGCTGGTGGCGCTGGTCCAGGTTGGGATGCCGAAATTGTTCGCAACGCCAGATCACTCGCCGACAGCGCGAGCGGCGCTGTGGGGCGGCCGCGAAATTCTCACTTTGGCGCTGGCCTCCTTTATCGCCGGACTCGCGACGACGCCCTATGCAGCGTTCCATTTTCACCGCGTGACGCCGTACGGCGTGGTTGCTAACCTGCTGGCGATGCCGGTGGTATCAGCACTCGTGATGCCGGCGGGACTTCTGGGACTTGCGGCGATGCCGTTTGGTTTCGACGGCATATTCTGGCGGCTGATGGACTTCGGCATCGAATGGATGATCGTGGTCACGCAATGGGTCGCGGCGCTTCCGGGCGCCATCGGTCACATGGCGGCGTTCGGCACGGGCCCGCTGGTTGCGGCCACAGCCGGCATCATCCTGCTCGGGCTACTCAGAACGCCGCTGCGCTGGAGCGGCGCGGCCATCATAGGCCTGGCGATCGCATGGTCGCTGGCGGTGAAGCAGCCGGATATTCTGGTCTCCGCCGATGGTCGCAATGTCGGCGTACGAGGCGGAGACGGCCGGCTGCGGCTCATCCGCACGGGCAAAGATGCTTTCACGGTCAAGGAATGGTTGGCCGCCGATGCGGACGGACGTGGGTCTGCCGATCCCACGCTTGCAGAGGGCGTCTCATGCGACGACGCGGGCTGCGTGGTTCAGGTGAGCGGAGGTGGAGTTGTCGCGCTGGCGCGGCGTCCCGACGCGATGGAGGACGATTGCATGCGGGCAGCGGTGATGGTGACGGCATGGCAGGCTCCGGAGGGCTGCCTTGCGCAGGTCATCGATCAGGACCAGCTGCGGCGGGAAGGCACCCTGGTGCTGCGGCGAACCTCCGGCGATGCAAAACACCACTTTGTCGTCGATGCAGTCAGGCCCGATCATGTCAGCCGGCCCTGGTCACCTGCCATCGGCGATGAAAAGCCGGTACGCATTGGCACCCGATCGGAGCCGGCGCGCTCGATCGATGCGACGCCCGCGACCGACGATCTCCAGCCGGACGACTGAACGATCCGCCGCGGTCAGAGCCTCGCCGCCTCTGACAAAATCAGAAGCGAGGCTACGTGATTTCGATTTGATGCGTTTTCTTCACGCGAATCGGTATCAATCCCCGGATCGGGATCATGCTCTAGTATTTGCGGTAGATGCCGATCAGCTTGCCCTGGATCTGGACGCGGTTGGGCGGAAGGATACGAACTTCGTAAGCCGTGTTCGCGGGCTCGAGCGCGATCGAAGCCCCGCGGCGGCGGAAGCGCTTCAGCGTCGCTTCCTCGTCGTCGATCAGGGCAACCACGATGTCGCCGGTTTCTGCCGTTTCGTTGCGTCGGATCAGCGCCATGTCGCCGTCGAGGATTCCAGCCTCGACCATCGAGTCGCCGCGCACCTCGAGCGCGTAGTGCTCGCCGTTGCCGAGCATGTCGGGTGGTATGCTGATGGTGTGGCTGCAGGTCTGCAGCGCCTCGATCGGTGTGCCGGCAGCGATGCGTCCCATCACCGGAACGGCGACCGGACGCTCTGCATCGTCGACGCCAGCGCCGCCGCTGCTCCGCCGGACCTTGCCCAGATTGCCTTCGATGACGCTTGGCGTGAAGCCCCGACGGCCACCGCCGCTGGCGGCGAGTTCCGGCAGCTTGATGACCTCAATGGCGCGGGCGCGATTGGGCAGGCGGCGGATGAAGCCGCGTTCCTCCAGCGCCGTGATGAGGCGATGAATGCCGGACTTCGAGCGCAGATCGAGCGCATCCTTCATTTCATCGAACGAGGGCGGCACGCCGGATTCCTTCAGCCGCTCGTTGATAAAACGCAGGAGTTCGTACTGTTTGCGCGTGAGCATCCTCACCAGTCCCCGGTTTGTGCCTGCCGTCCAATTCCGGACACCGGCTTGCAGCCTTGCGTCCAGCGGCACGAGTATTCGAAACAAATCATGAACGGACACTATATGTTCGATATGTGTTCCGCAACCCTTTAATTTAACGTCAACAAAACGAGGTTTTACGACAGTGAGAGCTTAATGATCGAGCAGGGCTCGCCTTTGCTTGCCGCAGGCGCAAACGGCGCGCGGACCAACAGCGCTTCCGCTGCAGCGAGATTTCCCAGTAGCGAACTATCCTGATGCCCGACCGGCGTGACGATCGGTAGCCCGTCGGGCGAGTGGGCGAGCCGGGCGCGCAGATAGTCCTGCCGGGCTTGGTTGGCGGTGACATCGCTTCCGAGTATCGCCCGTTCAACGCGATGGTGGACGTCCTGACGCCCCGACAGCGCGCGAATCAGCGGCACCATGAACAGGAACGCGCAGATGTAGGATGAGACGGGATTGCCAGGCAGGCCGATCACGCGCATTCCGCCGAGGCGTCCGTGCATCATCGGCTTGCCGGGTCGGAGCGCTATCCGCCAGAACGCGATCTCCACGCCCTCGGCCTCCAGCGCCCGTTTGACGAAGTCGTGGTCGCCGACCGACGCACCACCGGTGGTGACGAAGATGTCGGCGCCGCTATCGCGGGCGCGGCGGATTGCGGCTCTCGTTGCTTCCATGGTGTCGGCAGCGACACCGAGATCGTCTGCCTCGGCGCCTTCGTTCCGGGCGAGTGCGCGGAGACCGTAGCCATTGGACAGGATGATCTGGCCTGGACCGGGCGTCGTGCCCGGCAACACCAGTTCATCGCCGGTGGCGAGCACGGCGACTTTTGGACGGCGATGTACCGGTAAGTCCGGATAGTTCATGCCGGCAGCAAGGGAGAGGTGGCGATCGGTGAGATGGCTGCGGGTGTGGAGCAGGATGTCGCCTTCGCGAAAGTCGACGCCGGCAGGACGTATGTTCCGTCCCGCTGCGGTGGCTTCCTTGACGATGACGGTGTCGCCGTCGCGTTCCGTGTCCTCCTGGATCACGACGGTATCGGCGCTGTCCGGAACCACGCCGCCGGTAAAAATCCGCAGGGCTTCGCCCGCTTGCAGCGCGCGCTCGAGCGGCCGTCCCGCGGCGATCTCGCCGATCACACGCAGTCGCGCCGGAATCGTTGCGATGTCAGCCGCACGCACCGCGTAGCCGTCCATCGCTGACATCGCAACCGGCGGCTGGGTTCGGCGCGAGGGGAGATCACGCGCTAGCACCCGACGATGCGCGACCTCGAGACTGACCGTTTCTTCCGGCAACGGGTCGACTCCGGCGAGAACAGCCGCGAGGGCGTCGGCGACTGCCATCAGGGGCATGACTATCTTCTCCCAGGTTTCCAGCAGTCCGTTTCCGACATGCGCATCCCGTGTGAGCAGGTGTCTTTGCGAATGTTGGAATCAAAGGACCACTAGCAAATATTGATGACTAATGGAGTTTTGGACGATGCGCCTCGCGGGCGCGCCAATTTCATCTATAGAACTTGCGATCCGCAGACAACGGCGCCATGAGCCGAAATTCCGCCGATCGCACGTCCGCTTGAGGCTCCCAGGGAGCTGGAGCACGGTTCTCTGACAGGAGTTCATCCGTCAGATGAATTCCTGAGCCAAAATCATATCTGAATCATCATGTTGTTGGCATCTGTTGATTCAAGATCACAGCAAGCCGCAAGGTCGATGCTCCTCGAAACAGAACTGCGGAACCGTTTGCGGTCGGACCTTGTTGTACCGAAACCGCTGGCTGATCTTGTACGGCGCGATTGCCGCGAGCGGAGCGGAGGACCGCGCCGGTAAGGCGGGGGCAGACCGAGGAGGCACTCATGAAGTGGAAGTGGCGACGGGAATCGATCCTCGACGTCTACAATCTCGTGCTGGCCGTCGTTCTGTTCGCGACGCCGTGGTTTCTCGTCCGGGCCACGGCGGAGACGGACCTCGACCTCTGGGCGACCAGCGTCGCAATCGGCGCGGTTTCTGTGACGGCGCTGCTGGCTTTCGCTTGGTGGAAAGAGTGGCTCAACCTCCTGTTGGGGCTTTGGCTAATCGCGTCGCCATGGCTTCTGGGCTTCGCCCACACCCGTGCCATGCACTTCAGCATCGGCATCGGAGTTGTGGTGGCGTTCATGTCGGTGCTGGAAATATGGCTTGTCTACGACAAGGAAGACGAACTCCGCAATCCGGCGCCGCCCGAGAAGGATCGGCCGCTATTGTACTGACTAAGTATCTGTCACGAGGTAGTGGCCGGATTTGCCGCCTTTTTTCTCGACGAGGTGAATGCCTTCGATGCGGACGCCGCGTTCGACGGCCTTGATCATGTCGTAGATCGTCAAGCAGGCGACGGAAACCGCGGTGAGGGCTTCCATCTCCACTCCGGTTGGGCCGGACACTTTGACGCTGGCGCGCACCCGGCAGCCGGGCAGCTTTTTGTCGGTTTCGATGTCGAGCGTGACCTTCGACAGCGCCAGCGGATGACAGAGCGGGATCAGCTCCGATGTTCGCTTGGCCGCCATGATGCCGGCGATGCGCGCGGTGCCGAGCACGTCGCCCTTCTTGGCGTTGCCGCCCTCGATCAGAGCGAGCGTAGCCTTGGTCATGACGACCTGACCTTCGGCGACGGCGACGCGCTCGGTCGCCGGCTTTGCCGAGACGTCGACCATGCGCGCCTCGCCTTTGACATCGATATGGGTGAGGGCGGGTTTATCTTTCTTGCTGGCCATGTTTGTCTTTCACCCTCCCCTGGAGGGGCAGGGTCGAACGGCGAAGCCGTCCGGAATGGGGTGGATGTCCGTCAGGACGGGTTTGAGTATGGCGGCCTTTGTGAAAAGTCGCGAGACGTATTCAGCAACGATCATGCGCCGATCCCTCACGGCCTTGCCGCGCTTGCGCGGGCCGTGTCGTCACGCGCCAGCAGTGTGCGAGTTGCGGCGGTGACGTCGGCCTGACGCATCAGGCTTTCGCCGACGAGGAAGGTGGAGATGCCGACCCGTTCAAGCCGTGCGAGGTCGGCCGGCGCGAAGATGCCGCTTTCACCCACCATCAGGCGATCCTTCGGAATGTGTGGCGCCAGCGTTTCGCTGGTTTCAAGTGTCGTTTCGAAGGTGCGGAGGTTGCGGTTGTTGACGCCGATCATCGGCGACCGGAGCCTAAGCGCGCGATCCAGTTCCTCGCGATTGTGGATTTCGAGCAGCGCGTCCATGCCAAGATCGAGCGCTGTCGCCTCGATGTCTTTCGCCGCTGCATCGTCGAGCGCAGCCATGATGATCAGAATGCAGTCGGCCCCATGCGCGCGGGCCTCGACCACTTGATAGGTGTCGAACATGAAGTCCTTGCGCAGCACCGGCAGCGCCGTAGCGGCGCGGGCGGCAACCATGAAGTCGAGATGGCCCTGAAAGGAGGGCGTGTCAGTGAGAACGGAGAGGCAGGCCGCGCCGCCGGCCTCATAGGCGCGAGCGAGCGAAGGCGGATCGAAGTCAGCGCGGATCAGGCCTTTCGAGGGCGAGGCCTTCTTGACCTCGGCGATCAGGGCATAGTCGCCGCGGGCGAGCTTTGCGCGGAGAGCTCGGACGAAGCCGCGCGACGGTGACGCAGTCTTGGCGGCGGCCAGAATGTCGCTGAGGGAGCGCGCGCTCTTGGCGGCTGCGATCTCCTCGCGCTTGTAGGCTTCGATCTTGGTCAGGATGTCCGCCACGCCATTCCGTCCTTAATCGTTTGACACCGCGATCAGCCGCTTCAGCTTGTCCATGGCGGCGGCGCTGTCGAGTGATTTCGTGCCGAGCGCGACACCGTCCTTCAGGTCCTTCGCCTTGCCCGCGACGATCAGGGCCGCCGCCGCGTTGAGTAGGGCGACGTCGCGGAAGGCGCCGGGCTTGCCTTCGAGCACCCCGTGCAAGGAAATCGCGTTTGCTTCGGCGTCGCCGCCTTTCAGAGCATCGCCACCCGCGCGGGACAATCCGCCGTCCTCCGGCGTCACCTCGAACGAGCGGATATTGCCGTTCTCGAGCGCGGCCACGAAGGTCGGGCCGGCGAGGGTGATCTCGTCGAGGCCGTCGGACCCGTGGACGACCCACACCGAGTCGGAGCCGAGGTTCTTGAGCACCTGCGCCAGCGGCTCCACCCATTTCCGCGAGAACACGCCGACCATCTGCCGCGTCACGCCAGCCGGATTGGACAGCGGCCCAAGCAGGTTGAAGATGGTGCGGGTGGCAAGCTCGGTGCGGGTCGGGTTGACGTTCTTGGTCGCCGGATGGTGCGCTGGCGCGAACATGAAGCCGATGCCGGCCTCGTTGATGCAGCGGCCGACCTGTTCGGGCGTGAGGTCGATCTTGATGCCGAGCGCGGCGAGACAATCGGCAGCGCCAGATTTCGAGGACAGCGCGCGGTTGCCGTGCTTGGCGACCGGGACGCCCGCGCCTGCGACGATAAACGAAGCACATGTCGAGACGTTCACCGAGCCGGAGCCGTCGCCGCCGGTGCCGACGACATCGACCGCATCGGCCGGTGCCTTGACCCGCAGCATCTTCGAGCGCATCGCGGCGACCGCGCCGGTGATCTCGTCGACGGTTTCGCCACGTACGCGCAGCGCCATCAGAAGGCCGCCCATCTGTGAGGGCGTCGCTTCGCCGGACATCATGCGGTCGAACGCGGAGGAAGCCTCCTCGCGCGTGAGCGTTGCGCCGGTAGCGACCTTTCCGATCAGGGCCTTGAGATCGTCCATCAGATACTTTCGGAAAATGGCGGGCGCCGTCGACCCCGTCAGTTGTTGCTGGCGCCAGTGATCTGCGCCACCGCCGCCTGATTGACCGTGGTGCCAATCTCGGTTTCGAGTCTGGCAATGTACTGGCCGACGCCTTCATCCGACAGGCCGCGCTGGAGGCTGTCTTTCAGCTTCTTCATCTCATCGGAGGCGAGATCGAGCGGCGGCACCTTCACCTCGGTGACGCGGAAAACGACCCAATCGTCGCGCCCCGCGCCCGGTGCCTGCCCGGCTCCGCCTTTGGCCGTGCGGAATGCGGCGGCGATCACGGCGGCGGGCAGGCCCGCTTCCGTGGCATCGCGCTTGAAAGCGCTTGCACTCTCGACCTTGAGACCAAGGCCGGCTGCCTCGTCGGCGAGCTTGCCGCCCTGGTCCAGCTTGCGGACCATGTCCGTCGCCTTGGTCATCAGTCGGCTGCTGATCTGGTCCTCCCGCCATCCCGCCTCGACCTTGTCCTTGACCTCGTCGAGAGTGCGGTCGCGCGAGGGCGTGATGCCGAGTACGTCGAACCAGACGAAGCCGTTATTGCCGACTTGCAATGTCTCGTTGTCGACGCCGACGTCACTGGCGAATGCCTGCGCGATCAGCTCGACTCCCGGCGGAATCCCGGTGACGGGTTTGCCGTCCTGCGTGCGTCCGGAGCGATCGACGGCATCGATGGTGACTGCGGTGAGACCGAGCTTCTTGGCGGCGTCGACCACGCTGGCGCCGCCGCCGCGCTCGTCCTCCATCTTGTTGTGGAGGTCGTTGACTTCGGCACGTGCGCGATCGACCGCGATGTCGTGCTTCAGTTTCGTAGCGAGGCTGTCGTAGGTCGGCTGGTTGCCCGGTTCGATCTTGCCGACCTTGACGAGTGCGACACCGAACTTGCCCTGGATCGGCTGGCTGACCTCGTCGGTTTTCAGGGAGAAGGCGGCTTCGGCGACGGCGGGGTCGATAATCTCGGACTTGGAGATCGTGCCGAGGTTGACGTCGGAGGCGGCGAGACTGCGCTCCCTGGCGATGTCGTCGAAGGAGGCGCCGCTCGTGATCTTGCTCCGCGCTGCCTGGGCCTCGGTGACGTTGGGAAATACGATCTGCCAGAGCTGCCGCTTTTCGGGCGTGGACAGCTTGTCCTTGCGCTGCTCATAGACCTTTTTGGCGTCGTCGTCGGATACCGCGCTCCATTTCGCGATCCCCTCGGGCGTCATCACGACGAATGCAATCTTACGGAATTCGGGCGCGCGGAACTGCACCTTATGGGCGTCGAAATAGCCCGTCAGTTGTTCTTGCGTCGGCGGATCGATGGTTCCGGCCTGCGCTGCGCCGAGTTTGACATAATCGACAGTGCGCTGCTCGTTCTGGAAGTGGTTCAGCATTTCGAGAAGCGTCTTCGAGGGCTCGACGCCTGCTGCCACCGTGCCTGCGATCTCGCGGCGCAGCGTTGTATGCCGCTGTTCGGCGACGTAGCGCTGCTCGGTGTACCCCATCTGGCGGATCAGGCCCGCGAAGCGCGCCGGATCGAAGGCATCATTGGCGCCCTTGAAAGTGGGGTCGCTCATGATCTGGCGTTTGATCTCCTCGTCCGATGCATTGAGAGCCTTGCGCCGGGCGTCCTCGTCGAGCGCCGCCTCCGCGATCACCTGCTGCAACACCTGACGGTCGAGGCCGAGAGCCCTGACCTGATCGGGGGTCAGCGATCGCCCGAACTGGCGGCTGATCTGCTGCAGCCGATCATTGTAGATATTGCGGAACTGCTCGGTCGAAATCTCGGTACCACCGATGGTGGCCAGGGTCGATTGGCCGAAACCGTGGAAGATGTCCGCGATGCCCCAGATTCCGAAAGCCACGATCAGCAGGCCCATCACGATGGTCATGATGGTCTTGCCGAGCCAGTTTGATGAGGCGTTGCGTATTCCGCGAAGCATGAGTCCGTCTTTTGCAGGAGGGAAGTGGGCCGCACCTGGAGCGGAAAATCGCGCGAGGGCGTCACCGAGTTGATAACGCATCATAAAGTGGCAAGCGCGCCGTCGCAACCTCGGAGGAACGCCGCACCTGATACCGGAGACTGGCCCCAGCCGATAACGTCTGCTAGCAAGACCCTGCGAACTTCGTGCTTGGGGTTGCTTGTGCCGAGGTGGCAAAACTGTCGAAATCACCCATGAGAGATCCATGACCGGGCTGCGACCGCTGATTGCTGGAAACTGGAAGATGAACGGCCTCAAGGCTTCGGCCAGCGAGCTCGGCCAGATGATCGCGGGCGCGGACGGCCCCGCGCAAAAGGCCGATCTGCTGATCTGTCCGCCGGCCACGCTCGTGTTGGCTTTTGCGGGGGCGGTCCAGGGGTCGCCTTTGCGGATCGGCGCGCAGGATTGCCATCCCAAGCCTTCCGGAGCTCATACGGGCGATACCTCCGCCGAGATGCTGGCCGATTCGGGTGCTACGGCCATCATCGTCGGCCACTCCGAGCGTCGCGCCGATCACGGCGAGACCGATGTGCTTGTGCGGCAAAAAGCGGAAGCTGCGTGGCGGGCGGCGTTGATCGCCATCGTCTGCGTCGGCGAAACCCAGGACCAGCGCGATTCCGGTCAGACGCTGGAAGTGGTGGGACGGCAGCTTGCGGGCTCGCTGCCGGATGGCGCAACTGCTGCAAACCTCGTCGTTGCCTATGAGCCGGTCTGGGCGATCGGCACGGGACGCACACCCACACCAAAAGATGTGCAGGATGTCCATGGATTTATCCGTGATCAGCTCACCCAGCGCTTTAGCGGAGAGGGGACCAAGGTCCGTATTCTCTACGGCGGGTCGGTGAAGCCGTCGAATGCCGCGGAGTTGCTGGCGGTTCCGAATGTGAACGGGGCGCTGATTGGTGGCGCCAGCCTCAAGGCGGCAGATTTCCTTGGAATCGCCCAAGCCGTTGCCTGACCGGTTCAAATCGGGGCGAAGCGTTACCCTGCGGGGTGGCAACGTCCCGCCTGATCGTGTAGACACCCGCCCAGATATAAGCCCCGCAAGCTTGTGATTTCCGGCTAGCCGGCGCGTGCTTGTGATGGAAGGCCAGAGATGCAGACCGTAATTATCGCAATCCACCTGATGATCGTTTCAGCGCTGACCGTCGTCGTTCTGCTGCAGAAGTCTGAAGGCGGTGGCCTCGGCATGGGCGGCGGCGCCGGGTTCATGTCGAGCCGCGGCACGGCGAACCTGCTGACCCGCACCACGGCTTTCCTCGCCACCGGGTTTTTCATGACCAGTCTGTTTCTGTCCTGGCTTGCGGGCTACGACCACAAACCGGGTTCGATCCTGGATGCGGCACCGGCCTCACAGTCGCAGCCTGCGGGAGGCGCGGCGCCGGTCGCTCCGCCGGCCGGCGGCGGCATCTTGGATTCGCTGAAACAATCGGAGCATCCGGCCGCGCCGGCCCCCGCGGGTCCGCAGGCGCCGCGGTCGCAATAAAGCAGGGCACCATGCAGGATGGCGCTGCCGTCCTGCAGCAGCAGCCTCAGCCAAGAGACTGCAATCGTTTGAACTTTGAAGTCACCCACAGCCCATCCACGTTCCGGCTGACGGCTGCGATTGGCTTTGGCGAATCGACACGGGAGCCTTAAAGGTTGAGTCCCATGGCGCGCTATATTTTCATCACCGGCGGCGTGGTTTCCTCGCTCGGAAAAGGTCTGGCATCGGCAGCACTCGGCGCGCTGTTGCAGGCCCGCGGCTACAAGGTCCGCCTTCGCAAGCTCGACCCCTACCTCAACCTCGATCCCGGAACGATGTCGCCCTACCAGCACGGCGAAGTATTCGTGACCGATGATGGGGCCGAGACCGATCTCGATCTCGGTCATTATGAGCGCTTCACCGGGCGTCCCGCGACCAGGCAGGACAATATCACCACCGGCCGCATCTATCAGGACATCCTGGCCAAGGAGCGCCGTGGCGACTATCTCGGCGCCACGATCCAGGTCGTTCCCCACGTCACCAACGCCATCAAGGACTTCATCCTCAATGGCAATGACGGCTTTGACTTCGTGCTGTGCGAGATTGGCGGCACGGTAGGCGACATCGAGGGGCTGCCGTTCTTCGAGGCGATTCGCCAGCTCAAGAACGACCTGCCGCGCGGTCATGCGGTCTACGTCCACCTGACCTTGCTGCCGTTCATCCCGAGCGCCGGCGAGTTGAAGACCAAGCCCACGCAGCATTCGGTGAAAGAGCTGCGCTCGATTGGCATCCAGCCCGATATCCTGCTGTGCCGCACCGACCGTGAAATCCCGAAGGAGGAGCGACGCAAGCTTGGGCTGTTCTGCAACGTCCGTGAAAGCGCCGTGATTGAGGCGCGCGACGCCGACAACATCTATGCCGTGCCGGAAGTTTATCACGCTGCAGGTCTCGACGACGAAGTTCTGGCAGCGTTCGGAATCGAGCCGCGCGTGCCGCCGGCGCTGCAAAGCTGGCACGATATCAACGAGCGTGTCCGCAATCCCGAGGGTGCGGTGACGATCGCGATCGTCGGCAAGTACACCGGCATGAAGGATGCCTACAAGTCGCTGATCGAGGCGCTGTCCCATGGCGGCATCGCCAACAAGGTGAAGGTCAATCTCGACTGGATCGAGAGCGAAGTGTTCGAGAACGAAGATGCCGCGCCGTTCCTCGAACATGTCGACGGCATCCTGGTGCCGGGCGGGTTCGGCCAGCGCGGCGCCGAGGGCAAGATCAAGGCGGCGCGGTTCGCTCGCGAACGACACGTGCCTTATTTCGGCATCTGCTTCGGGATGCAGATGGCCGTGATCGAGGCAGCGCGGAATCTTGTAGGAATAGCTAACGCCAATTCGACCGAATTCGGCCCGACCAGCGAGCCGCTGGTCGGCCTGATGACGGAATGGCTGCGCGGCAACGAACTGGAGAAGCGCTCCAGGGCCGGCGACCTCGGGGGCACCATGCGGCTCGGCGCCTATCCGGCGACACTCACGCGCGGTAGCCGCGTCTCCGGAATCTACGGTGGTGCGCTCGAGATTTCGGAGCGGCACCGTCATCGCTATGAGGTCAACACCGCGTATAAAGACCGGCTGGAACAGCACGGCCTGCGCTTCTCGGGTCTGTCGCCCGATGGTGTGCTGCCGGAGATCGTCGAATACGAGGACCATCCGTGGTTCATCGGGGTGCAGTATCATCCCGAATTGAAATCACGGCCGTTCGAGCCGCATCCGCTGTTCGCCTCGTTCATCCAGGCCGCGGTGGTGCAGAGCCGGCTGGTGTAGGCCGCGCTTGAGGGGCCATATTCGAAATATACAAGCGGGTTGATCCCGTCGCTGCCGGCCTGCATGGTCGGCCAGCAAAGGAATTCACCTTGAATCAGTCCGTCACCGCAGCGCCCGTCGTCTCCGCCGGCTTCGTCACTTTCGGCCAGGATCGGCCGCTGTCGGTCATCGCCGGTCCTTGCCAGATGGAAAGCCGGGCCCATGCGCTCGAGGTGGCCAGCGCATTGAAGGAGATCGCCGCGCGCCTAAAGATCGGCCTCGTCTTCAAGTCCTCTTTCGATAAGGCCAATCGCACCAGTGCGTCTGGCGCGCGAGGAATCGGGCTGAATCAGGCGCTGCCGGTTTTCGCGGAGATCCGCTCGTCGCTCGGATTGCCCGTGCTCACCGACGTGCATGAGGCTGCGCAATGCGCCGAGGTCGCGCAGGCGGTCGATGTGCTGCAGATACCGGCATTCCTGTGCCGGCAGACCGACCTGCTGCTGGCGGCGGCGGCGACCGGCAAGGTCGTCAACGTCAAGAAGGGACAGTTTCTGGCGCCCTGGGACATGGCGAATGTGGTCGCAAAGATCACCAGCGGCGGCAACCGCAATGTGCTGGTGACGGAGCGCGGTGCGTCGTTCGGTTACAACACGCTGGTCTCGGACATGCGCGCGCTGCCGATCCTCGCGCGCACCACCGGCGCGCCTGTCATCTTCGACGCTACCCATTCCGTGCAGCAGCCGGGAGGCAAGGGTACGTCGTCCGGCGGCGAGCGCGAATTCGTGCCGGTGCTGGCGCGCGCGGCCGTCGCGGTCGGCGTCGCCGGTGTCTTCATCGAGACCCATCCCGATCCCGATCATGCACCGTCGGACGGTCCCAACATGGTGCCGCTGCGCGAATTCGAGGCGCTGGTGCGAAGGCTGATGGCGTTCGATGCGCTGGCGAAGGCAGCCGATCCGGCCTGCCCCAAATGACTTCGGTCACGTCGGCCGCGACCGGAAAGAACAAGTTGCCGCCGCTCCTGAACATCATCGCGCTGGCTACCTTCGCAGCGAGCCTGTCGACACGCGCGATGGACCCGGTGCTGCCGCATGTCGCCGACGATCTATCGGTGACGGTCGCGACCGCTGCCGGCCTGTCGGCGATCACCGCATTCTCGTTTGCCATCGTGCAGCCGCTGATCGGCGCGGCCGCCGATATTTTCGGCAAGGGGCGGCTGATGCTGGTGTGTCTGGTGCTGCTCGGCATCTCGAACGTCGCCGGCGCGCTGTGCACGTCCTACAGCGCGTTGTTCGTGACGCGCGTCTTCGCGGGGATCGCATCGGGCGGTGTTTTTCCGGTCGCGCTCGGCATGGCGAGTGATCTTGTGCCAGGTGCACAGCGGCAGGTGGCGATCGGCAGGACGATCGCGGGTACAGTGAGCGGCAATCTGTTAGGCGCCTCATTTTCCGGCGTGATCGGCGATCTCGTCGGCTGGCGCGGTGTGCTTGTCGTGCTCGGAGTATTGGTTCTGGCCGCCTCGATCGCCGTCGGGCTTGGATTTCGCCGCGGCAATGCGATCACGGCCTCGCGGCAGATGAAGTTCACCGATCTGCGGCACGGTTACCGACAGATCTTCAGTAATCCCAATGCGAGGGTCTGCTACTCAGCCGTTTTCATCGAAGGCTGCTGCGTGCTTGGACTGTTTCCTTACGTCGCGGCGTTTCTGTTCGAACTCGGCGAAACGCGGCTTTCGGTCGCGGGCATCGTCATCGCCGGCTTTGCTGTCGGTGGTCTGTTCTACACCATGACGGTGTCGCGGTTCCTGTCGCTGCTCGGCGTACGCGGCATGATGATATCAGGCGCGATGCTGGTGGCGGCGCAGATCGTCGCGGTTGGTTTTGGTCCGGACTGGCGCATCCAGATGCTCAGCTTCATCATGATGGGCTGGGGCTTCTACATGCTGCACGGCTGCCTGCAGGTGTTCGCCAGCGAATTGTCCGAGCAGGCTCGGGCGACTGCGCTGTCGCTGCATTCGTTCTTCTTCTACATGGGGCAGACGGCCGGTCCGATCGCCTACGGAGTGAGCCTGTCCTGGGCCGGAAAATTTCCGACGCTTGCTGCAAACGCCGTCGTCATCATAATTCTCGGATTGGTCTGCGCGCGGCTGCTGGTCGGGAAGGCTGGAGCGCCTGCTGTGTAGTCGTCTCATCAAACCGAGGACTGTGCGGCAGCCGGAGTGGATGCAGGCATGCCGGCGCAGGTCGGCCTGAGCACACTGCCAAAGCCGAGCCACAGGGCGAGTGAGGCCAGCGCGAAGCCACCGAGGCAGAGAAAGGCCAGGGGGTATCCGAGTTCCTGGGCAATCCAACCGCCGATTGCGGGGCTGAGCGCCGCGCCGATACCCTGGATCGTCATGAGGGCGCCTTGGCCGATATTGACGCGGCCGGTGCCGTGGAGGGTGCGCACGACGAGGCCCGGCACCGCCACGCTTTGCAGGCCCGCGCCGATGCCGTCGAGCGTCTGCACCGGAAACACGCCCCAACTTGTGATCAGGCCGGCAGCGATGGCGCCGCGCACGGGCAATGACAGGAACGAGATCAGCATCACCAGCCAGTAGCCTTTCTTCTCCGCAAGCCGCATGGCCAGCAGCGAGGTGAAAATCATGACGCTCTGCGCGATCACGATGGTCGTGGCCACAAAGCTTGCGGGTTCGGTTTGATGCTTCGCGACCACGGCGAGGCCGTAGAGCGGCAGCATCGCCGCGTTGCCGAGATGGAAGCACGCCAGTGCGGCGGCCAGCACCAGTAACGGCTTGCAACCGATCAGTACCTTGAAGCCGCTGACCTTGCCGGCGTGTTCACCGCCTTCATGGAGGCCGCGAGCTGCATCGTCGTTGATGGCGTCTTTCGGGATCATCATGACGCAGGCGATGGAGATGGCGCCGAACACGGCAGCGAGAATGAACACCGCGACAAACCCGAACTGCCATCCAAGATAACCTGACAGCGCAGCGCCCACCATGTTGCCGGCATGGTTGAGTGCCTGATTGCGGCCGTTCTGCCGGTTGAAACCCGCCTGCCTGACCATGCCGAGAGTGATGCCGGTGACGGCGGGCATGATCGCCGCGCCGGCGATGGCCGTTGCGATCTGGGATGATGCGACGACCCAGAAATCCTGCGACAGCAGAATGATCGCCGATGCCAGCACTGTGAAAATCCCGGGGACGATGACGTAGGCGCGCTTGCGCCGGGTGGCATCGACCATCGCGCCGACCGGCGTCGTCATCAGCGTCCCGGCGACGCCGCCGATCGTCAGGATGGTCCCGATCAGCCCACTCTGCCAGCCATGGGCGAGCAGAAAGACGCCAACAAACGGGCCGATCCCCGCTTGCATGTCGGCCATGAAGAAGTTCAGCGCCTCCAGCGGACGGATGCCGCGCGACGGCTGGTCTTGTGTCGGGCGGTTCACCGCATCTCCGATATCGCCGGCCTGCTTTCAGTCCGAAGGCAAGCGGGGAAGGCGCGGTGAAGTTCCATCCGCTGCGGGACAAGCGGGTGCTTTTTCTAGCCCCGTCCTCGGTAGGACGCGACGTCCTGGTCGGGAATCCAGACGCCCTTCGGCGCCGTGCCGGTTTGCCAGAACACGTCGATGGGAATGCCGCCGCGCGGATACCAGTAGCCGCCGATGCGCAACCATTTCGGCTTGACGGCGGCGGCGATGCGCTTGCCGATCGCAACCGTGCAGTCCTCATGGAACGCGCCGTGATTGCGGAAACTGGCGAGATAGAGCTTGAGCGATTTCGACTCCAGCAGCCACGGTCCCGGAGCATAGTCGATCACGAGATGCGCAAAGTCCGGCTGGCCCGTGACCGGGCACAGCGCGGTGAATTCCGGCGCCGTGAACCGCGCGACATAGTTGGTGCCCTTCTGAGGATTGGGCACGCGGTCCAGTTTCGCCTTCTCCGGTGAATCCGGCCACGCCACAGCGCGGCCAAGTTGCAGCGCGGTTCTCGAAACGCTAGATTTAGGCAATGCACGGGGTTTTCTGGCCATGAACTAGCTCCCTGTAGCGGTTTGATAGCCAATCCGGCGGCGCCGGTCACTTCCGCCGGCAGCCCTTTCGGTTTGCGCAGCTCCTGCAGAGTCCTGTAGAGAATGGCCAGATGCCAGATCAAGATCCAGATGTGCTTACAATGGAAGGTTCACCAAGCCGGCCCCGGCCACTGGCATCGAGCAGCGCTGCCGTACACTTGCCGGTTTATGTGATTCGTGCACTTGAAGAGCAGAACGAACACGCACGGGGCGAGTTTGCTCGCGCTGGTCTGGCATTCAAATGGATCACCGGATTCGATGCGGACGATCTCACGCTCGAACTCGATCGGCGTTATTTTTCCAAAGGTGCGCCTTTGACACCGAGTCAGAAATCTTGCGCGATTAAGCATGTGGCGGCGATGCGGTGTATTCGGAATAGCGGTGCCGATCGCGCATTCGTTCTGGAAGATCACATGGTCCTGTGTCTCGATTTTGTAACACGCGTCGAGGCCACGCTGGCGGAAGCCGATCGGGATTGGCCGCGCCCTAATATCCCGCATCTCGGCGCGGCAATACTGCCGCGTTCATATTGAAGCCGGGGAAATCCATATCTATGAAGGCGAGAGGGTTCGGTTTGTGGAAGCCTATGTCTTCGCCGCGTGTGAAGCCGTGTTGCGGCTGAATTGGATCGCGAGTCATCGCATCAGTTTGGCCATCCACGGTCAATACAACGTGTGCGATCCGGAGCTCGGCATTCCGTTCCTGTGGATCGAACCGCCGTTCGCGGAGCAAGGTAGCCTCACTGGCACTTTCGGGTCTTCGCTGGACGCCAAGAAGCGTCCGCAGTGGCAGCTGCGCCTCCGGTACCAGATCCAGAAATTCAAACGAAAGTATCTTTATCGATGGCTCAAATAACGCTGAGCGCGGACCGGACCGCTGGCCGCGCGCTCGCCGCTGCGGATTGGGTGCTGCCGGCCTTGCTGTTGGCCATTCCGGTCTCTACCACAGCTGCCGAGATTCTCTATTGGCTTTGGCTTGTGCTGGCCCTGATCGCAATCGGGCCGGAGCGGATCCGGTTCGAGCTACGCAGTCCTGCCGCTTCGATACCGGTTGCGATATTCATCCTAGGTTTGCTGGGGCTCGCCTGGACGATTGCGCCCTGGAAGGACGCATTCAAGCACCTCGGAATTTTCTCTCAATTCATCGTGATTCCAGTGCTGTTTGCGCAAATGAGGATTCATCCCAATGCGGCGCGGCCGTTGGTAGCCGTGCTGGCGGTCGCAGCCGTGATCTGGATATGGTCGGTGTTGTCACTGATCTGGCCGCATGGCGTCCCAGTGCCCAACGAGCCTGGGATCCCGCTGAAGAATTATTCGGTTCAGAGCATTCTGTTCTCCCTGTTGGCGTTCGGGCTTGCTCATTGGAGTGTCGCGTCATGGCGCGCCGGCGCCGGACGGACGGCGCTTCTGTGTGGTGGTGGTGCACTTTTATTGCTCGGAAATGTGATCTTCGTGGCTTCATCGCGAACCGTTCTGATCGGACTTGTTCCGTTGCTGATTCTGTTCTTTGTGCAACTCACCGGGTGGCGCGGATTCATCATCGGTGCAGTCATCGCGGCGGTAATCTGTGCGGTCGCTTGGTTCTCATCGTCTCATGTCCGCGAGCGAGTCATGAGCATTCCCCACGAAATCGAACGCTCCATTGATTCCGGCGAAGTCACCTCGGCGGGCGAGCGGCTGGTGTACTGGCAGAAGGCTCTGCATTTCGTCGCCGAGCGGCCACTGTTCGGTCATGGGACCGGATCGGCACCCGAACTCTACAGGCGGGCCGCGTCAGGTACCGGCATGAACGCCGAAACACCCGGTGATCCCCACAATCAGGTCCTGGCGTTCGCGATTCCATTAGGGATAGTCGGCGTAGCGCTGCTTGTTGCGCTTCTGATTGCACATGCGTGCCTGTTTTGGGGATCCGGACCTATCCACTTCACGGGACAAAGCATCGTGCTGCTTTATATCGTCACCGGGTTGTTCAACAGCCATCTGATGACATTCACCGAAAGCAAGATTTACCTGTTCTCGGTCGGCATTCTGGGGGGATTGCTGCTGTCTGGCATAATGGATTCGCCGCGCCAAAACGCGAACTGATCGGCTTTGCAGCGGCCGCGCAGTTCTTGTAGAAGCTGCGGCAACCATCCGTCCACGTCCCGGAGACTCTCAATGACTGCCATCGTCGACATCATCGGCCGCGAAATTCTCGACAGCCGCGGCAATCCGACCGTCGAGGTCGATGTGGCGCTCGAAGACGGCGCGATGGGCCGTGCCGCGGTGCCCTCGGGCGCCTCCACCGGCGCACACGAGGCGGTGGAGCTGCGCGACGGCGACAAGACCCGTTATTTCGGCAAGGGGGTGCAGAAGGCGGTCGATGCGGTGAATGGCGAGATTTTCGATGCCATTGGGGGCATGGACGCTGAGCAGCAGGTGCAGATCGACGATATCCTGATCGGACTTGACGGGACCGCGAACAAGAGCCGGCTGGGCGCCAACGCGATTCTCGGCGTGTCGCTGGCGCTGGCCCGGGCGGCGGCGGATTCTCTCGATATGCCGCTGTACCGCTACGTCGGCGGCGTCACGGCGCGGACGCTTCCGGTGCCGATGATGAACATCGTCAACGGTGGCGCGCATGCCGACAACCCGATCGACTTTCAGGAATTCATGATCATGCCGGTCGGCGCCAAAACCTTCTCGGAGGGTCTGCGCTATGGTTCGGAAATCTTTCACACTCTGAGGGCGGAGCTAAAAAAGGCCGGTCACAACACCAATGTCGGCGACGAAGGCGGCTTTGCGCCGAACCTGCCGTCGGCCAGCGCGGCGCTCGATTTCATCATGGGTGCAATCGTCAAGGCCGGTTACAAGCCCGGCGATGACGTAGTGCTGGCGCTCGATCCGGCCGCAAGCGAGTTCTTCAAGGACGGCAAGTATGTTTATGCAGGCGAGGGGAAGACCCGTTCGGTTGAGGAGCAGGCAAGATACCTTGCCAAGCTGGCGTCGGACTATCCGATCGTCTCGATCGAGGACGGCATGGCCGAGGACGATTTCGAGGGCTGGAAACTCCTCACCGACATGATCGGCAAGACGTGTCAGCTCGTCGGCGACGACCTGTTCGTCACCAACGTGACGCGGCTCGCGGACGGCATCAGGAACGGCCGCGCCAATTCCATCCTCATCAAGGTCAACCAGATCGGCACGTTGACCGAGACCCTGGCCGCCGTCGAGATGGCCTACAAGGCTGGCTATACCGCCGTGATGTCGCACCGCTCCGGCGAGACCGAGGATTCTACCATTGCCGACCTCGCGGTCGCCACCAATTGCGGGCAGATCAAGACCGGATCGCTGTCGCGTTCGGACCGCGCCGCTAAATACAACCAGCTGCTGCGCATCGAGCAGCAGCTTGGCGCTCAGGCGAGGTACGGAGGGCGCGCGGCGCTGAAGGCGCTGGCGTAACCGCGGCTAGCGGGCAAACAAAATGGCCGGCGCGCGGGGCGCACCGGCCGAATGCGACAGCGATGATCTTGCGCCGCTTACTGCGCCGGCGCTGCCGAGACCTGATCGGGCTTGGCAGGCCGCTTGACCCGATGAGCGCCTCCGCCAACCGCCTGAAGTACTGCCGCGATCGCCTTGCGATGGAGCCCGTCGGCCTTGTCTATGACGAAATGATTGTACTGGCCGCTTTCGTTAAGGTTGGACAGGCTGCCACGGAACTGCTTGCCGGCCTCAACGGGACGACCCCATGCCGTGGGCACGTAGAAATTGATGATTCGGCGGACATTCGGCGGAACCAAGTCCGGCGAGGTTGGATCGAAGTTTACGATCAGCGCCACCGGAACTTTGTTGTCATTCAGCTTGCGCGCCAGGGAAATCGTCGTGTCGGCACCGTACGAGTGGCCCATCAGAATAATAGGCTCTCGGTCGCCGGCACGATATCTTGCAATAATGCTGTCACCAAGCGAGGACCAGGACGTATAGGATATCGCCTCAGCGCTTACGCCGACGGCCTGGAGCTTCGTGGCCAGCTCGTCCATGCCCAACGAAAACACGTTGAACAGGCCCCGCATCAGGTAAACGTGACCCGGGCGATGTTGAGGCGCCGAGATGTGCGCGTTTGCGGAGCTTGACGGGAATGTACCGGTCGCGAGCAGGGTGAGGCTTACCATTGCGGCCCACAGGCCGCGGCGCGCAGGCGGAAAAATAGTCGGCATAAGTAAGTTCCCAGTTCAAGTGATCTGAGACCGCACTATACTTCGCCTTCGCGTTCGTCCGTCAATTGTGTGGCCATAAATCCTGTGCGTTGTGATTGATGTGGCTATAAATCCTGTGTGTTGTGATTGAAACGTCACACAGGGGGCCTGTTTCGACGCAAGGATTCGATCCTGCGGCCCAAATTTGGGGTATCCTGGTTGTGGTTGGAGAGCTGCTGAGACCTCTGCGCCTGACCGAACGCGTAAGATGACGGCGATGGAAGGTGACGGGATCGCATGATCGCGCGGCGGCATGTCTTTCATATTGGCGGATACGATCCGATAACGCCGGAGCAGCAGCTTCAACGCGTTCGGCGGTCGCTGTCGATGTTTCAAGGGACTTGGGGCGCGCAGGCCGAGATCGTGAGCGGGATCGAGGCGACGCCGGTCAGCGCGTCCTGGGAGATGCAGGCGTCGGGCCCTAACTGGAACACCCACACGGTCTATGAAATGCTGCGGTGGGACGACCTTATCCTGGAAGATCATGCCCGAGGCATGTTGTCGCGCCTCGGTCAGAGTCTGGTCACGCTGGCTGACTTCGTTGTGACCGGCACGTTGTTCCGTTTCATGTACGCTAGCTGGAAATATGCCGGCTTCTTTCTATTCCCCTATCTTTATCTTACAGGGTTCGCCGCGTGCGGCGCGGGAATCGGATACGGCCTGGTCAGGCTCACGGGTGCGACCGGGTTTGCAGCAGTCCTGCTGACAGTGGTGGTGGCCGCGGGCGTGACGGCAGGTCTATTGCATCTGTTAGGCTGGCGATGGCCGATCAACCATGTGTTCGACGACTGGATCTTCTCGCGCGAGTTCGTCTACGGCCAGCGACCGCGCATGGATGCCCGGATTGATCAGTTTGCGGGGCGAATCCTCGACCGGGCCCGCAACGCCGACGTCGACGAAATCGTCATTGTGGGCCATTGCCTTGGTGCCGCGCTGGTGATGGATTCGGTCGCGAGAGCGCTCAAGTGCGAGCCAGAACTTGCCCGGCGCGGTCCTTCGCTATGCATCCTGACCGTCGGTGCCACCATTCCGAAGTTCTCGCTGCATTCGCAAGGCCAGCGCATTCGTCTGGCCACGCAAACCGTCGCCGACGAGCGTCGAATCCACTGGACCGAATACCACGCCCGCGACGACGCCATCAGTTTCTATCGCTTCGATCCGGTGATATTGAAGCGCGTCAGCCGCGAACGCTCCGACGGACGTCCGAACATCCGGCGCGTACAGTTGCATGACATGATGGACAAGGCCAGCTTCCGGCGTCATCGGTTCAACTTCATGGTATTGCACTACAAGTTCTTGATGGGGAACAGCGTCCGAGCCGAGTACGATTATTGTCTCATCATCTGCGGTCCATTGCCGTTCGATGAGATCACTGCGCCGCGTGGCGGTGTCGACTGTTTCGGAGAGGATGGCGCGCTTCTGAAGCGCGCGTCGTCCGAGGCGACCGAGGTGACCAAGCCGGCGGATTCCACCGTCGGCGCGGCGTAAGCACGGCGGCGAGCTCATGTCCTCGATCGCGCTGGGACAGACAATCTGGCTTGTCGGCGTCATTGCCTGGTTCGTCATCCGCTATCCCTACGCCCGGCGGGCGCGGCGCACTGCGACGTTGCGGCGCGACGGCACCTGGCGCGAGCGCATGCTTCTGGCCGTCGCGTTTCTCGGCCTATTTGCGATCCCCGGCCTGTATCTTGCGACTGGATGGCCGCGTGCTGGCGCCTACGATCCGGGTTATGGGCTCGTCGTGTTCGGCGCTGCATTGTTCGGCTTTTCGCTCTGGCTGTTCCGCCGCTCGCACAAGGATCTCGGTCGGCAGTGGTCGGCGGCGCTGGAAGTGCGCGAGGGGCATCGGGTCGTCCGCAACGGCGTTTACCGATTGATCCGCCATCCGATGTATGCGTCGTTCTGGCTGTGGGCGGCCGCGCAAGCCTGCTTGCTGCCGAACGTCGTCGCCGCCTTCAGCGGCCTCGTCGCCGTGGCGGTGCTGTTCTTCGCGCGCGTGCGCTTCGAGGAGCAGATGATGATCGAGATGTTTGGTGAGGACTATCGTCGCTACATGCAGGAAACCAAGCGGATTATTCCCGGCGTATATTGATCGGCGTCGTCCGTCTTCGGCGAAGTGAATTGGCAAAACTTCTTGTGATGACGGTATCCCGGCAGATAGATGCGCTTGCATCTTTCTTCATGGCCGCTAGGTTGCAGCAGACTTGGCCGTGAGGGCCGCACAACCGCAGGATCTGTCCATGGCATCCCAGCACAGCACCGCCGTCATTGTCGGCAGCCTTCGTAAAGAGTCGTTTTCCCTGAAAATTGCCAAGGCGCTGACCAGACTTGCGCCGCCCTCGCTTCAGCTTGACGTCATCACGCTTGGCGGATTGTCTTTCTACAATCAGGATCTTGAAGCCACGCCGCCGGCCGATTGGATGAGTTTCCGCGAACGCATCAAGACGGCGGATGCTGTTCTGTTCGTGACACCGGAATACAACCGGTCCGTTCCCGGCGTTCTGAAAAATGCCATCGATGTCGGATCGCGTCCCTATGGACAGAGCATCTTTAACGGTAAGCCCGGCGGCGTCATCAGCAATTCGCCGGGCGCCATCGGCGGGTTCGGCGCCAATCATCATTTGCGCCAATCACTGGTTTTTCTCAACGTTCCGGTTTTGCAGCAGCCCGAGGCCTATGTTGGCGGCATCGGGGATGCGTTCGACGAGAACGGCGAACTGGTCAAAGCGTCGCTGCGCGAGTTTCTTGAAGCCTATATCACTGCCTTCGCCGCCTGGGTGGCGCAGCAGAAGAAATAGGATTTTGCGTGCGGTCCGGTTATTAGCGAAGCCTTAACCGCGTCGCCGCATCGTCAGGCCATGGTTTCGCGCTCACGACTCAAATCGGTGCTTACCGGGCTTGCCCTCTACACGATGGCGGCGATGATCGTCGGCTATTTCGGTGTCAACGCCTATATCGGCAAATACGGGTTGAATGCCCGGCAAGAACTCGACCAGGAGATCGTCGCGCTGACTTCGGAGCTGGCGCGGCTGAAGGCGGAACGCGCCGAGGGCGAGAAGCGGGTGGCGCTCCTGCGCTCGAGCGGAATCGACCCCGACATGCTCGATGAGCGGGTCCGCTTTCAGCTCGACTATGCGAACCCGCGCGATCTGATTCACGTCATCCGTCAGAAATAATTTTGAAGGTGCGGCTGCTGGCGAACGCTTGCGCGTGATTGCGTCCGATCGCAAAAACCTATCGTCTAATTTCAAAAACATTCCCTTTTCGGTCACGGAATTTCGCTGTCGCTGCAATGCGGAAAGCTGCGCGCATCAATTTGATCGCGTGCTTTCAAGGTTGCCTGAGTTGGGCTAGAGAAGGTGATCCTTCCCGCATCCGGAATTGACATGGCCGCATCCAAAAAAAGCGTCGCGCAGGCAGCAGACGACAGCTCGAATAGCCCGTCACCGCCCAAATTCACGCGCGAGCAGGACTTTCAGGCGCTGCGCGATATGTTGCTGATCCGCCGTTTCGAGGAAAAGGCCGGTCAGCTCTACGGAATGGGTGCGATCGGCGGTTTCTGCCATCTCTACATCGGCCAGGAAGCGATCGTGGTCGGGATGCAGATGGCGCTCGGCGAGGGCGATCAGGTCATAACCGGCTACCGCGATCATGGTCACATGCTGGCCTGCGGCATGGACGCCAGAGGCGTGATGGCCGAACTGACCGGGCGCCGCGGCGGCTATTCCAAGGGTAAGGGCGGCTCCATGCACATGTTCAGCAAGGAGAAGAACTTCTACGGCGGTCACGGCATCGTCGGCGCGCAGGTGTCGCTCGGAACGGGCCTCGCCTTCGCCAATCGCTATCGCGGCAACGATCGCGTCAGTCTCGCTTATTTCGGAGACGGCGCCGCCAATCAAGGCCAGGTCTATGAGAGCTTCAACATGGCCGAGCTGTGGAAGCTCCCGGTGGTCTACATTATCGAGAACAATCGTTACGCCATGGGTACGTCGGTGACGCGCTCGTCGGCGCAGACGGATTTTTCCAAGCGTGGCGTCTCCTTCAATATTCCCGGCGAACAGGTCGACGGCATGGACGTCTGCGCCGTGAAGGCGGCGGGCGACAGGGCGGTGAAGTGGTGTCGCGAGGGCAACGGACCCTATATCCTGGAGATGCAGACCTACCGCTATCGCGGCCACTCGATGTCCGATCCGGCGAAGTACCGGACGCGCGAGGAAGTCGACAAGGTCCGGCACGATCAGGATCCGATCGAACAGGTCCGCAATAGGCTGTTGGCGGCCAAGGTCTCCGAGGATGAGTTGAAGAAGATCGACGCCGGGGCACGCCAGATCGTCAATACGGCTGCGGACTTCGCGCAAAACGATCCCGAGCCGGATGCGTCCGAACTCTACACCGATATTTATCGCTGAGCGCGCACGTCTTTTTTGGAGCGATCATGCCAATCCAAGTTCT
Organism: Nitrobacter sp. JJSN; assembly: GCF_051912485.1. Taxonomy (GTDB): domain Bacteria; phylum Pseudomonadota; class Alphaproteobacteria; order Rhizobiales; family Xanthobacteraceae; genus Nitrobacter. Next base: position 1,780,220 of record NZ_CP196822.1, on the reverse strand, counting down.
GATGCCCGCGCTTTCGCCGACCATGGAGAAGGGCAACCTCGCCAAGTGGTTGAAGAAGGAAGGTGAGGCGATCAGGTCCGGCGACGTCATCGCCGAGATCGAGACCGACAAGGCGACCATGGAGGTCGAGGCGACCGACGAGGGCACGCTCGGCAAGATTTTGATTCCGGAAGGCACCAACGACGTCGCGGTGAACACGCCGATCGCCACCATCCTGAGTGAGGGCGAAAGTGCTTCCGATCTCGGAAAGGCGCCGAAGGCGGCAAAGACGCCCGCCGCTCCTGCCCAGGACGTTTCGAAGGAAGTTGCGGAATCCCGTTCGCCGGTCGGCGAGGGCAAGCCGATGATCTCCGACCCCAAACGACCCGCCGGGCCGGCGATGGAGATTCCCGAAGATCCCGACATTCCTGCCGGCACCGAGATGGTGACCATTACTATCCGCGAGGCGCTGCGCGACGCCATGGCCGAGGAGATGCGCCGCGACGGCGACGTCTTCCTGATGGGGGAGGAGGTTGCCGAATATCAGGGCGCCTACAAGGTGTCGCAGGGTCTGCTGGAGGAGTTCGGCGCGCGGCGCGTGATCGATACCCCGATCACCGAGCACGGCTTTGCCGGCGTTGGCGTTGGCGCGGCGATGGCGGGCCTGAAGCCGATCGTCGAATTCATGACTTTCAACTTCGCCATGCAGGCGATCGACCAGATCATCAATTCCGCCGCCAAGACGCTTTACATGTCCGGCGGCCAGATGGGCTGCTCGATCGTGTTCCGCGGTCCGAACGGCGCGGCCGCACGTGTCGCCGCCCAGCACAGCCAGGATTATTCGGCGTGGTACTCGCAAATCCCCGGCCTCAAGGTGATCGCTCCGTATTCCGCCGCCGACTACAAGGGGCTTCTGAAAGCCGCGATCCGCGATCCCAATCCGGTGATCTTCCTCGAGAACGAAATCCTTTACGGACACACCGGTCCGGTGCCGAAGCTCGACGACTATGTGCTGCCGATCGGCAAGGCGCGGATCGCGCGGGCTGGCAGTCACGTCACGCTGATTTCATGGTCGAACGGCATGACCTATGCGCTGAAGGCCGCCGATGAGCTCGCCAAGGACGGCATTGAGGCCGAGGTCATCGACCTGCGCACGCTGCGTCCGATGGATACCGAAACCATCGTGGCCTCGGTGCAGAAGACCGGCCGCGCGGTGACCGTGGAGGAGGGCTGGCAGCAGTCCGGCGTCGGCGCCGAGATCGTCTCGCGCATCATGGAACACGCGTTCGATTATCTCGACGCGCCGGTGATGCGCGTTTCGGGCAGGGACGTGCCGATGCCTTATGCGGCCAATCTCGAAAAGCTCGCGCTACCCTCGGTAGCCGAAGTCGTCGAGGCGGCCAAAGCCATCTGTTATCGGTAGAATGTCTGAAAGAATTTCTGATGTTGTATGCGGAGATTCTCTGGAGTGGTGGGAAAATCCGCTTTCGTCTGAGGGTTATAAGTATTTTTTTATAACCCAAGGATCGTGGAAAAATGACACCTTTGTAATACCGATAGATTGTGTTCGCGAGCAGAGGGATCAGCGAGAACTGTGGGAATGTTCTATCAATAAAGCTGTGTGGGTACGTGTGATCGCAGACGAATTCTATGATGCCGGAGCTGGTAAGCCAAAATTGCCGAATGGACCATTTCGGGCGCCGTTCTTTCGTATCATCAGCTCAAGCCACGCTCCCATTTATGACGAGTTCCTGAAAGACACCGGCGCAATGAAGTCTGTAGGCCCTGTGAGAGAATATTTTATTTCCAGTATGGAAAACGAGATTCATTTTCTTGCGATGGAAGAGCCGGTATTCAAGCGACTAGCGAAATGAAAGACGACCATGCCGATCAACATCCTGATGCCCGCGCTGTCGCCGACGATGGAAAAGGGCAACCTCGCCAAGTGGCTCAAGAAGGAAGGCGACAAGGTCAAGTCGGGCGACGTCATCGCCGAGATCGAGACCGACAAGGCGACCATGGAAGTCGAGGCGGTGGACGAGGGTACCATCGCGAAGATTTTGGTGCCGGAAGGCACGCAGGATGTGCCGGTCAATAACGTGATCGCGGTGCTTGCCGGCGATGGTGAAGACGTCAAGGCGGCGGCGAGCAGCGGCGGTGCACCTGCAAAACCCGAGCCGAAGGCCGAAGCAAAAGTCGAATCCAAGGTGGAGGCGAAATCTGGGGGCGCGGCTGGAACCGCTGAGCCATCCTCCAGCGCTCCTGCGCCCAAGCCTGCATCCTCAGGATCGCAAGCAGCATTCGCGTCTTCCGCGAACGGCCACGCCCGCATCTTCTCATCTCCTCTGGCGCGGCGGCTCGCCAACGAAGCGGGCATTGAGCTGACACGCATCGAGGGCAGCGGTCCGCATGGCCGCGTCGTCGCGCGCGATGTGGAGCAGGCGAAATCCGGCAAGGGCCTGAAGGCGCCGGCCGCTGCGCCCACAGGCGCGCCGGCCATCGCGCCGGCAATGTCCGACAAGCAGATCCTGTCGCTGTTCGAGAACGGCTCCTATGAAATCGTGCCGCACGACAACATGCGCCGGACGATCGCACAGCGCCTGACCGCCTCGATACAGACCATTCCGCATTTCTACCTGACGATGGACTGCGATATCGGGCGGCTTTTGGCCGCGCGCGAGGACATCAACGCATCCGCGCCGAAGGACAAGGAGAAGAAGCCGTTCTACAAGCTCTCGGTCAACGACTTCGTCATCAAGGCGATGGCGATGGCGTTGCAACGCGTTCCGAGCGCCAATGTAAGCTGGACCGAAGGCGGCATGCTCAAGCACAGGCATTCCGATATCGGCGTTGCGGTTGCGATGCCGGGCGGATTGATCACGCCGATCATCCGCAAGGCGGAAACCAAATCGCTCTCTGCCATTTCGTCAGAGATGAAGGATTTCGCTGCGCGGGCGCGGGCGCGAAAACTCAAGCCCGAGGAATATCAGGGTGGCACGACGGCAATCTCCAACCTCGGCATGTACGGCATCAAGGATTTCACCGCGGTCATCAACCCGCCGCACGCAACGATCCTCGCAGTCGGCGCCAGCGAGGAGCGGGCGGTCGTGCGGGGCGGCAAGATCGAGGCGGCGCACATCATGAGCGTGACGCTGTCCTGCGATCACCGCGCGGTCGACGGCGCGCTCGGCGCCGAGCTGATCGGCGCGTTCAAGACGCTGATCGAAAACCCCGTGATGATGATGGTGTGATGTCCAAAGTCTGGCGGCCCATGCATGTCACGACGTCATGGCCCTGGATTTCCTTTCTTCTCGCTGCCGCGGCGGGCCTCAATCCGGTTGGGTATGACATCATCTACAGCGCCTACAACTCCGGCGAACAACTGGCGCGCAGTCTCGGGCAGTTTTTGATTTACTGCGCGCTTGGAGTTCTGACTGCTATGGCGCTGATCGAGTTCGGAATTCGGAAATTGCTGATTTCAAGACAGCGCCGGCGAGCGGGCGGAGTTGCAAATGGCTGAATCATCTTTCGACGTCATCATCATCGGCTCGGGCCCCGGCGGCTACGTCACCGCGATCCGCGCGGCACAACTGGGTTTCAAAACGGCAATCGTCGAGAAGCAGTATCTCGGCGGCATCTGCCTCAACTGGGGCTGCATTCCGACCAAGGCGCTGCTGCGCTCGGCGGAAATCTATCACTACATGAAGCACGCCAAGGACTACGGCCTGTCGGCGGAGAAGGTGAGCTACGATCCGACGGCCGTGGTGCAGCGCTCGCGCGGCGTTTCCAAGCGCCTCAACGAAGGCGTCGGCTTCCTCATGAAGAAGAACAAGATCACGGTGATCTCGGGCGAGGCGTCGATCGATGCGCCCGGAAAGATCACGGTGAAGAAGTCCGACTCTCGCCTCATCACCGAGCCACCCAAGGGCGCGCTTGGCGAAGGCAGCTATCAGGCCAAGCATATTATCGTCGCCACCGGCGCGCGGCCGCGCGTGCTGCCCGGCCTTGAGCAGGACGGCAAGCTGGTCTGGACCTATTTCGAGGCGATGGTCGCGCCGAAGATTCCGAAGTCGCTGCTCGTCGTCGGCTCCGGCGCGATAGGCATCGAGTTCGCCTCGTTCTTCCGCACCATGGGGGCCGAGGTCACCGTGGTCGAGGTGCTGCCGCAGGTCCTTCCCGTTGAAGATGCCGAGATCGCCGCGCTCGCCCGCAAGCAGTTCGAGAAGCAGGGCATCAAGATCATGACCTCCACCAAGGTCACGAAGCTCGACAAGAAGGCCGACAGCGTCGTCGCCACCATCGACGCGGGCGATGGCAAGCCGGTCACCGTCGAGTTCGAGCGGGTGATCTCGGCGGTCGGCGTGGTCGGCAATATCGAGAATCTCGGATTGGAGAAGCTCGGCGTGAAAACCGACCGCGGCTGCATCGTGATCGACGGCTACGGCAGGACTAACGTGCCCGGCATCTACGCGATCGGCGATGTCGCGGGACCACCGATGCTGGCGCACAAGGCCGAGCACGAGGGGGTCATCTGCATCGAGGCGATCAAGGGGCTCAATCCGCACCCGATGGACAAGTTGTTGATCCCGGGCTGCACCTATTGCCATCCTCAAATCGCATCTGTCGGCCTGACCGAAGCCAAGGCCAAGGAGGCGGGCAGGGACATCCGCGTCGGCCGCTTCCCGTTTGCAGGCAACGGCAAGGCCATTGCGCTGGGCGAGGACCAGGGGCTGGTGAAGGTCATCTTCGACAAGACGACCGGGCAACTGCTCGGCGCCCACATGGTCGGCGCGGAGGTCACCGAACTGATCCAGGGTTACGTTGTTGCGATGAACCTGGAGACCACCGAGCAGGAGTTGATGCACACCATTTTCCCGCATCCCACGCTGTCCGAGATGATGAAGGAAGCGGTGCTCGACGCCTACGGGCGCGCGTTGAATATGTGAGAAGCTATAGCGTTTTCGAGCGAAGTGGATACCGGTTCGCGTGAAGAAAACGCGTAAAAAATAAGCTGGCGCCCGGCTTTGATTCCATCAAAGCCGGAATAGCTCGAAGCCGTCGCCGTTTGCCCGGCGGCGCGGATTTCCGTTCGAAGGGCCGACCGGACGATGGTTGCCCGGCGGCAACCTTTGTTGCCAGCGCGCAACACCAATTGAACATTTAACCCTGCGAACAAGTGGCTCTTGCAGACGCCGCTATTTAGCCACACCACTTCGCGAATTATTCCAATGTCGGCTTAAGGCGGACGCTCGTGGCCCGGGACATTCCCTCGCACGGAGCGATCCAGTCAAAAAGAGGCCGCCGGGGAAACAGGTTGGCGATGGTCAGGACGGGCATCAGGAGCAGGCTGGCGAACCTTCATGCGGCGGAAGGTCAGGATCGTGCGCCCCGCCGCTCGTTTCATGCCGCGGGATCGACCGGGCAGCAGGTCCGTCACCCCGTCAAACCTTCCGGCATCGTCGTGGTTGCCGAGACACTTAACGTAAATTTGACTAGCGCCGGACGCACCGAACGAAAGACCAATTGGCAGCGCCGCGCGACCAACCATACATCCGTTAAGCTCAGGAAATATGCCCAGCGGATTGGACCGGCAGTCAGCGGTGCTCTGACCTATCGGGGCGGGGTGTACGAGAAGTTGTGTTATGCGGACGTTTAGAAGCACAGTTATTGTTGCGTTGGTGTGGGGCGCGGCCTGCGCGAGCGCGCCGGCGTATGCCTTTGACGGAACCGTGGCCGGCCAGCAGGATGCCACCGCGGCAGCGCTTCCTGTGGCCTCCGCGCCTCTTGCCGGCGGCCAAACGCTGAAGAAGGCACTACCCCCGAGCACCTCGCTAACGGCCCTGCAATATGCTGCCGAGGGAGGTCACCCCATTGCCCAGTGGCGGCTGGGGCGGATGTACGCGGACGGCGACGGCGTCACCCAGGACGATCAGCGCGCCTTCGAGTACTTCAGCCGGATCGCCAATGCCCATGCCGAGGACAACCCTTCGGCGCCGCAGGCCGCGGTTGTCGCCAACGCGTTCGTCGCGCTTGGACGCTATTACCTCCAGGGCATCCCGAACTCGAAGATCAAGCGCGACGCGGAGCGCGCGCGAGAGATGTTCTCCTATGCGGCCTCATATTTCGGCAATGCCGACGCGCAGTACGATCTGGCGCGGCTTTATCTGAAAGGAATCGGCGCCCCCCACGACGTCAAATACGGCGCCCGCTGGCTTGGCCTCGCGGCTCAGAAGGGCCAGCATGAGGCCCAGGCGATGCTGGGCAAGATGCTGTTCACCGGCGATCAGTTGCCCCGCCAGGCGGCGCGCGGGCTGATGTGGCTGACGCTGGCGCGCGATGCCGCTCAGCCAGACGAGACCTGGATCACCGAGAGTTACAATAAGGCGATCTCAAAGGCGTCCGAAGACGATCGCGCCATGGCACTGCAAATGCTGGAGCATTGGGTGCAGGGGCGGCGGGATTAACACCCGCGAGTTCGCTCAGGCCGATCCGGCCGAGTCCAGATCGAGATCGATCCAGACAGGAACATGGTCCGACGCCTTTTCCCAGGCGCGGACATGGCGATCGATACCCACCCCGCTGAGCCGGTCGCTGGCCTGCGGCGACAGCAGCAGGTGATCGATCCGCAGTCCGTTGTTCTTCTGCCAGGCGCCTGCCTGATAATCCCAGAAGGTATATTCCCCGTCGGCATCTGATGAAGCACGCAGCGCATCGGTCAGGCCGAGCCCGAGCAGCGTCTGAAATGCCTCCCGCGTCTGCGGACGAAACAAGGCATCGTCGACCCACGCCGCGGGATTGTAGACGTCGCGCGGCGCGGGAATAACATTGAAATCGCCGGCGAGAACAAAGGCCTCCTCAGCATTCAGACGCTCTCTTGAATAATCAACAAGGCGCGACATCCAGTTGAGTTTATAAGGATACTTCTCGGTATTCGGCGGATTGCCATTGGGCAGATAGAGGCAGGCGATCCGGATCACCCCGTGCTTGAGCGAAACGACGCCCTCGAGAAATCTCGACTGCACGTCACCGTCATCGCCGGCGAGCCGTGGCCGGGTTTCGTCGAACGGGAATTTCGACAGCAGCGCCACGCCGTTGAAGGTCTTCTGGCCGTGCGTCACCACGTTGTAGCCGAGCGCCTCGATGGCCTCGCGCGGAAATTGGTCGTCGACGCATTTGATCTCCTGGAGACAAACGACGTCCGGCGCGGTCTCTGCCAGCCACGCTAGCAGGTGATCCAGCCGCTGCCGGACGGAGTTGACGTTCCAAGTGGCTATGCGCATGAGGGGATTCGGTGCATGCGAGGGTCAATCCCTCGCCAAAGCGGGCCTAGATCGAAAAGCTGGTGCCGCAGCCGCAGGAAGCGGTGGCGTTCGGATTGACCACCCGGAACGACGCCCCGATCAGATCGTCGACGAAATCGACTTCGGAACCGCTCAGGAACGGGACCGAGGCAGGATCGACGAGCACCACGGCGGTATCGCGCGCGATCACCAGATCGTCGTCCGCCTTGGCGCGCTCAATGTCGAACTTGTACTGGAATCCCGAACAGCCGCCGCCTTCGACGCTGATCCGCAACATGGCGCCGTCGCCCTCGGATTTGAGGATTTCGCCGATCCGGCGCGCCGCGCGTTCGCTGACGGTTATGTTGGCTTCGGTCATCGTGCGACTCCGTATGCGATGGGCGGGCATTGTCCAATATTTTGCAATGCCCGCAAGCCATAGTTAAGTGCGCCAGGCACTGGAATCAAATGACCGGAGGGGGCAAATCGCCGTGTCAGTCGGAATGGCAGTTCCCCGCGCGACCTACGCCAGCGACCCCGGCTGTAGCCGTGGTCGCCTGTTCGACGAGCCACCGAGCAAGACCCGCAGCGCGTTCCGACGCGACTGCGACCGGGTGATCCATTCGACCGCGTTCCGGCGGCTGAAACACAAGACCCAAGTGTTTGTCTATCACGAAGGCGATCACTACCGGACCCGTCTCACCCATACCCTCGAGGTAGCCCAGATCGCCCGCGCGCTGGCCCGGCAGCTCGGGCTTGACGAAGACCTGACGGAAGCGCTGGCGCTGGCGCACGATCTCGGCCATCCGCCGTTCGGTCACGCCGGCGAGCGGGCGCTGGACGCCTGCCTCGATGGATATGGCGGATTCGACCACAACGCGCAGACGCTGCGGGTCGTGACCCTGCTGGAGCATCGGTATCCGGATTTCGACGGCCTCAACCTGACCTGGGAAGCGCTCGAGGGGATCGTCAAGCACAACGGTCCGCTGACCGATCCCACAGGCAACGCCATCGGGCGGTATCAGCGTCGCGGCGCCCCGGTCGGCATCGCCGATTTCAACCGAGTGTACGATCTGGAACTCTGGAGTTTTGCCTCGCTCGAGGCGCAAGTCGCGGCGATCGCCGACGACATCGCCTATGATGCCCACGACATCGACGACGGTTTGCGCGCCGGCCTGTTTGCCGTCGACGATTTGAAGACGATGCCGCTGACCGCCGGAATGATCGCTGATATCGCGCGCCGCCACCCGTTGCTGGACGACGACCGGCGCGGCGCCGAATTGGTGCGCGAACTGATTTCCTGCCTGATTATGTCCGTCGTGTCGGAGGCGGAGCGGCAGCTCGCCGAGGCGCGGCCGCAGTCGGTCGATGAGGTCCGCCGTTATGGCCGGGCTTTGATTGCTTTTCCGTCAGACGCCGCGGAGGCGGAGGCCCTGATCAAGACTTTCCTCAAACAACGCATGTATCGTCACCCCCGCGTCATGCGCGTGATGGACGAGGCCGAAACCATCGTCCGGGACCTGTTCGCGCGCTACCGCGACGATTCGGCGGCGCTTCCCGCCGAATGGCTGCCGGAGGACGGCGAAAGCCGCGAGCTTAATGTCGAAAGGGCGCGCCGGATCGGCAATTTCATCGCCGGGATGACCGACCGGTTTGCCATCACCGAGCATCGCAGGCTTTTTGACTCGACCCCGGAATTGCGTTAGGCGGCGCGTGATCCGGCCAACGCAAGTCTCAGGCAAACATGACCAATTCCGCTCCGCCACAGCATTTGTTCGCAGACGTCCTTGCACGCGTGCACGCGGTTTGCTCCGCGCTCGCGGAAGACGGCGCGCTGCCGGAAGGATTGGACCTGTCGCGGATCGTCGTCGAACCGCCGCGCGACGCCTCTCACGGCGATATGGCGACCAACGTCGCGATGGTGCTGGCGAAGGATGCCAAGACCAAGCCGCGCGATCTTGCTGAGAAAGTGGCCGCGAAACTGCAGGCTGACGGCCTGATCGATAAGGCCGAGATCGCCGGCCCCGGCTTTATCAACCTGACCCTGAAGCCGCAGGTCTGGTCGGATGCGTTGCGAACCGTGCTGCGGGAAGGCGAGGGTTATGGCCGTAGCGCGTCGGGCGCGGGCGAAAAGGTCAATGTCGAATACGTTTCCGCCAATCCGACCGGACCCATGCATGTCGGCCATTGCCGCGGCGCGGTGTTCGGCGATGCGCTGGCGAGCCTCTTGTCGTTCGCCGGTTATGACGTGACGCGCGAATATTACATCAACGACGCGGGCGCGCAGGTCGACGTGCTCGCGCGCTCGGCTTATTTACGCTATCGCGAGGCGTTAGGTCAGGACATTGGCGAGATTCCGGAAGGGCTTTATCCCGGCGACTATCTAAAGCCGGTCGGGCAGGCGCTCGCTGCCGAGCACGGCGACAAGCTATTGAAGGCGCCGGAAGCAGAGTGGCTGCTGGTCGCGCGCGCCAAAGCCATCGCCATGATGATGGAGATGATCAAGGGCGACCTCGCCGCGCTCAACATCCAGCACGAGGTGTTCTTTTCGGAGCGCTCGCTGATCGAGGGCGGCAATGACCGTGTCGCCGCGACCATCGATTTCCTGCGCGCAAAGGGCGATGTTTACGAAGGTCGGCTGCCGCCGCCGAAGGGTGCGCCGGTTGAAGATTACGAGGATCGCGAACAGACCCTGTTCCGGGCTACCGCCTATGGCGACGATATCGATCGTCCGCTGAAGAAGTCGGACGGCGGCTACACCTATTTCGCGTCCGACATCGCCTATCACAAGACCAAGTTCGACCGCGGCTTCCTCAACATGGTCGACGTCTGGGGCGCCGATCACGGCGGCTACATCAAGCGGGTGCAGGCCGCGATCAAGGCCGTCACGTCAGGCAAGGCCGCCCTCGACGTCAAGATCGTGCAGCTCGTGAAGCTGTTGCGCAACGGCGAGCCGGTGAAGATGTCGAAACGCTCCGGCGATTTTGTCACGTTGCGCGAGGTGGTCGATGAAGTCGGCTCCGACGCCGTGCGCTTCATGATGCTATTCCGCAAGAACGATGCGGTGCTGGATTTCGACCTCGCCAAGGTGATCGAGCAGTCGAAGGACAACCCGGTGTTCTACGTGCAATACGGCCACGCCCGCGGATTCTCGATCTTCCGCAATGCGCGTGAGGCTTTCCCGGACCTGCCGGAAGACGCCTCAAAACGTGCCGCCTTTCTCGCTGCCGCCGCCGTCGAACGGCTGACCGATCCAGCTGAACTCGGATTGCTGCGGCGGCTCGCGCTCTACCCGCGAACCGTCGAAGCGGCCGCGGTCGCACACGAGCCGCACCGGATCGCTTTCTACCTATATGATCTTGCGAGCGAATTTCACGCGCTCTGGACGAAAGGGCGCGATTTGCCTCATTTACGCTTCATTATCAATAATGATGCACAAATAACGTGGGCGCGACTGGCACTGGTTCAGGGCGTCGTCTCTGTTCTCGCATCAGGACTCGCCATTCTCGGGGTTCATGCGCCGGCCGAGATGCGATAATGGGGTATAGCCGACACAAGGGGGGTCTGGTGACGGCTTGATTGGCTGCTGTTTCGTTTAGAACGAGCGAGTTGGCGCCTTTCCGGAAGGGACGCGACATCACGATGGCTCATCGATATCAGGACAGACCTTTCCCGGAGGATGATTACGGGCGCGACGAGTACGGCGCGACCGCACAGGCGGAGCCGGACCCGCTAGCGGAGCTTGCTCGGCTAATCGGCCAGACTGATCCGTTCGCGGACGTCAAACGAAGCGCGCCGACGGTTCCGGCTGATGATCCCGTCGATCATTTTGAACCGCTGCCTCCGATCGAAGACGACGTTCCCCCTGAGCCGCCGTCGTGGATTCAAAGGCGGATGGTTCAACCGGATCCGCCGCAGGAAGTCGAAGCCGCGCCACACCCGGTTTTGCGGCGCGCGGCCGTCTATCCCGACAACGAGCCGCACGATCAGTATCCCGAGCCGGAGTCCTATCGTCAGGCCGATCCTGACCGCTATGACGACGTGCTGTTCGGCCGGCTGCCGGACGGGCAGGGTGCTGCGTATGCCTATGAAGACCAGTTCCCCCGCGAGACGTATTCGGAAGCACCTTTCGGCTATCAGGACGGCTACGGGGTAGAGGAGAACGAACCCGCTCCCAAGCGTCGCGGCGGGATGGCGACGGTGGTCGCTGTTTTAGCGCTCGCGGTCATCGGCACCGGGGCGGCTTACGCTTACCGTAACTATGCCGGTACGGCCCGGAGCGGCACGCCGCCGGTCATCAAGGCCGATGCCGGGCCCAACAAGATCCTTCCGCAAAGGACTGGCTCGGGCGATGCCGTTGGCAAATTGATCCAGGACCGGATGTCCACGGAGAACGGCACCGAGCAGATGGTGTCGCGTGAGGAGCAGCCCGTCGACGTCAAGGAAGCCACGACCTCAGGTCCGCGCGTGGTATTTCCGCCGTTGAATCAAAATACCAATCCGCCGACGGCGGCAAGCGTAACACCGAATATCCGACCTCCCGCGACCGTGGCGAATGCCGGCGACGAACCGCGCAGGGTCAGGACTCTGACGGTCCGTGGTGATCAGGCTGATCTCGCGGCTGCGACCGCCGCCCGGCCCGAGGCTCAGGCAGCGCCCCACGCCACCCGGCATGCGCCTCCCGTCACCGCTGCGCCTGGTGCAAATGCGCCGCTACCGCTGTCTCCGCAGGCTTCCGCCGAACCGCGGACACGGACGGCTTCGACCAATCCGGCCCAGGCGCCAGCCGCAGTCAACACCGGTGGCTATGTGGTCCAGGTCTCGTCGCAACGGAACGAAGCGGACGCACAGGCCTCGTTCCGGGCGCTGCAGGGCAAATTCCCGTCGGTGCTGGGATCGCGTGCACCGTTGATTAAACGCGCCGACCTCGGCGCTAAGGGTGTCTACTATCGCGCGATGGTGGGGCCGTTCGGCTCGTCAGAGGAGGCCTCGCACTTCTGCGGTAACCTCAAATCGGCCGGCGGACAGTGCGTCATCCAAAGGAATTAACGGCGATTTCCTTGACCCTTGCTGCGGACGCGAGCTAATCGGCCGCCATGAGTGCGCGCGCATTTATTACGGGTGTGTCGGGCTTGAGCCTGACTGCGGAGGAGCGCGAGTTTTTGCGCGCGGAACGGCCATGGGGCTTCATTCTATTCAAGAGGAATGTCGATAATCCCCTGCAAGTCGCTCGTTTGATTCAAGACTTTCGAGAGATGGTCGGGGATGGCGATGCGCCGGTCCTGATCGATCAGGAAGGCGGCCGCGTGCAGCGGCTGGGCCCGCCACACTGGCCGGTCTATCCGCCGGGCGCGGTGTTCGGTGCGCTCTATGACCGCGACCGCGCTGCGGGGTTGAAAGCGGCGCGGATGAGCGCGCAACTGATCGCGGCCGACCTGGCCGATCTTGGTATTACCGTCGATTGTCTGCCGCTGGCGGACGTTCCGGTACCCGGCGCCGACGCTGTCATCGGTGACCGGGCCTATGGCACCGATCCTGGCAAGGTCGCGGCAATCGCGCGCGCCGTCACCGAGGGACTAGAGCAGGGCGGCGTTTTGCCTGTTCTCAAGCACATTCCGGGTCATGGGCGGGCGACCGCCGACACCCATCATGGGCTCCCGGTTGTGGATTCATCGAGGAATGATCTGGAAGCGACTGATTTCGCTGCATTTCGGATGCTCGCCGATCTGCCGATGGCGATGACCGCACATGTTGTGTTCAGCGCAATTGATGCCACCCAACCGGCTACGACTTCTGCGACAATCATCCAACAGGTGATTCGCGGCGTGATCGGGTTCCAGGGTTTGTTGATGAGTGATGACGTGTCCATGAACGCATTGGCGGGATCTATTGCCGAGCGAACCCGGGCGATCGTTTCAGCCGGTTGCGACATGGTCCTGCACTGCAACGGCAAACTGGAGGAGATGCGGCAGGTTGCTGACGAAGCTCCGGAGCTGTCGGGGCAAGCGCTGGACCGTGCGCAACAGGCTTTGTCATCGCGCAAGCCGCCGCAGCCGTTCGACCGGGAGGCGGCGCGGGCAGAACTCGACGCGTTGACGGGAGCGGGAGCAGCAAACGTATGACCGCTGAAATTCTGTCATTTGAAACGGGCCGACCGGCCGAGCGCGTCGATGTCGATAACGAGGCCGCGCTCGTGGTCGACGTCGAGGGCTATGAGGGACCGCTTGACCTGTTGCTGGCGCTGGCGCGACAGCAGAAGGTCGACCTGTCGAAAATCTCCATTCTTGCGCTCGCCAACCAGTATCTCGTTTTCATCGAGGCGGCCCGCAAGATTCGTCTCGAACTGGCCGCCGACTATCTGGTGATGGCGGCATGGCTCGCGTTTCTGAAATCGCGATTGCTGCTGCCGGAGCCGGCGACTGCCGACGGACCGAGCGCCGGCGAGATGGCCACGGCACTCGCAAATCGCCTGCGCCGCCTCGAGGCTATCCGCGAAGCTTCGAACCGCCTGATGAACCGCCAGCAACTGCGACGCGACATCTTTCCGCGCGGAAACCCGGAATCGATCGCGGAGATTCGTCATCCGACGTTCACGGCGACGCTGTTCGATCTGCTCACCGCCTATGCCGCGCAGCGTCAGCAGCGTGTATTGGCGACCGTTCACATGGCCAAGCGCACTGTTTGGTCGTTGAGCGAAGCACGAGCCTCCCTTGAGCGTCTGGTCGGCCTATCCGACGAGGACTGGGGATGCCTCGACGAATATCTGATGACCTATGTCGTCGATCCCTCGCAGCGGGCCACCGTGTTCGCGTCGAGTTTTGCGGCCGCGCTCGAACTGGTGCGCGAGGGCGTCATGGATCTGAACCAGAAAGAGGCGTTCGCGCCGCTCTATTTTCGCAAGCGCGTGCCGCAGTCGGCATCCGCTCCGGTGACGGTGCCGGACGCTCCGGCACCGTAAGTTGGAAGAAGGAGACCGAGCGATGGCAAGCCTGGCGGAACTGCGCGTGGCGCAGGTCGAGGAACCGGAGTCGGAATTGCCGATGGCGCGCCCCGAAGAATTGCGATTGCTGGAGGCGCTGCTGTTCGCCTCGTCCGAGCCGCTGGATCAGGCGGCGTTGGCTAAGCGGATGCCCGACGGCGTCGACATCAAGGTAGCGCTCGCACAATTGCAGGCGGACTACGCCTCGCGCGGGGTCAATCTGGTACGCGTTGCCAACAAGTGGACGTTCCGCACCGCGGGCGATCTGGCTTGGTTGATGACGCGGGAAAGCACGGAGACGCGGCGCCTGTCGCGCGCTGCCATCGAGATGCTGGCTATCATCGCCTATCATCAGCCCGTGACTCGCGCGGAGATCGAGGAAATCCGCGGCGTCGTCACCTCCAAGGGGACGCTCGACGTGCTGCTGGAGACCGGCTGGATCAAGCCGCGCGGCCGCCGCAAGACACCGGGGCGTCCGCTCACCTTCGGAACCACGGAGGCGTTCCTGTCGCAGTTCAGCCTCGAAAATCTTGGCGATTTGCCGGGCCTGGAGGAATTGAAGGGAACGGGGCTGCTGGATTCCCGTCTGCCTGGTGGGTTCAGTGTTCCCACACCGTCCGACGATCCCGCTTTGCGTGACGATGAGGACCCGCTTGATACTGGCGATCTCGAACTGGCGCTGGTTCCGACTCTGGAGCCGGAAAGCGACGATTCTGCCAGCGACGATGTCGGCGCGAACGGTCCCTCAAGTGGCGGTCCGAATTCCGATGAAGAGGAACTTCCTTAAGGCTGCCGGCGTCGGAACCGATCGTCGGCACGATTGCCGGCAAAGGCGATCAGGCCTGCCAAAGATTTTCTCCTAAGTATTTGGATAAACAAGAGGAAAAACGTTACCCGGGGCGGTGCCGGGGGTGGTTTGCAAGGCCTCGATAGGCTATATGATTCCGAGCAGAAACCGACCGGAATCCTCCTTTGTCAGATACCGAAGACACGAAGCCCGGAGAGCCGCCGGCCCCCTCGGGTGTTCGTCCCGTTTCCATTCTCGACGAGATGAAACGCAGCTACCTCGATTACGCCATGAGCGTGATCGTGGCGCGTGCGCTGCCGGATGCGCGCGACGGCCTCAAGCCGGTTCACCGGCGCATTCTCTACGCGATGTACGAGAACGGGTTCGAGTGGAACAAGCCGTATCGCAAGTCGGCGCGCACCGTCGGCGACGTCATCGGTAAGTACCATCCCCACGGCGATCAGTCGGTTTACGATGCGCTGGTGCGCATGGCGCAGGATTTCTCCATGCGCGTGCCGCTGATCGACGGCCAGGGCAACTTCGGCTCGGTGGACGGCGATATGGCCGCCGCGATGCGTTACACCGAGTCGCGCCTGACCAAGGTGGCGCAGTCGCTGCTCGACGATATCGACAAGGATACGGTCGATTTTCAAGCGAACTACGACAACAGCGAGCGAGAGCCGTCGGTCCTTCCGGCCAAGTTTCCGAACCTGCTGGTCAATGGTGCCGGCGGTATTGCCGTCGGTATGGCAACAAACATTCCGCCGCATAATCTAGGCGAAGTCATCGACGCCTGTGTGGCGCTGATTGACAATCCCGCGCTCGGCATTGACGACCTCATCAACATCATTCCCGGTCCGGATTTTCCGACCGGCGGCATCATCCTGGGACGGCAGGGTATCCGCTCGGCCTATCACCTTGGCCGCGGCTCGATCGTGATGCGCGGCAAGGTGTCCATCGACACCATCCGCAAGGACCGCGAAGCCATCGTGGTCTCGGAGATCCCGTATCAGGTCAACAAGGCCAGCATGGTCGAACGCATCGCCGAACTGGTGCGCGAGAAGAAGATCGAAGGCATCGCGGATTTGCGCGACGAGTCCGACCGCGACGGTTTCCGCGTCGTCGTCGAGTTGAAGCGCGATGCGGTTCCGGAAGTCGTGCTCAACCAGCTCTACAGGTTCACGCCGCTACAAACCAACTTCGGCGCCAACATGGTGGCGCTGGATGCGGGCCGTCCGCAGGTTATGAACCTGAAGGACCTGCTGACGCTGTTCATCGCGTTCCGCGAACAGGTCGTCACCCGCCGCACCAAATTCCTGCTCAACAAGGCGCGCGACCGCGCCCACATCCTGGTCGGTCTCGCCATCGCTGTCGCGAACATCGACGAGATCATCCGCGTCATCAGGACCTCACCCGACCCGAACACCGCCCGCGAAACCCTGATGTCGCGTGACTGGCCGGCCAAGGACGTCGCCGCGATGATCACGCTGATTGACGATCCGCGCCACCGGCTTGCTCCGGATGGAACGGCGCGGCTGTCGATGGAACAGGCCAAAGCCATTCTCGATTTGCGCCTGCAGCGCCTGACCGCGCTTGGTCGCGAGGAAATCTCTGAAGAGCTCGACAAGCTCGCCGTCGAGATCGCCGATTATCTGGATATCCTGCGTTCGCGCGCGCGCGTGCAGGCGATCATCAAGACCGAGCTTGGTGCGGTGAAGGCCGAATTCGCCACCCCGCGCAAGACCGTCATTGTCGAGCAGGAAGGCGAGGTCGAGGACGAGGACCTGATCCAGCGCGAGGACATGGTCGTGACCGTCTCGCACGCCGGCTACGTCAAGCGGGTGCCGTTGTCGACCTATCGCGCGCAAAAGCGCGGCGGCAAGGGCCGCTCCGGCATGCAGACCCGCGAGGAGGATTTCGTCAGCCGGTTGTTCGTGGCGTCGACTCACACGCCGGTGCTGTTCTTCTCATCACGGGGTCAGGTTTACAAGGAAAAGGTCTGGCGCCTGCCGATGGCGGCTCCAAATGCGCGCGGCAAGGCGATGATCAACATCCTGCCGCTCGAACAGGGCGAGCGCATCACCACCATCATGCCGTTGCCGGAGGACGAATCGTCCTGGGCCAATTTCGATGTGATGTTCGCGACCACCAGCGGCACGGTCCGGCGCAACAAGCTTTCCGATTTCGTCGACGTTCGACGCTCTGGCATCATCGCGATGAAGCTCGGCGAGGGCGAGGCGATCGTCGACGTGCAGATCTGCACCGAGCGCGACGACGTGCTGCTGACCGCCGGCGGCGGTCAGTGCATTCGTTTCCCGGTAACTGACGTGCGCGTGTTTTCCGGCCGGACATCGATGGGCGTACGCGGCATCGCGGTGGCCGAGGGCGACAGGGTTATCTCGCTGTCGATCCTGCATCATTTTGATGCGACGCCGGCCGAACGCGCGGCTTACCTCAAACAGTCCGGCGCGATCCGCCGCGCCGCAACCGGCGAGGATATCGAGCCAGAAGAGGCGACGCCGGAGGCCGATGAGGCCGCACATACCGACCTCTCGCTGCCCGAGGGCCGCTATGTGGCGATGGGCGCCGCCGAGCAGTTCGTGCTCACTGTCACGGCGCAGGGGTATGGCAAGCGGTCGTCGTCGTTCGAATTCAGGGTTTCGGGACGCGGCGGCAAGGGCATCCGCGCAAGCGACCCGACCAAGCTCGGCGAGATCGGGCATCTCGTGGCCGGCTTCCCGGTGGAGATGTCGGACCAGATCATGCTGGTCAGCGACGGCGGGCAGTTGATCCGGGTGCCAGTGGAAGGCATCCGCATCACCAGCCGCGCTTCCAAGGGCGTTCGCGTCTTCACCACGGCGGAGGACGAGCACGTGGTGTCGGTCGAGCACATCCGCGAGGAAGATAACGGCAACGGCAACGGTAACGGCGGCTAACGCTGCGCCTGTGCCGAAAAGTAAAAGCCGCCCGTGGGCATACGGGCGGCTTTGTCTTGGAGATTAGAAGAATTGGAGTTCTGAAAAATCCGGATCAGCGATGGTCTGCCGTCACCAAACGGGCTTCACGAACAATCGTCTTGGAACCAGCGGCACGGAGGCAGGATGCTTCGATATTCGGCCACGTCTGCTGCGAGCAGGTTGTCCCGACGGGGCGGGTGTCGAGACGGTCGGCCTTGGCCAGCGCGACCGGCGTGCTCGCCGAAACCTGCGGGGCAAAACCTGGGAGAATGGTGAGGGCGGCTGCAATGAACGCTGCAACCGCGACGGCGGAAAGAGCCTTGATCATGACGGTCCCCTGTTTTGGGCCTGGCCGTTTGCGGCTTGTCGGCCCGTTTGGTTGGGCGGATTGATAGCCAGCCCCTGTTTCGCGATGTCTTCGCCGTCTCCCGAAAGTGGTTTCATCGACCGAAGAATTGTTTCATCTCGGCCCGTCAAAACGAAACAGAAGGCTGAGAACGAAACAGAAGGCCGGAAACTGTAATGATTTCAGTGATCTTGCTGCCACGACAATAAGACGCGCAGACCCCTGAATTGGTTCGGTCGGCTTCCTGAAATAAATATCGGTTCCGGCGGCGCTGATCGCGGAACCCGCTTCGCTTGCGGCCTCGGGACAGGCGCGCTAGAGGGATTTATGTCCCGCATCGCTCTCTATCCAGGATCTTTTGACCCCGTCACCAACGGCCACGTTGATGTCGTCAGGCACGCCGTCGTCCTGTGCGACCGGCTGATCGTTGCCATCGGCGTTCATCCGGGCAAGACGCCGCTGTTCTCGGCCGATGAGCGTCTTGCGATGGTGCGGGCGGCTTTCGCGCCGGTCGCAGCTAAAGCCGGCTGCGCCTTCGACTGCACGACCTACGACAATCTCACGGTTGCCGCCGCGCAAAAGGCCGGCGCCACGATCCTGATCCGCGGCCTGCGTGACGGCACCGATCTCGACTATGAAATGCAGATCGCTGGCATGAACGAGACCATGGCGCCGGGCGTGCATACGGTATTCGTCCCGGCCTCGCCCGCCGTCCGCCCGATCACCGCCACACTGGTGCGTCAGATCGCAGCCATGGGTGGCGATGTGTCAGCCTTCGTTCCGCAGTCGGTCGCATCGAGTCTCAAGACCAAATTCGTTGGCTGAATGAACCAGCCCTTCCTCTGATCCGGAGTTGTCATGATTAGAATCCTTGGCCTCGTCGCCGCGCTGATGTTCGCAATCCCTGCTTTCGCACAGCCGCTGCCGGCCAACCTCGACAAGCAGAACGCTATCGTGATCGAGACCACGAAGGGCCCCATCGTCATCAAGCTGCGAACCGACATCGCGCCCAAACATGCCGAGCGCATCAAGCAGCTCGCTCGTGACGGTTTCTACAACAACGTTCCGTTCCATCGAGTCATGGACGGCTTCATGGCGCAGACGGGTGACGGCAAGAATTTCAACGGTACCGGCGGGTCGAAATATCCGGACCTCAAGGCGGAGTTCTCCAACGTGCCGTTCAAGCGCGGCGTCGTCGGCATGGCGCGCGCGGGAAGTCCGGATTCGGCTAACTCGCAGTTTTTCATCTGCTTTGCCGATGCATCCTTCCTCAACGGCAAATACACCGTGGTCGGCGATGTCGTCTCCGGCATGGATGTGGTGGATAATCTGAAGAAGGCGCCTGCCGGCTCGGCTAGCGGCAGCGTGACCGATCCGGACAAGATGCTGAAGGTTCAGGTTGCCTCCGACATCAAGTGAACGCGGATTATGCGGTGGCCGGCCGTAATGGTTGCGATCTGCATCGGCGGCCTCGGATCGGGATACGCGACGGCGCAGGATGGCGACGTGGCGAACCTGGCCGCCATGTCCGCGCGGTTGAAGGGATGCTGGCAGCCGCCAGCCTTGCCGCGCGGAAATTCCGGCATGGAGATCACCGTGCAGTTCACCTTCAAGCGCGACGGCAATCTTCTGGGTCGTCCCCGGATCACCTACGAGACGCGTGAGACGACGGACGAGGAGCGCATCATCTACCGGACGGCCGTGATGCAAGCATTGCAGCGCTGTGTTCCGATGCCATTTACTTCGGGCATGGGCAATGCGATTGCGGGCCGTCCCCTGACCATCCGATTTGACGATCGACGAACCCATCCCAAACCGAGAGAGAAGAGAGCATGGCTGACAACGAAAACACTTTGATCCTCGAAACGACCCAGGGACCCGTGACCATCGAGATGCGTCCCGATCTCGCTCCTGGTCATGTTGCGCGGATCAAGGAACTGGTGCGTGAGGGCTTCTACGACGGCATCGTATTTCATCGTGTCATCGACGGCTTCATGGCGCAGACCGGATGTCCTCAAGGCACCGGGATGGGCGGCTCAGGCCAGAAACTGAAGGCCGAGTTCAACAGGGAGCCACACGTGCGCGGCACGGCATCGATGGCGCGGGCGCAAAGTCCGGATTCAGGCGACAGCCAGTTCTTCATCTGCTTCGATGATGCTTCGTTCCTGGACAACCAGTACACCGTCTGGGGTAAGGTGACCCAAGGCATGGAGAACGTCGACAAGATTAAGCGCGGCGAGCCAGTGCAAAATCCCGACAAGATCGTCAAGGCCAGAATAGCGGCGGACGCGACCTGACCTTTATTCCGACTCTCCAGACCGAGATGCAATGGCCGGATCTATTCCGGCCATTGACGTTTCAGGTCGGCAGGTTCAGTGACGGGTTACATCCGTCAGCTTGATAATTCCATGCGCACTGATCTCTTCGATTTCGAATTGCCATCCGAGCGCATCGCATTGCGTCCGGCGATCCCACGCGATTCCGCGCGGATGCTCGTGGTGCAGCCGGACACGAGCTTGCACGATCAACGGGTCCGCGATCTTCCTAATTGGCTTCGGCCCGGCGACCAGCTCGTCGTGAACGATACCCGTGTGATTGCCGCGCAGTTGCACGGCCGCCGTATTGGTCGCGAAGCCGAGCCGAGGATCGACGCGACGCTCATCAAGCGCCTAGACGGCTCGCGGTGGAACGCGCTGGTCAGACCGGCCAAAAAGCTTATGGCGGGAGACATCGTTCGCTTTGGCAACGAGGGACGAGTATGCTTTCTCGGGCATCTCGATGCGGAGGTCGAAAGCAAGGGCGAGGAGGGCGAAGTCACTTTCGCTTTCTCGTTTCATGGACCGACGCTGGATCAGGCCATTGCCGATCTGGGTTCGCCGCCGCTGCCGCCGTACATCGCATCAAAGCGCGAGCCGGACGATCGCGATGTTGCTGACTATCAAACCATGTTCGCGGCCCGCGAGGGCGCGGTCGCTGCGCCGACCGCGGGGCTGCACTTCACGCCGGCGATGCACGCGGCTCTGCGCGAACGAGGTGTGGGCGTCAACCGTGTTACCCTGCATGTCGGCGCCGGCACGTTTCTTCCGGTCAAGGTTGAAGACACAAACGGACACCGCATGCATTCGGAGTGGGGCACGATCTCCGCCGAAACCGCTGATACGCTGAACGCCGCGCGGGCGAGCGGTGGCCGGATCGTCGCGGTCGGAACGACATCGCTGCGGCTGCTGGAGAGTGCAACGGCGGATGACGGCCGGATCGCGCCGTTCACCGGCGAGACCGCGATCTTCATCACGCCGGGCTATCGCTTCCGCGCCGTCGATATCCTGATGACAAATTTTCATCTGCCGCGCTCAACGCTGTTCATGCTGGTGTCGGCCTTCAGCGGACTTGAAACCATGCAACAGGCCTATGCCCACGCCATCGCGGAAGGCTATCGGTTCTATTCCTATGGCGACGCCTGCTTGCTATTTCCGGGCAAGTCCGCCGCATGAGCGTCGCCAACCATTTCGAGCTTCTCGGTCGCGACGGCGAGGCTCGTACCGGAGTTCTCAACACATTGCACGGCGCGGTGCGAACGCCAGCGTTCATGCCGGTCGGGACGCAGGGCGCCATGAAGGGCCTGCAATGGAGTGAGGTGCGCGACGCCGGGACCGACATCGTGCTCGGCAACACCTACCATCTGATGCTGCGGCCGGGCGCCGAGCGGATTGACGAACTCGGCGGCTTGCAAAAATTCACCACCTGGAACGGGCCCATGCTGACGGATTCCGGCGGGTTCCAGGTGATGTCGCTGGCGCAGTTGAGGAAGGTGAAAGAGCAGGGCGTGACCTTTCGATCCCATATCGACGGCACGGCGATTGAGCTGACACCCGAGCGCGCGATCCAAGTTCAGCGGCTGCTCGGCTCCGACATCGCGATGCAGCTCGACGAATGCGTGCGTCTGCCGGCGGAGCGCAGCGACATCGAGCGAGCCATGCAGCTCTCGCTGCGCTGGGCCGAACGGAGCAAGCGTGCTTTCGACGGGGCGCCCGCCGCTCATATGCTGTTCGGAATCGTTCAGGGGGGCGACAGCCCCGAACTGCGTCGCACGAGCGCGCGGGAGCTGACCGAGATCGGTTTCCACGGCTACGCCATCGGCGGTCTCGCGGTCGGCGAACCGCAAGCCGTCATGCTTGCGATGATCGAGGAAACGGTCCCTTCAATGCCGGCGGACCGGCCGCGATATCTGATGGGTGTGGGCACGCCGGACGATCTGCTGGAAGCCGTCGCACGCGGCATCGATATGTTTGACTGCGTGATGCCGACGCGAAACGGCCGCCACGGCATGGCGTTCACTCGCTTCGGCCAGATCAACTTGCGCAACGCGCGTCACGCCGACGATCCGCGCCCGCTCGACGAGGAGAGTTCATGGCCGGCATCGCGAAACTATTCGCGGGCCTATCTGCACCATCTGGTGCGATCGGGCGAAACGCTGGGCGCGATGCTGCTCTCAGGGATCAACATCGCATACTATCAGGCCCTGATGCAGGCGATGCGCACGGCGATCACCGAGGGAGCCTTTCAGCAGTTTCGTGAGCGGACGCGTGAAGACTGGGCGCGCGGCGATATCGTCGCGCGTTAATGGCCGGCGACGCTGGAAGTATCAGTTGCAGGCATGCGCGGGACAACGACGTGCTTGGTCACGAAACCATAACCGCAGGTGTCGCAACTCCACAGGTGGCCGATGACATTTTCCGACATATATGCGGACGCTTCCGTCGCGATCATCGTATCAGCACAAACCGGGCATGTCGGACGATCGGTTCCGCGCCGCGCGGAATGCGGCAGGGCGGTCGACGGGATTTCAGCAATCGCTGGCATCGTGACCTCCTCTTGGATCAGCCTGAGTGCTTCATACTCGCAATGTTTGATGATGTCGTAACACAAATGCGTTGCTTTTACGATTCTAGCGGTCCGATTCTAAAATTCGCACCCTGTTTCAGTGAGCCTTCTTGCGAATGTCAAAATCGAAGGACCACTAGCAAATATAAGTTGCTAGTGGAGTTTTTGAATTTGAGATTCGCATCTGGGACGCACGGCCAGGTGGTCACGAATGTCAAATTCACTCCATTGGTTTTGCGGGCATCCGATTTTGCGGTGCAGCGGATCTGCTGCTGCAAGCACGGCGCTTGCCGTCGGGTGCTGGCTGACCTTATGAAAAGGGTGCTCAATATTTCAACCTGTACTCAAGGACGCTGACATGGATACGAAGTCGAATACCGATGCATTGCACCGTGCCGGCCGTGGCCGCGTGTTTGACAGCATCGTCGATACCGTCGGCGACACCCCGATCGTCCGGCTGAGGAGGTTGCCGCAGCAGCACGGCGTGAGCGCGACAATTCTAGCCAAGCTGGAATATTTCAACCCGGCCGCGAGTGTGAAGGATCGCATCGGTGCCGCAATGATCATCGCGATGGAGAAGGCCGGCAAGATCCACGCCGACACCGTCCTGATCGAACCGACGTCGGGCAACACGGGCATTGCGCTGGCCTTCGTTGCTGCTTCGCGCGGTTACCGGCTGAAGCTGGTTATGCCGGAATCGGTTTCGACGGAGCGCTGCAAGATGCTGGCCTATCTGGGAGCGGAAATCGTGCTGACGCCGGCGGCAGAAGGCATGAGAGGATCCATCGCCATGGCCGAGGAGCTGGTGCGCACCACGCCGCACGCCGTGATGCCGCAACAGTTCAAAAACCTTGCCAACCCGGAGATTCACCGGCGCACCACGGCGGAGGAGATCTGGAATGATACCGGCGGAGACATTGATTATGTCGTGGCGGGAGTCGGCACCGGCGGGACCATCACCGGGATCGGTCAGGCCCTGAAGCCGCGCAAGCCGGCGCTGCGCATTGTCGCGGTGGAGCCGGAAGAGAGCGCTGTCCTGTCGGGCGGCCGGCATTCTCCGCACAAGATTCAGGGGATCGGCGCGGGTTTCGTTCCGGATATCCTGGATCGGTCCGTCATCGACGAAATCGTGAAGGTCGACAGCGCCACGGCGCTCGAAACCGCCCGCGCGCTGGCGCGTGCCGAAGGCATACCGGGCGGCATTTCGTCCGGCGCGGCGGTTGCGGCGGCGCTTGCCATCGGCCGGCGACCTGAAAGTGCCGGCAAAACTATTCTTGCCGTCGTCCCGTCGTTTTCGGAGCGCTACCTCTCGACCGCGCTGTTCGAGGGAATTTGATCGAACTGCCTGTGAGCGGAGGAAAGAGGCGATGGCAGAACCACCAAGACGGCCAAGGACTCTGAACGATGCCCGTACCGAGGCGGAGGCGGCGTTCAAGCAGGTGACAAAGAAGGTCGCCGAAGCTCCGCCGAAGACAACGGCGCTGCCCGGCGTCAAGCAGCTTGTGTCACTGCGGATCGACCAGGACGTTCTGGAATATTTTCAGGAAGGCGGTCCGGGCTGGCAGGACCGCATCAACGCTGCTTTGCGCAAAGCAGCGGGCGTCCGCTAACCTTGACGGGAAAAGGAGGTGGCGCCGATGTGTGACGCCTCAAAGGGAAAAGCCATTCCAAAATGACCCAACAAATGCATTCAGCGGATTTTATGACCGGGTTCGCGACCGGATGGCCTGAGGACAAGCCGGATCTGATCATCCTGTCCCTGACGACGGCCAATGGCCGCAAGGACTATGCGATCACAAAAGAACAAGCTGAGCTGATTGCGAAGACGCTGAAGGCGACCGCCAAAAATACCAAGCCGGCTAAGGCTTAAAAAATCAGGAGCGCGACAGCGAGATATTGGCGCCGCGGAACTGTCCGTCCGAGCTGATGACGACGTCCTGCCGGTTGCCATTCGTGGTCAATTTGAGTTTCGCCATAAATGCGGGGGCGCTGACGTCGACGTTAAACTGGCCGTTGCCGGCACGTCCTTCGAGAGTCCCGCCGACATTGCGACTGGTCTCGCGCCAGGTGCCGGACAGAACCCCGCCCTGAGCAAGCACACTGCTCTTCAGTTCGAATTTGTAGCTGTCGCTGGCACAGAGCAGCGTCTGATTGAGCCCCTGAGCGTCGCCACTCACTGAGTAGGTGGCTTTGCATCGGATTTTTTCGGTCGAGCCATTCTCGAGCTGAATGGTGCCGCGCCCGGTCCAGACGCCGGCCAACCCGTCAAACGGACCGGCGCCCGCGCAAGTCGCGGACACCGACAGCAGCATCGCAGCGCCGATGGCGCATGCGGTGGATAATCCTCGTGACATGGTCGCCCCGAATCCCATTGCCATCCATCCCGATTTTACTGACGTGAAGCTTCCCAGTGGCCGCTGCAAGGGATTCCTCCGGAAGCGCCATTCCACTTGCCGGATCCGGCATTGCCACTGAGCTGGCCGTTGGCGTAAGCGCCGCGGATCGACACCTTCACGTGGCCCTGGTTGCCGACGCTGCCGGTGACGTCGGCGTCAGCAGCCGAAACCTTGCCGTGAGTCACCGTCAATGGGTATTGCGCCACTGGGTCACAGCTACCCGTCTTGGTGACGATTTTGACGTTCCAAAGCCCATCATAATTCCCGGCGAGCGCCGGAGCCGCAAAGCCCGCACTCAGAACAGATGACAAAAGAACAGCTTGAATGCGAGCAACGCGCATGGACCAAATCCTCAATTTTGTGATTGCCGCGTTATTCCGGCAGATTGTGTTCAAAATTAGCGGCAATGCAAAATCGCAAATAAGGCCCGCCGTAGGGTTAATCTGACGCCATTTTGGCTTCTAACGCGGATTCTGGCAAATCAACAATGAAGTCAGTCTGTTACGATATCGCTGACCGATCGGGACGGAGGTTCTGAGTTATGGAATCCGGCAGTCGATCCGTTCACGCACCATCCCCATTTCGCGGTCCAGCGAGCAGGTCGACTGAGCGAGGCCTATGGGGCCGGTTCGCCGTCGTCGTCGGTATGACTGTTCGGCCCCCGACTGAAAACGCCATAGTCGCTGGACTTACTTCCGTCACCAGGCGTGATCCCGGCCGAGGCCAAACCGAGCTTGAGAAGCTCCCTGACCGCAGCCGCGCGGGTCGGCATCCGGTTAGCAAAACGGAAGTTGTCGATGGTCGCAAGCTCCCCAGGAGAGAGCATGATTTGCAATCGTTCTTCGCGTCCGTTCATCTCTAAACCGCCATCTACTCAAATTGAGTAAGTGCATAACGTCGCACCATGGCGTCAAGTTCCGTCATCAGCCTAAAAAACCGAATATGAGTAATATAAGCAAGTATTTTCAATAACTTAGGTATTGTCGATCGAGCCGAACGGGGGTACGGTTGTAGGCTGTGGAGGTCGGCTCAATGGATAAAATCAAGCTTCCGAAAATAAAAACGCCGAAGCCGCAAGTCCCGAACCGACCAGCCGAGGAATCGGCAGCCGAGAAATGGGTGAACAGCCCCGGCCTTCGACCTCCGAAGTAGCCAGATTCTCGATGCGACGGCGGGAGCTGCTGCACGACCTAGCGCGGCCTCTCCGGTTTTCCTTTTCGGGCGGCAGTGAAGGAGAGGCCAACGTGACGCACGCGACCAATCAGTCGAGCGGTTGGATCGGTGTCCTGCGGAGTCAAAATCCGGAAACAAGCGTTCGGTAAAGCGGCCCGCATCCGTGAGCCGAGCCGATGGCCTAACACCGGAACGATAGCAGGCGCAGACGATTGTCGCTCCAACAAGGAGCACATCATGGTGGATCGTAAGGCGGAAGCTGAGAGCGCACTCGAAAGCGCGGCAGGTCAGGTCAAGGACGCCGCACGAGGCATGGCTGACAATGTGGCAAACGCCAGTTCAGCGGCTTACGATCAGGGCTCCGAGCTTGTCGCCAAAGCGCCGGGAAGTGCCCTTCTCATGGCGGGGGTTATCGGCTTCGCATTGGGCGTGATGTTGACCAAAGGCTCTCAGCCGCCCCGGAACAGTCTTCAACGATACTACGATCGCTACACCCGTTAGCTCGCGCCCGACTGATCATGTCACGCAACGCCGCATAGGGCAGTGCTCGCGCGTCGATCAGGGACGATAGGCTGACGGAGCAGGGCGTGGAAAGCGTCAATTCATCCGGCGGAGCGCGATTGATCTCCCGCCTTGCGTCGGCCTACCAACGGGCGGATCAGGACCAAGGATCAGGTCTGGGCCATTTTGGGCAGATCGCAGCGTTCCTCAGATCTAGGCTCGCAGACGAGCCGACGACGCATAGCAGCATCGCCAAATGGCGATGACTCGCATGGGTTCTCCTCAGATATAGTTCAGAGGCTGGTTAGTAGTGTCTCCGGCAAATGGGGCTGCCGGTCTTACGTACCCGTTGACTGGCAGCCCCGATCTGGCCTGCCGCATTCAGAACCGCTGACCCGAACCAGCGACCGCACCAGGCGGGTTTATCCCACACGACGCGTCCAGATTAAACGGCTGGATCGTACCAACGAGGTCGCCGCAGATCGCTTTCGACGGACATACAGCGAGGCCACGAACAACCTCGCCGCTCGGCTTCATTTCGTGTGGCTCGTTTCGCAAAATCGTGTTTTCGGTGTCCAGGGACTTATAGTCGTTCTGGGCATAGACCGTTGCCAAAACTCGAGCCAAGTCGGGATAGTCAGAGTTCTTGAATGTGGCGCCGTTGAGCACCAGCCATCCGCCGAGATTCCAATCTTTCCCCGTTTCACCGAAGCCCTTTTTTGAGTAGCCGAATATCGGGCTGGTGATGTCTGCTTGAAAATCGGCTTAAGTTTTTGTTTTTATTGGTGAGCGCGGAGGGACTCGAACCCTCGACCCCATGATTAAAAGAAAGATGTTTTTGGCTTTTCGTCAGGTATTTCAACGGAGGCGGGTACAAACTCAACCCGCCTAACGTCCCGGAACGTGCCCGAAAAGAGGGGGTTTGTACCCTTCGCGGGAAGGGGCGCGGTCGGTGCCGGGTTACGGGTTGGGGCCTTGGTCACGTCAAAACCATCCGCAGCACGGTCCTAAGCGCCCGGTGAAATATCTGGACGGGGAGAATGTCTGGTCAGGCTGCTGCGGCAGTCCGCCGGCCTGGGTAAAGGCCAAGGGCGATACGCTGGAGAGCTATCGGGTCACTTAGCGTAGCCTTGTGAGCGGAGCCAAGCGACCTTGCGGTTCCCGTGGATCCACTCGTCGGCATCTGCCTTGCTGGTCAGACCCGTAATTTCGCGTTGTTCGCTGTCCGGATAGTCGGCCAGTATTTTCCAGTCCTCGGCTGCAACCCGGACGACTCTGAAGGTCACTTTTGTTTTTGCCATGCCGCACTATGCATACGATGGTTAGAAAGTGTAAGTGCCCCCGTGTGGTCTGTGCCGCTGTAAGGCGCGCGGCGCTCCTTAGGCCACTGACTGCTACACGCCGAGAGACAAACTTTCGCAGCTTGCGCTACGCACCGGGGCGTCTCTTTGGCGTAGCAGATCCCGGAAATGACTGCCTGAGAATCCTGCGCCGCGTCGGAATCGTCGTCAAACAAAAACGAAACGCCGCCGCGCAATATAATCGCGCGGACGGCGTTGGTTTATTCACTGGGCACTCAAAATCCCCAGCTAACAATAGGTACGGTCAGGCTGAAAAAAGGTTCAAAAAAATGAAGCCTCACCGTCGGGCAGGGACCGGCGAGGCTTCTCGGGGGTGAGCGAGTGGGGGGAGCCCGCTTCTCATATCAATTCCGCTCTTCGCGGGGCGGGCGCAGGCCCCCGACCAAAAACACAGCCTCAAACGCGAACCGGGCCAGCGCCCAATCGGGGGGGGCGTTTGGATATAGCGCACCATGCGCGGGCGATCGTACCAACGAAAAACCGCGCCAGATGCCGAAGCAGCTGACGAGGTCTTTCATGCTTTCACCTCCGAAAAGGTTGGGCACTGGAATCTCAACGCCGGCGATTGGCAAAGGCTCCTAAAAAGAATCGGCCAGCGCGATTTCTTTTTTCAGCGCCTCGATGCGGCGTTCTGCTGCTCCAAAATCGCCCAGTGTGCGGTGACCCAGCCTATGGCAGCCAGTTCTTTTTCTTCCAGGTCTGGACCAAGTTAATGCAGCCCACGTTTGAGCGGGATTGTTACCAGCGTGTTGCTGTATATCTTGCTTGGATCATCAGCCATTGGATGGACCAGATTTCCTGTTCTGCGCGAACGTGGTGGCGAACACATTCTCGCGGTGGTGCGCGAGGTAGCTGCGGTGCTGATCAAGTAGGTTTGGCACCACGGCTCCGGCTGAGATTCCGGCAACTGCGATCTGGGTCGCGGGCAATAGCGGAGAAATGACGATACTCCCGTCGTCCGCGAAGCTTATCAGCCCAGCATCAAAGGCGGCGTCGTATGCTGGCCCCAGCATGATCCCGTTAAAAACGTCCAGGCGCTCTTGGTTGTCCGAGTCGCGCCACGGTTTGATGTGTGACGCTCGCAACAGTCCCTCAACCTCAAGACCTGTCACTGCGCACTTGCCGGACCAGTGGCGAAGTAGGTCTACGGCGCACGGCCTGAAATTTACACCCGGTTGTCGTGGAACGCATTGGTCACGCTCGCGTCGCCTGCGCTCCCAGCGGCCACTCGGGAGGCGCTGGAGCGGCGCATCCTTGCCGGGGACCACGTCGGCGCGCCCGGGGACGATCTTCTTTGAAACGTGTTTGGGGCTGGCCGGTCATGTCACCGTTCCACCCGATTCCCGGGGCCGGCGTCAATCGGCGGTGGGAGTGTTCTCGCCCATAAAAACCCGCCGGCGCTGCTACACCACCGGCGGATTCGGGCGGAGACAGCAACCCATCCGGACACGGAAAGTGGAGTGGGCTGCAGACCCGTCCCTACTAAAAACGCATAGAGTGGAGACGCGTTCCGGGGCGATGGGCACCGAAGAAGGCCCGCCGGAAGGGATCAACAGCGGGCCTGATCGGGATCGGGGATCAATGGAGTGTGGGTCCACCCGTTCCAACTGCATCAATGCGCGGAACGGTAAAGTGTTCCTCTGTTCAAAGAAAAGCCCGCCACGGGCGACAGGCGGGCAGTTCAGTGAAGACGGACGGTACCCGGCCAAGGGACCGTCCGGGGCGATTAATGTGTGCCGGCGAGGGGCTCACCGACTAAGGGAAACCCCGCTCCGGCGGGGTTTTCTTTCGGGCCGTTCCAGCAACCTTATGCCAGTGGGGTGCTTAGCTATGGGGGCGTTCAGGGACGACGCCTCTCGGCGATGGGCGCCCCGGCATTTGCAGGCTGCCGGGACCGTCCTGAGCCGGTTATCCCAGTCTTTTGTAAGAAAAAGCCGCCCATTGAGGCTGCCTTTGTGTAAGGGGCGACAACACTCTATCAGGTGCCGCCGCTGTACCCCACTTTTTCCTGGCCCTCAGATTTGTTGTCCGGATTATCTTTCTCCGCCGCCTTCTTTAGTTCGGCCTTTCTAACTTTTTCGTCCTGCTCAAACTCCACGTGCGGCCTCTCGCCTCGGTTCTGCTGCTGGTCAGGATTATTCTGGTTCATGGCCGCCTGTCCGGGATATCCAGGGTCTGGATTCGACGTATCGGACGGACCCGAGTTGGTGGAGGGACGCATATTAGCGGGAGCCGGCGGCGGATCTTTACCCACGCTGGGTCGAGTTTTGGGATCGGTCATAATGGCGCTCCTTTTGCACATGTGAGAGACCAATTCGCCGACCAGCCCGTCGTTCCTTTGCGCGGCGCGGTATGATGCTTCCGTCGAGGGTTTCTATAGCGGCCGGTCCGCGGGAAGACCATCGTCAGACGAGACGCAAGGCAGCGGCAGTTGGACATCCCGATATCGGCCTTCGTAGCGATCGGTGAAGTCCTGAAGGAAAAACGCATGACGGATCAGGCAAAGATCGCTCTCAGAGGATTCGTAATCACCCATGCGAAGGCGGCGGCGCTAAATGCCAGCACTGGGTCTGGCAATCCATCCGGCGCGATCTCGGCTCTCAGCCACTGCCAGAACTGGTGCATGTCACCCTCATCTGTGGGCACGCAGACAGATCATATTGCAGCTTACAGGCACGCGAAAGGATCCCAAGGAGAATTGACGAGGGGTCCGACGATTTAATCAGGCGCTTCGTTCTAGGGCCTTAGTCACCATGGCCATATCGTTGTGGAGGATCGTTTGCTGCGCATGGTTGTCCCATCTGACCGTGACGCCCGCCCAATCCGTTTCTGTGACTGTGCCGGCGTCCTTGGTGTCAGCGTGCCAGATCACGCGCGCGCCAACGAGCGGCAGCCTTGATTCGCGTCCGGTCATTTTTGGCGACCGCTCCGGCAATTCCACAATACGATGCCAGCAACGGACGCGAACACGATGAACGGCACAAAGGCAAAGATGTGAATAGCTGTCATGTGCTTGGCCGCCGCTCAAGAGGATGATTGAAGGATCATGCCTTCTTCTTCGAAGTGAAGTCGAGAGTAAGTCGGCGGATGGACTCGCGGGCAGATAAGGTTGCGACCAATCATTTCACCTTCGCCTTCAGCCCGATCTCCACAAGGCGGCGGATGGCTTGGGAGCGAGACTTGGCTTCGTTCTTTTCAGCCCACGCTTCGACATCTTCAATCAATGGGGCCGGGAGCCGAATGCCCACGAATGGATCCCGGCCGGTCGCTGGCCGCCCTCGTTTCGGTTTTACCGCTATTGACTTCTTCATGATTTAGGTTTTACATTATTCCTGCGTAAAAACAAGCAGCCCGCCGAGGTGTCTCACCACCTGCGGCGGGCCTAACCAACAGCAAGGATCTGGACCATGCCGAAGGCTGCCCGCACCTCTACCACAAAACCCTCTGCTAAACGCCAGCGAGGAGAACATCTCCGAGCTCTGCCGCCGCGAGGGCATCGCCGCCTCAATGTATTACGGCTGGTCCAAGGAGTTTCTGGAGGCCGGCAAACGCCGGCTGGCGGGCGATACCGCGCGTGCTGCAACGCCCGGCGAGGTGAAGGATCTTCGTCGCGAGGCTACCGCCCTCAAGGAGGTCGTGGCCGACCTGACCCTGGAGAACCGCCTGCTCAAAAAAAGTTTGAACGGGGATGGGGAGGACGAGGCATGAGGTATCCTGCGTCCGAGAAAGCCGAGATCATTGAGTTGGTCGAACGGTCACATCTTCCAGCCAAGCGCACGCTGGCCAAGCTAGGCATCCCGCGAGCCACGTTTTACAGATGGTACGATCGTTACCGCGCAGGTGGCATTGAAGCGTTGACTGATCATCGCTCGCGCCCATCCCGCGTCTGGAATCGCATTCCGGACGATGTTCGTGGCCAGCTCATCGATCTGGCGCTGGAGCTTCCGGAGCTGTCCCCGCGGGAATTGGCGGTGCGCTTTACCGATGAGCGAAAGTACTTTGTCTCCGAGGCTTCGGTCTATCGGCTGCTGAAGGCGCGCGATCTCATCACCAGCCCGGCTTATGTGGTAATCAAGGCGGCGAACGAGTTCAAGGATAAGACCACTGCCATCAACCAGCTCTGGCAGACAGACTTCACCTATCTCAAGATCACCGGCTGGGGCTGGTATTATCTGTCGACCGTGCTCGACGACTTCTCGCGCTACATCGTGGCCTGGCGGCTGGGTCCCACCATGTGCGCTTCCGACGTCACGGCCACACTCGACCAGGCGCTCGCGGCCTCGGGTCTGGACCACATCAATGTAAAGCAGCGGCCGCGGCTTCTAAGCGACAACGGATCGAGTTACGTGGCGGACGACCTGGCCAAGTGGCTCGAACATAAAGACATGCAACATACGCGCGGCGCGCCGTATCATCCCCAGACCCAAGGAAAAATCGAGCGCTGGCATCAGACCTTGAAGAACCGCATCTTACTCAACAACTACTATTTGCCTGGCGATCTCGAGCGGCAGGTCGGCGCCTTCGTCGAGCATTACAATCATGTCCGCTATCATGAGAGCATCGACAATCTGACCCCGGCTGACGTCTACTTCGGCAGGTCCGAGACGATTCTCGCAGAACGACACCGCATCAAGCGCGACACCATCGCAAACCGTCGCTTGCAGCATAGACTGCACGCCGCTTAAACTCTAATCCCTGATGAGCCAGAACCTCCTTTCTCGATAGTCATCATCAGTCTCAAATCATCTGACGACGAACACCCGCTGACGTCGCGGATTTCGTTGCCAACATCAAGGTCGGAAAATTCCGCGAGGCCGTACCAGATGACCTCGCGCGAGGATTGTGGGCGCAGCAGAACCGGAAGGCGATTTTGGCGGTCGCGCCATGTGCAGGCCTTCTAGCGTGAAGACACCCAGCGAATGAATGCAAGGATGTTGGCGGCGGTGTGACGCCGATCGTATGCGACCATTCTACTATCGTTGCTTTTCTCACGACGGTCGCCAATCGGTGACAGGAGGTCGCGCATAGCTCGAATGGTCGTCGACACGAACTGCCTGCAAGCGGACATGCTATATTTTGAAGTCTCCAAGCAACAAAGTCGTAATAACTCCCTTCGTCGAGCTCGAGATGCTCAAGGCGATGCTGCCGTGAATGTCGTGAAGTCGACGGAGATTCTGGCAAAAACATTCGAATCAAGTCGTCTTGACGAAGGATCCCATGAGCGTCGTGCGTCTTAACGCAGTCGCTGCGGACGGGAGGAGGGGATTTCATGATTTCGGACGCAAAGATGCGGGCGCACCTTTTGTCGGCACTTCATGGGTTGAGGGACAGCAACACCGGTTGGGTGCCCACATCCGATATGAATTTCGGCGGTCTGGAGCCTGTCACTCCCGGGCGCATTCGTACCGTTTGCGAACAACTT
Organism: Nitrobacter sp. JJSN; assembly: GCF_051912485.1. GTDB lineage: Bacteria > Pseudomonadota > Alphaproteobacteria > Rhizobiales > Xanthobacteraceae > Nitrobacter. Next base: position 1,746,158 of record NZ_CP196822.1, on the reverse strand, counting down.
GCCGAGGTCGGTCTGATCGTCTTCAAGCCGTTGCCGGGCGGTCCTGATGGAGGCCTCGTCGGGATGTCGAAGATAACGGGGCACGGTAGCGACGTTGTCGACGGACTCACGATTGCACGGATCGCCCTGGATTTCCCGCAAAAGGTCCAACCCGAACCCGCATCGTCTGCCGCGGCAGTCGCGAGTCCAGCGGGCGCCAGCCTGCCAATGCAGCGGGCGGACGCGTCCGGAATCTCTTCGGGCGCCCAATCTCAAGCGGCCCCAGAGAGCAACATCCAATCTGAAGTCCTGATCCTCAGGCCGACCCTTTGGGGCATGAGCATCGACCTCAAGGAGGCTTACCGCCGAGTCCACCGAAAATGGGTCCAACGGAATGCTTGAGCCACAGAGATGACCTTAAACTCTTGAGGTGGAAACATGCGCTTCCGAAATTTGGAAAAATACAAGACGGGCGGCTCGGGCAACAAAACACGACGCTCGGCATCCTGCGCGCCTTGCGCTGTCTGACTCCGAATTGGCTTAAACTGACTCGGATCTCACCTAAGGGCACACTGTCGCTTCTCACGCCAAATGAGTCCCGCAGATGAAGTTTATCTAACAAAATCAATGAGCGTCATATCATCTTTTTCGAGTCCCAAGATCTCGAATTCCGAGTCTGCCGCCTTTAGGCGTGCTCGAGTTCCGAGTCTGAGTTCAGACCCTTTAACTCATTGAAGTAAAAAAGCGGGCACCCGAGTGCCGGCTCTGGTTCGAGGAAATGCGGGATTTAGGACTTTGCCCAGGACCTTGCCTTCCTCTCGGCCTGGTTTCTACCAGCGGCGGCGATGGCGAAGTGAGAAGGGCCCGAACTGGCGCGGCGGCGTAGACTTCCACGGCAAACATTCCCAGCCGACCCCCAAAGGGATCAGCCTAACCACTGGACGGTTTTTACTCCGCCCGCACCGACATCACGGCGGCGCTCCTGTGGCCCAATTTGTCACCGCCGCGCACAGCATGCGCCGCAGGGTACTCAGGGAAATGGTGTGCAGGACGGGTAGGATGTTCGTAGGCATAACTCATTCCTTGCCGTTGGCAGATGGCGGCACAGCAACTGCGTCCTGTCCACGCGTCAGCGCGCGTACGGCGTCGTCGACGCTGCGGTAGACGCCGGTCGGACCCAGCATGGCGGCGATGCCGAAGCGCGCCAACGCCCTCTGCGCTCTGACCGATTCCAGCCGAGCGATCGAGAAGGTAATCCCGGCGTCTCGGCAATAGGTGATCACCTCGCGCAAGGTCTGCGCCGCCGTATAGTCGATGTCGATGACGCTACTGGCCTCGAACACCACGTGCTTCAGGCTGCCCGCGCGCTCCCCCACCATCGCGTGGAAGTCCTGGCGGAAGCGATCTGCGTTGACGAAGGACAGCGGCGCTTGGAACGCTGCTACCAGCACGCCTGCGATCCGCTCGCCCGCCGGCTTACCGTCCGGTGGCCACCATATGGAAGTGCCCGGAACGTGCTCGAACTCGATCGCCCTGGCCTGGGTGATGGTCCACACGCCGTGCAGGAGTGACAGGCCGATGCTGATGGCGACGCCGATCTCAATCGGCAGCGCCACGATGGCGAGCGCGGTGGTGGCGATCAGTAAAAATTCCGTCGGCGCTTGGCGCAGTGTTGCCATGAAGGTCTGCCAGCGTAATATACGCATAGCCACGAAGAACAGGATACCGGCCAGCGCCGCCTGCGGCACGTTCTTCAAAAGGTCTGTGCCGAACAGCGTAAGCGCCAGCACGATGGCTGCGGCCAGCAAGCCGGTGACCTGCGAGCGACCGCCCGTCTCGACCGAGATCGCGGTGCGGGGTGGGCTGGAATTGACCGGGAACGCGCCGACGAGACCGGACAGCAGGCTGCCCGCGCCGACGCCGATGAAATCGCGGTTGACGTCGTCAGAGCCAGAAGTACCGCTGCCGGCGAAGGAACGCGTGGTGGCGGCCGTCTGGACCATGATGACGATAGTGACCAGAAGGGTCAACGGCACCAGCGTACGCATGTCCCCGAACGTCACCTCCGGCAGGCGTAGGCCAGGCGAGGCGGCCGGCAGTGTGCCGAGGACCGCGACGCCGCGCGTCTGCAGACCGAAGGCGACCACCGCGAGCGTGGCTGCCGTTAGCGCGATCAACGCGCCGGGAATGCGCGCACTGATGCGCTCGCACAGGGCGACGACTGCGAACACGGCCGCGCCGATGGTGGCGCTATAGGGATTGATGTCACTTAAGCCGCCATAGACAGCTGCGAGGCGGTGGAAGACGTCTCCGCTTCCGGGAGGCAGGCCGAGCAGCTCAGGAAGCTGCGAGACAACAATATGGATCGATATTCCGGCAAGGAAGCCGGCGGTGACCGGCACCGAGAGCAGATCGGCGACCCAGCCGAGCCGCAGCAGGCCGGCAGCCGACACTGCGGCTCCCACCATCAGCGCGAGTAGTGCAGCCAGCGCTTGGTAATGTGGCGAGCCAGACGTGGCTAGAATAACGAGGCCCGCCGCGAAGATCGGCGTGATGGTGGAATCCGCCCCAACGGAAATGTGGCGGCTCGCGCCGAACAGCGCGAAGGCTACGGTGCCTGCCAGGAAAGCGAGGAAGCCGGCTTCGGGGGAGAGATCGCCGAGGTGTGCGGTGGCCATCTGCTCGGGGATGGCAATGGCAGCCAGTGTCAGGCCGGCGAAGGCGTCACCGCCCAGGTCCTTGCGCCTCCAGCCGCGCATGGAGGCGAACAGCGGGGACTGTCCCATACCTTGCATCGGCGCTACCTTGCCCAATTGCACCTGCGCGTTACTTGACCAAAAGTATCACGCAACCTTGTCTAGAAACAAACCTAAGCTCGACAGGAAGCAGCGAGTGTTTTGGTACATCAGCATGCATTCTGGAATCGGTAAGCTCGTCGCCCTGAAAACTGTCATACTCGGAAACAGGCCGCACCTAAACCGATCAGCTGCTGTCTGATGGGTTACGGCATCGTCGGAGCCCTCTTCCTGCAGGTGGGAACGTAGATGTTTCGCAGTCAGCGGCGTGCCGTTGGAATTACTGTTACCTGTCTGATTTCATTTTGCGGCAGCGAAAGTCCACGGACCAGCGTCACTCGAATACGAACACGCGCTTCCAGTCGGTTTTCATATCTACCACTGTCCATTTATTGAAGACTGCAGCGTCTAAGGCTTTGTCGAGGTGGCCGAAAGGCGAGGTCCTGTCGTAGGCGTATTCGCGCTCCGCGTCGGTATGATGGACGATCAGGCCGAAGCGCAAGCCACCGGCCATCGTCGTCCATTGCAGCATTTCCAGATCGCCGTCGGAGTTGCCGAAAGCGGCTATCGGGCGACGACCAATATACTCGTTGATGCCGACCGGCTTGCCGGCCTTGTCGTCGATGAAATTCATCTCCGCCAACCGGAAAAGCTCCGGCCTGCCGTCGCGCATCTGAAACTTGGTCTTGATCGAGGAGCCAACGATTTGTTCCGGCGGTACACCATAGACCCGCTCGGTCCACGGGCGCATGAACTCGATGCCGCCGCCTGAGACGATGAAGGTCTTGAACCCATTGGAGTGCAGATAGGCGAGCAATTCTATCATCGGCTGGTATGCAAGCTCGGTGTACGGTCGCTTAAAACGCGGATGGCGAGCGGTGGCGAGCCAGTCAATAACGATCTTCTCAAACTCTTCGGTAGTCATTCCGGCGTGGCTCGCCAGGACTAACTCCGCCAAGCCCTGTTCGCCGGTTTTTGCGAGCGTCGCCATATCGTTCTCAAGGACTGCCTTGAATGGCTGCTTGTCTTTCCATTCCGGATGCAGGGGTGCCAGAGCCTTTACACGGTCAAGTGCGAAAGTCAGTTGAGTAGACCCCGGCTGCTCCACCCACAAGGTGCCGTCGTTATCGAACGTCGCGATGCGCTCGGCGGGAGGCACGAAATCCGGCGAACCCTCTCGCGTCACAGCGGCTACGAAATTTAAGATCGCTTGCTTTGCCGCGCCGTCATTCCATGAGGGAAGCGGGCTGTCCGTGGTTACCGTTTGCGCTGATGCAGAGATGGGAACGAGTGTTCCGGGAAATGCTGGAAGCATAACCAACGCTGCGAGGAGCGTGCGGCGGCTTAGCCCGGAGAAAAAGCTCGGTGACATGGTTGGTTCCTTTTCGAGTTGCGCTTTCGCCGCAAAATAATTCAGCAAGCCGATTATCCGGAACGCCTTTAGGCACGTGTCCGGAATTTTCGCGTGCTTCCCCGAAGGCGATTATGGCATCAGCATCAGAGCCTTGAGTTCCTTGCGAGCCGTGCCAAAACTACCAAGCTGGTAAACCGACGCCCCCGCTGGCGAGAACGTAAACGTTTCGAACGGTTCGGCGAGCATCTCATTTAAATAGGTTTCGGTGCCAACACCGATTGTGACGTGGGGATTAAATTTTTTGCCGGCTCCGATCTGCACAAAATTGGCCACGTAGCCAATCAAGAACTCTTGGATGTCGCGGCCATCCTCGGTACTCATGAACGCCGCTGGGGTCCCGGTCTTCTCGGTAAAAGGAGTGACCGCGTCGATTATTTTTTGCTGCAGTCTGAGCAAATCTTCAGTCGGCTCGACGACGATACCCGCAAGACCGATTGGCGGCGACGGGATGTAATAATATTTGAATGCCTTCAATTTCCAACTTGTCGGTTTCTCGGTGGCAAACACCTTGTTGACTGCATCGTAGACCTTCTCTAGGTCGGCCGTGCGGACAAACTGCTGCAGCATCGTGACGTGCGGGTTATGCGTGGCGTCCAGTGCAAAGCCCTTTGGAAAAACTTTCAGCAAGCGGGCATTATCCGCCTGCGCATGTTTGAGCATCGTTGCGTCCGGCTCCAGCGCGATATCGATGGCGGTAACCGGATTTTGCTGCGCACGGGATGACGCTGCGAATATAAGCGATATTACTAAGCTAAAGCAGAACGCCACAGGCCATTGACCGTACTTCACCATAGTAAGAACCCTCTCATTTCGGGAGCAAAGAAGGCATCTTTTCACACCCGCGCCGTTTATCATTGAGCCAAATCAACAGTTCGCGTCAGATCAGGCGATGTCGCTTATTGGCCGATTTTGTTGCAAAAGTCAGTTGAGACAAGCGGCGAAGCGTGATTCCGTTGTGTTGACGCGAATCTCGGCGAGGTCGATCGATGATGGGCCGTCTGAAGAGTGACCAGAGTCAACTGTTCTACGAGTTCCACCTTAGCGACGCGGTTCCTGAAGATCATCTGGTGCGGAAGATCGATACTGCGCTCGATCTCAGCTGGCTTCACAGCGAACTTGCACCTCATTATTCGTCGATGGGTCGCCCGTCGATTGATCCGGAACTGATGATCCGGATGCTTATCGTGGGATATGTCTTTGCGATCCGCTCAGAACGGCTGATCTGCCGCGAAGTGCAAGTGAACTTGGCTTATCGGTGGTTCTGCAAACTCGGCATCGAGGACGCAATTCCCGATCATTCGGCGTTCTCGCGTGCCCGCAACGAGCGCTTCCGCGATGGGGATGTTTTTCGTCGTGTGTTCGAGCGGGTCGTCGAAGCGTGCATTGCGGCCGGTCTGGTTGGCGGTGATGGCTTTGCCGTCGATGCGAGCCTGATTCAGGCGGACGCCAATAAGCAACGCTCGATCGCGGGTCAGGATTGGCGCAGGGATCGCGATCCCAAGAGGTCCAGCCGCGCGGTGAAGGAGTATCTGGCGACCCTCGACGATATGGCGTGGGGCGCGGCCAGCGACGTGGTCCCGAAGTTCGTCTCGCCATCCGATCCGGCAGCCCAGTGGACCGGCGCTCACAAGGGACCGGCATTCTTCGCTTACTCCGACAACTATCTCATCGACGTGAAGTTCGGTGTCATCGTTGATGTTGAAGCATCCCGCTCCATCCGCCAGGCCGAGGTCGGCGCGGCAAAGACCATGATCGAGCGGACCGAAGAGCGCTTCGGCCTCAAGCCAGAGCGGCTTGTCGGAGATACCGCTTACGGTGCGGCTCCGATGCTGAACTGGCTAGTCGAGGACAAGGGCATCGCGCCACATATCCCTGTGTTCGATAAGTCGAAGCGGGATGACGGCACCTTCTCGCGCAGCGACTTTCGATATGATCCGACCACCGACGTCTACCACTGTCCCGCGGGCAAGACCCTGACGACGACGGGGACACTTGTGAATGGCGGGACCACGCTGATCTATTTGGCTAGAAAGCGCGATTGCGATGGCTGCAAACTCAGAGGACAGTGCTGTCCGAAGGTCCCCTTTCGCAAGATCCCGCGCGACATTCATGAGCACGCCCGCGACGTCGCCCGGTCGCTCGCCGGCACTGATGGCTTTGAGACTTCGCGACGTGAACGCAAGAAGATCGAGATGCGGTTCGCTCACCTGAAGCGCATTCTAAAGCTTGCTCGACTTCGACTGCGTGGTCCACGAGGCGCCCAGGATGAGTTTGTTCTGGCCGCCATCGCTCAGAACCTGCGGCGGCTCGCAACTCTGGTCGCGCGACCGCCACCGGCACAGGTTCTGCGCCTCGCGTAGAGTTAGAGTTAGAGTTGTGTAGAGGAGTCAGGGCCGGCGGATCAAAGCCGGTTGCCCCCAGCCGAATACGAGCATCCATCAGGCGCAACCGACTTTTGCAACAAAATCGGCCCTTTTCGGACCTGACAGTCTGGCTGACGATGCCCGCTGTTGAGGGCAAAGCGGACTTCCCAGTTGCGCACTCAGACTTCTGAGTTTGACCCGTTTCGGACATCCATTCGATCGACTTGCAAACAACCTGAGAGGCGCGACCTGCGATGCTACAATCTCGCAACGGCCATTGAACCGATTTGGGTATGAAGGAGACCTACCGTAATCCGGGATTCCTGGCTCTGGGGTCACCATCCGTCAAAGGACCCACTACCGAAAAACGCATATCGAGCAAACAACTCTTCGGGCGGTGTAACGAATGAAGCCAACGTAGGCCTGATGCAGGGCCCCGGAGATCGTCATGAATCTGGCTGATACGAAATCGTCGTCTGACTCCGGACAATCGTTCGAACATCCAGCAGGTGAGGGGATGCTGTATGTGCCGGGCGGCACGTTTCGCATGGGTTCGGATCGGCATTATCCGGAGGAAGCGCCGGTCCATCGCGTCACCGTGGACGGATTCTGGATGGATCGCACGCCGGTCACCAACCGCCAATTCCGCAAATTCGTGAACGCGACCGGCTACGTCACTTTCGCCGAAATTACACCTGATGCGAAGGACTATCCGGGCGCTCTGCCGCACATGCTCAAGGCCGGCTCGCTGGTCTTCACGCCGCCCAAGCGAGCTGTAGCCCTGCGCGACTGGGGGCAATGGTGGACGTTCAAGTTCGGCGCCAATTGGCGCCGTCCCTACGGTCCGCGCAGCAACATCAGCGGGCTCGACGACCACCCGGTCGTCCACGTCGCCTACCGGGACGTCGAAGCCTATGCCAAATGGGCCGGCAAGGAATTGCCGACCGAGGCCGAATGGGAATTCGCCGCGCGCGGCGGACTGGACGGCGCGGAATTCGCCTGGGGCGACGAGCAAATGCCTGGCGGCAGGCACATGGCGAACACCTGGCAGGGTAATTTCCCGCACCAGAATCTCGCGGCTGATGGCTTCGAACGCACCTCGCCCGTCACCGCATTCCCGGCCAACGGCTACGGCCTGCACGACCTGATCGGCAATGTCTGGGAATGGACGGCTGATTGGTATTCGCAGAAGCATGAAGCCGACGCCCCGAAAGCCTGCTGCATTCCGCAAAATCCTCGCGGCGGGCCTGTGGCCGCGAGCTACGATTCTTGTCAGCCGAAGATCAGGATTCCACGCAAGGTGCTTAAAGGCGGCTCGCACCTCTGCGCTCCCAACTACTGCCGCCGTTATCGTCCAGCCGCGCGTCATGCCGAGCCGATCGACACCTCAGCAAGCCATGTCGGCTTCAGGTGCATCACAAGGAAGAGGATCACGTCATGAGCAACGATAAGATTCCGAGAAACCCTGAGACCAGCACCGAGCCGACCAATGCAGGACTGAAACGCCGCGATCTGTTGTTGAGCGGCAGTTCTCTCGTCGCCGCCTCGGCATTCTCAGCCGTCGGACTGACAAGCCCTGCGGAGGCGCAGCAACGACCGGCGGCGCCGGCACCTGCAGCGGCCGGGCAACGGCCAAACATTGTTGTCATCATGGGAGACGATATCGGCATGTGGAATATCGGCGCCTATCACCGCGGCCTGATGGCCGGACGGACGCCGAACCTCGACAAGCTCGCCGCTGAAGGCATGCTGTTCACCGATTACTACGCCGAGGCGAGTTGCACAGCGGGGCGCGCCAACTTCATCACCGGCGAGCTTCCGATCCGCACCGGCATGACCACGGTCGGCCAGGCCGGCGCGCCCACCGGCCTACCTGCGCAGGCGGTAACCATTGCCACTGCTCTGAAAGGAATGGGCTACGCCACCGGCCAGTTCGGCAAGAACCACCTTGGCGACAAAAACGAATTTCTGCCGACGGTGCACGGCTTCGACGAGTTCTTCGGCTACCTGTATCACCTCGACGCGATGGAGGATCCAGCGCATCCTGCCTATCCGCAGGAGTTGTTGAACACCGTCGGTCCGCGCAACATGGTCCATTGTTATGCGACCAATGTCGATGACGCCACCGTGGATCCACGCTGGGGCAAGGTCGGCAAGCAGCGGATCGAGGATGCGGGCACGCTCTATCCGAAGCGGATGGAAACCGTGGACGACGAAATTCGCGACTTTGCGCTCAAGTTCATCGACAAGGCCAAGGCCGACAACAAGCCGTTCTTCCTGTGGCTCAATCCGACCCGCATGCACATCGTCACGCACCTGTCGCCGAAGTACGAAGCGCTGCGCAACTCCAAGAACGGCTGGACCATCCATGAGGCCGGCATGGCGCAGCTCGACGACGACGTCGGCATCGTGATGCAAAAGCTCAAGGACATGGGCGTCGATGACAACACCATCGTGGTCTTCACCACCGATAACGGCACCGAGGTTTTCACCTGGCCTGATGGCGGACAGACGCCATTCGCACAGAGCAAGGGCACGGTATTGGAAGGCGGCTTCCGCGTGCCCTGCATGATCCGCTGGCCGGGCAAGGTGCCGGCGGGCAAGGTCGAGAACGGCATCATCTCGGGGCTGGACTGGTTTCCGACCTTCCTTGCGGCGGCCGGCAACCCGAACATCGTCGAAGAGCTGAAGAAGGGCAAGCAGATCAGCGACACGACCTACAAGTGTCATTTGGACGGCTATAATCAGATGGGCATGATCACCGGCAAGGGGCCCTCGAACCGGCACGAAGTCTGGTATTTTGGCGAAAGCGAACTGGGTGCCGTGCGCATCGACGACTTCAAGTATCGGTTTATCGACCAGCCCGGAGGCTGGCTGGGTGAAAAAACCAAGCCTGACGTGCCCTATCTGATTAATCTTCGCCTCGATCCTTTCGAGCGCACGGGCTGGCCCGATAGCGGGACCAAATACGGCGCGCAACAATACTTCGACTGGTTCAAATACGAATTTTGGCGCTTCGTGTTTGTTCAGCAGCAGGTGGAGAAGCTGGCGATGACCGCGGTCGAATTTCCGCCGATGCAAAAGGGCGCGAGTTTCAATCTCGATTCCGTGAAAGCGAAAATCGCGGCAGCCCAGGCTTCAATCGCCAAGTAGGCACGTGTTGCTTTGACTGACCTTCATGGCGGGCACCCCAGACCGGGGCGCCCGTCTGACAAGCATCATGTAACAACTGGGCGACGACCAAAACGCTCGCACTTCCGCTGTTGGCCCAATCCGGCGGTAGGAAGGTGGGCCAGAGCACGTCCGCTCTGCCCTGGTGTTTCAGACATCAACTTGTTCCGCTATTACCAAGGCGTCATCGACCTCGATGCCGAGGTATCGGACTGTACTTTCTATCTTGGTATGCCCGAGCAGGAGCTGGACAGCCCTCAGATTGCCGGTTCGCCGATAGATCAAGGTCGCTTTTGTTCGTCGCAGTGAGCGCGTCCCAAAAAGCCTCGGGTCTAGCCCCACGCTTCCGATCCACTCAGACACGAGCCTGGCATATTGGCGCGTTGTCATACTGCGATCGGGACCGCGACGGTGAACAAGAACTCGCCTGGCCGTTTTCCGGTGACCCTCAGATAGTCATCGACCGCCTGCCGGGTCTGTTCGCTCAATTCAAATCTGACAGGCCGTCCGGTTTTCTTTTGCCGGACCGTTGCGCGATCCGCTGTGTATCCGCCGGCAGCGACATCCTCGACCCGTATGGCTACGACGTCACAGCCGCGAAGCTTGCTGTCGATCGCCAAATTGAACATCGCAAGATCGCGTGCGCGACCTTCGATCTGGAGTTTCGTCCGGATCGACCAGACGTGCTTGGGTCGCAGCGGTAGCTTTGCTCCCGTCAGCTTTCCCTTATTCCAGGGCACTCGCTGGGCCGCATTTACTTGATCGTGCATGGGGCCATCTCCTCGGCTCGGTTACAGAGCCGACAAACATGAGCCACAAGTTTTCGCTTCGAAATCAGGTCGGTTCTCGGACGAAGGCGGACTTCGCCGCTGGCCCACGAAAAACGACCTGTAGCGATTGACCCAAAGCCGAAATCAGGCAGCTCTGCTTACACTCGGATCGACGTGCCTGACCTCAATGGTCAGATGCGAAAGCGAGCGGAATCGCGCTACCTTGGCCCGGTAGAATTGCTCCTTGCGCTGCGTCGTCGTCTCCACGGAAACGATGGCGCCAAGATGACCGGGCCCCAGGCGCCAGAGATGAAGATCGGCGACATGATCGCCTTCATTTTCGATCGAACGTCTGAGATTGTCTGCCATTCTGCGGTCGGGGTTCATGTCGAGGAGGATGGCTCCGGTATCGCGAATGAGGCCGAACGACCAACTCGCGATGACGCATGCGCCGACGATTCCCGCCAAGGGGTCCATCCAGAGCCAACCAAAGGCGCGCGCGAGCAGAAGACCGACGATAACGAGCACTGACACCGCTGCATCCGCTAACACGTGGATCACGGCGGCGCGCATGTTGTGATCGCGCGCTGCAGATCCATGCGCGTGCTCATGTTCCTCGAACTGCACGGGATATGTCCGTTCGCCGATCCTGATATTGGCCGTGAAGGCGTGCGGCTCGGGAATTTCCTCAATAGATTCCAAGTAATCGCCGCGATCCTTGAGAGCGAAAAGCTGCCGGGAACCGCTAGGGCGTACCGTCTCGATGGTAGCGCTGGCTGCCGGCAATGCCGCACTCTCGGCGCTTAGCCGGAAGCGCGGCGGCACGCCGTCCTCGAAGACTTCCAGAACCACCTCGCCATCGTTGGTCGCGATCCGATGCGCTTCGTCTTCGCCGTCGTGGCCATGATGATGGCCGTGGCGGTGGCCGTGCCCATGGTCATGATGGTCGCCGGCGCTGAGCAGCCAGACGCTGGCGACGTTGACCGCAAGTCCGAGGACGGCAACGGGTATCGCTTCCGCGAAGCGGATAGGAACAGGCTCGAAAAGACGACTGATCGCTTCGTAGCCGATCAGCAATGCGATCATCGCCAGGATGATGGCGCTTGTGAAACCGGCCAGGTCTCCGAGTTTGCCGGTCCCGAATGTGAAACGCGGATCATCCGCGTATCTCCGGGCGTATGTGTATGCGAGGGCGGCGAGCAACAGAGCGCCCGCATGTGTGCTCATATGGAGTCCGTCGGCGATGAGCGCGATTGATCCGAACAGCCAGCCACCGACGATCTCGGCGACCATCATCGCGCTGCACAGCCAGATCACCGCCCAGGTTTTCCGTTCGCTTTTCCCGTGGCCTTCGGAAAGGAACACATGGCTATGAATGGCCGGAATGGCCGCGCGACTGATCTCGCTCATGACAATCCTTGTTCTACTTGAGGTACGTCCGCACAACGTCGATCAAGTCTGCGGCCCCTTTGGCCTTCTCCGGATCCTGCTCGCGGGCGGGATCCACGACGTGATGTCGGATGTGATCCTCGAGGAGCTCCGCGGTCAGCCCATTGACGGCACCCCGCACCGAGGCGACCAGCATCAGCACGTCGGCACAGCCCAGCTCGGCTTCCAGCGCGCGCTCGACGGCCTCGATCTGCCCCCTGATGCGCCTGATCCGGCCGATGAGCTTGGACTTGTTTTTGATCGTATGCATACTATAAGATAGGGGGATATCCTATAATGATCAAGCCTCGAATGCAGAGGCGAGGTCACGATCAAGAAAGCCCCGGCGCGAGCAAAGCCGATGAAGCCGATATCGATCCACCGTGGCTGGTGCTGTTGGCTGCGCTCGCGTGGGCGCAGCAGGCGGAGGCACACGGCATCGCGGGCAACCGCTATTTCGATGGGACAATGACCTTTGACGACCCGTCCGTCGCCGATGAAGTGATTCTGCCCTTCTGGACCAATCAGCAGTATCCGGCGCAGGGGAGCGCTCTCGAGAATCGCATCAATGCAGCTTTCGCGCGCCTCTTGACGCCGACGCTGGCGTTCACGGTCGACAGCGGTTGGATTCACCAAAACTGGCCGATCGGTCACACGTCGGGTTTCGACAAGACCGACATCGGACTGAAATACGAAGCCTATCGCAACAACCAGCACGAAGCGCTCGTCTCCGTCAGCCTCAACTGGGGCATCGGGCACTCCGGCTCAGTGGCGGTGGGGGCCGATGCGCCCCACACGATCCAGCCTGGCATCTTCTTCGGCAAAGGTTTCGGCGATCTCCCCGCGCAATTGTCCTGGCTGCGTCCGTTCGCGATCACGGACGCGGTTGTGGACGAAATCCCGCTCGGAACGGTCGGGCATGCGCTCGCGCCCAACTCGGCGGCCAGCGGCTTCAGCGCAGTAATTTCCCCCGCCGTCGAGATCCTGCACTGGGGTTTTTCAATCCAGTACAGCACGCTCTATCTGACGAGTCGCTTCGACGGAGGTCCGCCAAAGGAAGAGCCGCTGAACCAATGGGTACCGCTCGTCGAGTTCAGGTTCGACAGCCCGCGTGGCCAGCAGACGGCGGCAACTGCAAATCCCGGCTTTGCCTACGTCGCGATGACGTGGCAGGTTTCGGCAGAGGCTATCGTCCCCCTCAATCATGCTGGGGGAACAGGCCCCGGATTCCGTATTCAACTGCTGTTCTTTCTCGACGATCTGATACCCTCGGCGTTCGGGAAGCCGCTACTCAGCAATCAGCCCGATCGAAGCCAGATCGCTTGGTGATCTCAAGCCGACGCCGCAACTCATGAGTCCGGAAATGGCCCATAGCGTCAGTTATTGCGGCGCAGCGACATGTCCGGAGTTGGGGGTAGAACGGACTCCATCACCGACGGTCTCGATCAGACGCTTCTGTGCTAAGGCCGACGTTACCCGACTGAATTCGCGTGCCCGTGGGTAGCCGTCCGTGTGTGTGATCGGCCACAACGCACACCGTGCCAGAGCCGTCCAAGGCGGCAACCAGCACCAATCGTATTGGCGCAGTACCATTCGCGGGTTTCCCAAAAAATCTCTCTGTATGAGGCTTCAGCGCTGTCAGACAAGATTTGCCGAGCTTTCCCCCTCAGAATTTTGCAGCTTAAGCCCGGAGGATGCTCTCTGCAGCACGCACCTCCTCAGTCAAGTGTGTGAATCCTCTTCACCAACAAAGCCAACAAGACCAACCAGTACCAATAAGACCTGATTGCGGGCCAACAGAAGGCCAAAGATAATTCTTGTCACACCCCACTCACTAAAGATGCAGATCGTGGCGATGCCCCCAAAAATCGAAAGCGGGCCATTGCTGATCGATGAGTTCGAGGCCACCTGTTGGCAGGCGCAGTGCAAGTGAGCATTCGGAATGAGCAACGCAAAGACGACGCGGTTTACGATAGAGCTCACGGCTGAGCTCGCCAACGCGGTGGCGAAGGCGGCTGGAGCAAACAAGATAACGGTCGAAGAAGCTATCGGCGAATGCGTCAGCCAAAGCTTCGAGACGGCGCTGCGTCATCGCGTGCTGATCCAGCGGCAAAATGACGTCGATGAGGCATTGCGGGAGCTTGCACGGCTGGTCGGGCGCCTGAGCGCCGGCTCAAGCGAGCCGCGGGAAAATATCTGCCGGTACCGCTCCGCGGACGCCGAGTGACGGCGACCCTTCATGCCCTCGGTTGCGGCCGCGCTGCCGGCGCGTACTATACCGAGGATCCCAACCGGGAGGCACGCCCGAAATCCCGTGACAATTACTATACCCGTGACGGCAATGGGACGTGGTGGTCGAGCGGCTCCAGCCTTGTCCGCAGCGGCGCGCCGATTAACAAAGAAACGTTCCGGGATCTTTGCGGGGGATTCGATCCGCGAACTGGCAAAAGATTGGTACGCGGCGCCGGCGAGCGGCATCGCGCGGGGTGGGACATCACGTTTTCAACACCAAAGAGCTTTGGAATTCTCTGGGCCGCCGGCAGTGCCGAACAACGTTCGGTATTGGAACGTATCCAGCAAGATGCAGTCGATCAGGCATTAGAATTCGCAGCATATGAAGGCCTCATTCGGGTGCGGTTGGGGGCGGGAGGACATTTGCAGGAGGTGCCGGCGGATATCGTTGTCGCGAAATTCCCACACTTCACTTCTCGAGAGGGGGATCCCGCCTGCCACACACATTGCGTTCTTTTCAACGTCGCCCGTTCCGCAAACGGAAATAAATATCTGACCGTTGAGCCGAGACGCGCCTATGAGTGGCAGGTAGTCCTAGGATTGGCGTTCAGGGCCGCGCTATCGAAAAAGTTGAATGATTTGGGATTTGCTCTGAGGGAAGCCGGCCGTGATCAGTTCGAAATCGTAGGCATCCCAGAGGTGATGATTGAGGTTTTCTCAAAACGCTCCCAGCAAATCAAAGCGCGTGTTGGAGCCGATGCGTCCGCCGCTCAAAAGGAAGTCGCGGCATTGGCGACGCGCCGCGATAAGGAGAGCGTGCCAACGGGCGACGATCTGGAGAGGCGCTGGAGACAAGAATTCGGAGTATTCGAAATCGACCCATGGACAGTCGCTCTGGAAGCGGGCTTGGCTCGAAATCCGAGACGAGTGCCCGAGATTGACTACGACTTTGATCCGCCGGAGATCACGGGAGATACCCCTGTTGCGTTGGCAGCCTCAGGCGTTTTTCGCACTGAAAATGTACTCACTCGAAAAGCCCTTCTGCATCGATCATTCGTCGAGTCCGCGTTACAAGGGAAGGGGATAAAGGCGGTCTATGCGGAGGTCTCGAATCTTGAGGAGTCGGGAAGACTCGTTCGACTGGATGACCACGAAGCCGCGCAGCATTGGACGACGACTGCCATTGCCGCCGAGGAAGCCAAGCTGCTTCGCCTAGCAAAAGAACGCGTGCCCAGACTTCTGTTCCGGCCTGATGCCGTCGAGCTTGCGCTGCAAGCGATTCCGTTTTTGTCTGAAGAACAGCGTCAGGCTCTCCGCCACGCGACATCGTCGGATCCGACGACCGTCCTAGAGTCGGGGGCGGGGACCGGTAAGACCACCCTGATCGCTGGTTTGGTGGACGCTGCAAGGCGTTCGGGGGGTCTGAAAATCCTGGGACTGGCGCCATCTTGGGTTGCCGCTGACGAATTGCGCAGCTCGGCCGGTATCGAAGCGATGGCGATTGCGCGCTTTCGTCACGAACTTGCGTCGGGTCTGCGGCAGGCTCCGGGCCCAGACACGCTAGTCATCGTTGACGAGGCCGGGATGGTTGGAGTTCGCGATTTGGCCGCGATTTTTGAAGCGGCGACACTAAGGAACGCGGCGGGGGAGCCCGGTCGCTCTCCAAAGATTCTGCTATCCGGCGATCGCCGCCAACTGGCCGCGGTGGCCGGCGGGAATTCACTCAAGGCGGTTTCTGAAATTATCGAACGCAAGTCGACGTTGAAGGGCGTTCGACGCCAGATTGTGGACTGGCAACGGGCCGCCTCGATCACTATGGCCCAAGGCGATTCGGAGGCCGGCCTGCGGGTCTACGCCGAGCATGGTCGCATTGACCTGGTTGCGGGTCGCGAAGCAGCGCAGGCGCGCGCTATCCAGGCTTGGCAGGATCTCCGACGGTCCCATGGGGATGACGTCATCCTGGTTACACGCCGGAACCGTGATGCTGCCGAGCTCAATCTCGCGGCTCGCGGGGTTCTGCGTGAGGAAGGGCTCATCCAGGGCAAGGACCTCAACCTGATCGCCGTCGATCGCGATGGCGCCTTAGGTCTATTGCCGCTGGCAATAGGAGACCGCATCCGTTTCGGCGAGACGCTGCATCAATACCAAATAAGGAATGGTACCCGGGGAAATGTCGAAAGAATCACTCGTCAAAGCGACGGATCAGTTCGTCTCGCAATCCGTCTTGAAGATCGGCGTGTGATCGAAGATGAGTGGTTTCGTTTTGTTCAGCAAGGGCGGCAGCGGCATGCCGGCGTGCCGAAGGTCGTTCATTCGATCGCGGGTTCGGCTTATTCCGTCCAAGGACGCACCGCGCTTGCTACGGTTCTGCATCTGGGAAGTGCCGCCGACGCTCGCGGAATCTATGTCGGGCTTACACGCCACGTTCACGATGCGAGGATTGTGGTGGAGAGCGAGCGACTAGACGCCTGCTGCCGTGCCCATCAAGAAGACCCAAGGATGGGGCCGCCCCGATCAGCCTTGTTGGACCGCCTGTTTGGCGAGGCCGGCCGATACCATGAAAAGGCAAATGTCGTCGATCATGTCGCGGACCGAATGAAATTCATAGAAACTGGCTCAATCGAGCTTCCGCAGGCGCGAGGCAGATTGAATATTGGTGCTGTTGTGGAGGGCGCACGCCGGGTTGAACTTGCGGCTCAGCATTTTGGATCCCGGGGCAGGGCGTTCACTGCTCAACTGCGCCAACTGGCGGTGACCTTCATGTCGGACAGCAGCATGCCTAAAGAGATCAAGGCAATCTTAGCAAAGCTGCGATCATGGGTGCCGTTACGAGCATCGCCAGAATTCCGGGGCATGCGGCACTCTCGTCCGTATGAGTACGGGCGTTAGTACCGGTTGTCGGCTTGCGCTGGGTCGACAGTCTCCGCACCGAATAGAGTCTAATCCGACCGTCTTCGATCCGGTTAGAATCTAATGCGCCCGTATGCGGACTCATCTTCTCACGCTGAGTGCGACCGTCTCCGCGCCGAATGGACTCTAATCCGACCGTATCCGATCCGATTAGAGTCCATTCGGCGCGGATACGGACTCATCTTGCCGGTTGTCGGCTTGCGCTGGGTCGACAGTCTCCGTGACGTTGCCCCCAACTTCTATCCAGCGTGACGTAGACTCGGACGGTTGGTTTTGCCGATCTGGGCGGGGTGAGCGACGGGGGCTGGCGCGGAGCTGGCCATTGAGCGCAGCGCAGATCCCGTCGCGGGTTGAAGGTGTCGGCGTATTCGGCAGGTGTCAGCCAGCCGAGCCGCGCGTGAGGTCGGTTGAGGTTGTAGTCGGCCTGCCACGACGCCACGGTCGCCCGCACGTGCGGGAGCGAGGGGAACCGTCGCCGCTCTCATGCGCAATGGCCTTCATCCGCTCGCGCAGCAAGTCATCATCGACCCTGATGGCCGTAAGCGCTCAACCGCTGCCCCATTGATGTGGGCTTGACGTTTTGCGGAATCTCCAGGGCATGAGGTCTTCGATTTTGCTTTGAGGATGGCCGGCGATGATTGCCTCGAGTGTTTCGGCGATGTAGGCGACGGGGTTGACGTCGTTGAGCTTGCAGGTGGCTACGATCGACGCCAGCAAAGCCCAATTCTCGGCTCCAACTTCATGACCAGCAAATAGCGCATTTTTTCTGGTCAGGCACACCGGCCGGATGGCGTTTTCGACCGGATTGGTGTCGAGCTCGAGACGTCCGTCTTCGAGGAAGCGGGTCAGCCCCGGCCAATGATTGAGCGCGTAGCGGATGTCCTGGGCGAGTGTCGAGCTGCTGGAGATCATCGACAGCTGTTTCTCGAACCACGGCTTCAAAGCAGCAACGACAGGCCGCGAATGCTCCTTGCGCGCGGCCAGTCGGATGTCCGGCGATGAGCCGCGCACCGTGGCTTCGATGGCATAGAGAAGCGCAATCTGCCGGACCGCGTCTTCGGCGATCGGCGATCTGCTGTTGCGCGCCAGCTTGACGAAGCGCCGACGCAGATGACTCCAGCAATGCACGAGCGTCCAGGGGCCTTGCGGTCGCGCAACGCCGGTCAGCCGATCATAGCCCTCGTATGCGTCGCATTGCAGGAAGCGCCCGTTAAAGCCGTCCAGAAACTGCCTGGCGAAAGCGCCGCTGCGTCCGGACGCATATCGGAACAGCACGATCGGCGGACTTGGGCCGCTGTGGCCGCGGTCGTCGGAGACAATAGCCCAGAAGAAGCCTTTCTTCGTCTGGCCGCGCCCGGGAGCAAGCACCGGCGCCGTGGTCTCGTCCATGAACAGGCGATCCGCCGCCGCCAGTTGGCGGCGCATCCGATCCCCAACAGCCTGGAGATGGAAGCAGGCGCGGCCGGACCAGTTCCCCAGCGTCGCCCGGTCGAGCCGGATCCCTTGTCGCGCGTAGATCCCGGCCTGCCGGTAAAACGGCGTATGATCGCCGAACTTGGCGACGATCACTTGCGCAATGGCCGCTTCGGTCGGCAGTCCGCCAGGCACGACATGCTCCGGCGCGTGCGCCTGAACGACCGCGCCCGAGCAGCGGCGGCAAGCATATTTTGGACGACGCGTGACCAGCACGCGCCATTGCGCCGGGATCACGTCGAGACGCTCGCTGACGTCTTCGCCGATCTTCGTCATCGCGCCGCAGCCGCAGGGACACAGCGTGCTCGCAGGCTCGATGATCCGCTCCACCCGCGGCAAATGCGCAGGCAGGCAGCCCCGATTGCGATGACGGGCTTGATCTGATGCGCCGCGCGATCGGCCCTGGATAATCGCTGCCGCGTTCTCCTGCGCCGCGTCCAGGACGCCTTGCGCGATCTCGACGTCTTCGAGCGGCAAATGATATTGATCAGGCCGCAGCTTCTCGGACTTCGCGCCGAACTTCTCGCGGCGAAGTTCTCCGAGGATAACCTCCAGCCGGCGCCGCGCCTCTTCCGACGTTGCCAGCGCCGCCTGATGCTCGCCCAACGTCGCTTGCGTTTGCGCCAAAAGCGCCTTCAGGCGTTCGTTCTCGTCGCGCAGCGCCGCGGTGTTCATGCGCTATTTCCAGCACATCGCCGCCGTTCTCGCCATGCGCAAAGAGCGTCCCGAGTCACTCTGCCGCAGTTATCCCGCCGCTTGCGGACGCCGTGCTTCCTCCGGACGGACCAGCCTCCAGTCCAAACCTTCAAACAAGGCCGCAAACATCGCCGGCGATACCCGCATCACGCCATCCGCAATCGTCGGCCACACGAACTTGCAGCCTTCGAGCCGCTTGTGCACCAACACCAGGCCCGTGCGATCCCAGACCAAAATCTTGATCCGATCCGCTCGCCTCGATCGGAACACGAACGCCGCGCCGCAGAACGGGTCGAGACCAAGCATCTCCTGCACCTTCGCCGCAAGCCCATCGTGACCACAGCGGAAGTCGACAGGCCGCGTCGCGATGTAAATCTTCAACTCCGCGCCAGCAGCGATCATCGTGACGTCCGCACCGCGCGGATCACCTGTGATAGTTGCTTCTCGCCGATCGCCGCGTCCGTCCGCACGACGATGTCACCGATCGCAATCTCAATCTTGACCATCGGAACGTGACGCTCGTCTAACGGCTCTTCCACAACCAGCGGTGCGAAGCTTGTCGTCGGAGAGTCGCACGACGGCAAGCCGCCTCTCTGTCGAAAGCGTCGGCGCCAGTCGTAAATCTGCCAGCGCGTCGCACCATGCTTGCGCGCCACCTCCGCTACCTGAGCGCCAGGCAATAAACTCTCGGCAACGATCCGAGCACGCTCAGATTCCGAACGTACGCGCCGCCCCGTCGGTCCCTCAAGCACTTCAAGCCGGCTGACTATTCCAGTCGATGAGCCGTCCAAATGGACGTCCTTTTTGCCGTCTAACACCATCCAAAACCTCCGTCACAACCGGAGGATTCTTCGCATGTTCGATGCTAACCCGATACAAGGGGATCAACTGAGCGCTTACTGATGGCCTGTAGCGCATCGTCATCCGACAGCACCCCAGCACCTGGCACGCCCGCCGCTCGCTCATCCCATAGGCAGTCTGGAGATGGGCGACAGCATCCCGCTCGGCAGCGGGCGTTACCATTTTTTTCCCAGGAGGTCCTTCAACGCCGAGTTGTCCAGCATCGCATCGGCCAGAAGCTTCTTGAGCCGGGCGTTCTCGTCCTCGAGTGCCTTCAGTCGTTTCGCCTCGCTGACGTCGTACCTGGCCTTCCACTTGTAGATGCTGGCGTTGCTCACGCCATGCTTGCGGCACAGATCGGCGACCGGAACCCCGGCCTCCTGCTCCTTCAATATCCCGATGATCTGGTCTTCGGTGAACCTGCTGCGCTTCATCTCTGGTCCTTGTCGTGGGGCCAGAGCCTACTTCAAACTGGATTAAGCCAAGGGGGCAACGTCATCCGCACCGATTAGGATCTAATCCGACCGTCTTCGATCCGGTTAGAATCTAATGCGCCCGTATGCGGACTCATCTTCTCACGCTGAGTGCGATCGTCTCCGCGCCGAATAGACTCTAAGGCGTCTGCGGAGGACGGGCGTGCCGATTCTGCCAATTCTCATCTGTCAGTCCACGAATAGTTTCTATTCCAATTGAATCGCAAGCCCTGCGTCGAGGCGTCGTTTGAGGGAAAGTCAGCGATTTTTGAGGGAAAGTCGAAAATGATATTCGAGAGTATGTAGTTTTTTCAATGGTTTACGATGCTCAACGAATCTTACGAATCTATGAATAGGCATCGCCACCGGCAATGACGGGTGCCATCGATATCGATCTCCGTGGGGCTATGGACAACCTGTTCCTGGGATAGTCGACGCCTGCGCAGCCGATGGACCATTCGCACGAACAAGGACCGCGGCTACTCTGAGCCTACGGTCAGTTTTTGGACTTTGACTGGCTCTGTCCTTGCTTTCCACAAGTGCCGCGAGACAACGCCGGGCGTTCTGACGTTGATCGATCGCCGGGCGCCCTCTAAGTCACAGGTAGGTAGTAACTTGCGGACGGGTGACTTCATGAGCGGTGCGAAATTGGTTGCGGAAGCTGAGCACATTTCTTCTCAAGGGAATGAAGAGTTGGTTTCCTCCGACCTCAGTTTTAGCGAGGTGAAGGTCGGAGCTCAGCAGACGGAACGGCAGCGTCTTTTCGCCCCGGCGGTCACCCTGTTCGGAGAGCGTTGGCAGAGCCCGTTGGCGCGCGCTGCTGGATACTCTCAGGGCCACCTGCAGCAGGTTTTCACCGGCATTCGCGCGTTAACGGTTGATGTGGAGCAGGCGGTCTTAGGGGCCTACCGACAGGAGATTGTCCGCGCCGAGGAGAGGGCCGCTCGCGCGAGAGCAGGCGTTATCAGAATTCTTGAAGCAAAAGGGTAATGGTGGCGCGGTTCCGCAAAGGGCGGACGTCATTCTGCGGCAGGCGGTTTCTACGTAAGTGATTGCCGCTCCGAACGTACCCGGAACGGGGGTTTGTCAACAAACTGCTCCAGATTGTCAACAAACCTTGGTCGGACAGAATCGCGAACGATTAAAATATAAATGATACCAGTGATTTCATGGTGAGCGCGGTGGGACTCGAACCCACGACCCCATGATTAAAAGTTATGAATTCCAACCTTTCAAAGCGATTCACATCGCTTCACCAAATAGGGTCACACGTCAGAAGTGCCCATATATATTGATTTATATGGCATCTCATGCTATAAACTGAAATTCATTGGGGCCACATCCTATTTCGGCCTCTTGTGGCCCGCAAGTGGCCCGAGGATTTCGCAGATGCCCGCCAAGAAGCATAGGAAAGAACTGACCGTCACCATGGTCAGCAAGTTGAAGGCGCCGACGGCTAAACTCGGTGCGAAGTATCCACCGCGTCTTTGGGTCGCGGATTCGCTTGTGCCGGGTTTCGGCGTTCGCATAACGGACAAAGGATCAAAAACCTACGTTCTCCGCACGCGCTATCCAGGTGAGGCAAGCGCCAGTCGACGCGAAATCGGGAAGGTGGGAGAGATCGAACTTACTGACGCGAGAGATAAGGCGCGCGGGTGGCTTAAGCTGGTCGGTGAGGGGAAGGATCCCGCCAAGGTCGAGGCAAAAAAGCGCGACGTACAGATTGAAAGAGACGCGACCACAGTCAACGCCATCCTTGATGATTTCGTGAAACGACATGTCAGCAAGCTCCGAAGCGAGGACCAGATCACGGCGGCGCTGGACGCCCATGTCCGGCCCCAGATTGGGGAAACCTCGATTTACGACCTCAAGCGCCGGCAGATTGTGGAAATGCTTGATCATGTCGAGGACAGCGCCGGGCCGGTTATGGCTGACCGCGTTCTGGCCCATGTTCGCAAGGCCTTTAATTGGCAGGCCGCCCGTGATGATGATTTCCTTTCGCCTATCGTTCGCGGCATGGCCCGGACCAAGCCGAAGGACCGCGCCCGCAAACGTGTCCTGACGGACGAGGAAATCCGCGACATCTGGAACGGGCTGGAAACAGCCAAGGTTCCGGCGTGTTATCCGGCCTATGTCAAATCGCTCTTGCTGCTGATGACCCGCAGGAACGAGTCCGCCGCCATGAGTTCGATCGAACTGGAGGGCGACATTTGGACGATTCCAGGCGAGCGCTACAAAAACAAGCTGGATCACGTCATTCCGCTGCCACCGCAGGCGCGGTCGCTGATCGGCGCCAAGCCGCAAGGCTTCAAAGGCAATTCGTGGTTCGTGTTCTCAACCACAGGCGGCAAGCGACCGTTCAGCGGGTTCAGTAAAGCTAAGGTGGCATTGGATGCCGCGATCGCGAAGAACCGCAAAACTGAGAACAGACCCGAAATGCCCGGCTGGACATTGCATGATCTACGCCGCACGGCACGGTCACTGATGAGCCGCGCGAAGGTGCCCGCCGATCATGCCGAGCGTTGCATGGGGCACGTAATCGGGGGTGTGCGCGAGACTTACGACCGATACGAATATCTTGAGGAGAAGCGTGCGGCGTTCGAAGCGCTCGCAGGACTGCTTGAGCTGATTCTGAATCCTCCGGCCGACAACGTGGTGCCATTTGCGGGGGTAGGGCAGTGAACGAAATCCCTTTGCCCGGTCCGGTTGACGCCGCGGACTATGACTTCGAAAACTACGAACGCGACATCGCGCACCAGACGTGGCAGTCCGCGCTCGATTGGGCGAAAAAGGGCGACTTTGCGTCTCTGGCGCAGTGCCTTCGCTATGAGGCGTCAGGGCCGCCGGCGGACCCTTTGGCCGTTCGGAATTTTCTCGCCGACGTGCTTGAGGGGAAATTCAAGAAACCACGCAATTCGAAGGCGAAGCGATACCCCGAGCGTGTGATGTTCGTGGACGCCGCCGGCCGTCGTCTCCAGATCGAAAAGCGTTATTTGAAGCAGGCAACAGCCATCAAGCGGGTCCGCGAACTACGGGCCAGTCGCCGTTTAAAACAGGCAAAAGCGGTCGAGATTGTCGCATTGGAAATGGGACTGGACGAAGAAAAAGTCGCAGGGTACGTGCAGAACCCGCGGCGTGAGTGGGGTTTGTCGCAACTCACTGCGGAGGAGATGTTCGCCGGGATAGTGCCGCCGTCGAAGGAATAGAACCCCCTCATTTTTGATCCCGTTCCAAAGTGCGGTATTTATTCCGCCTGAATATGTTTTCATGTGCTCTCTGTAATTCAGGAGCACATATCGTGTCGCAAAAACTCATCGACTATGCTGACCTTGCCGATCGAGGCATCAACGCATCCATGGTGACCCTGTGGCGCTGGGAGAAGGCGGGAAAATTCCCAAAGCGGGTTCGCATCTCACACCTTAAAGTCGCGTGGGTGGAAGACGAGGTCGACCAGCATATCGCCGCTCGCATCGCTGCACGTCCCGCACCGCGAAGTGCCGCGGCATGAGCAGCAGTGTCAAATATCGCGGCACCGTCGTGCATTGGAACCTTAGCAAAGGCTTCGGCTTCGTCCAGCGCGATACCGATCAACGCGAAATATTCGTGCACATCTCTGAAATCGACGAGGCTTACGACCAACTCACGCGCGGTCAACGTGTCGAATTTGAGATCGCGGAGAGCGAACAGAAACCGGGTCATCCCGAGTGCGTCTGTGTCGACGTTGTCACCTAGAAAAGAGGACTAAACAAAATGGTTATCCCGACCATCTACGAGCAGCTCGGTTCAAGATTCAAAAGCGAATGGCTCAACAAGCCGGCATTGCTTCCGCATTATGAGTATATGGATGCGATCAAGGCTGCGGTGACTGCCACGAGCAATCACCGGACACAGCTTTCTGACTCTGGCGTGCACAGCCCGAAAGGCATCGCCGAACAGATACGAGTGAAGGCGGCCAAGGATCTCGTGCCGGTGCTCAAGCGAGCATCTGACCACAGCGACCGCACGAAGGCTGCCACTGATCAGCGACGGAAAAATTTGACGACACCAAAGGTCGACCCGACTGATCCTGTTGCGGAGATGCAGCGCGCGGAAATGCGCGCCAATCTGAAACCGTTATCGACCGGTGATCGCATCGCGGCGGCTGCGAAGGATCCAAGGGTCGCTGATGCATATCTCAGCGCGCCCGCGTTTTTGAGCGGCAGCAACGAGACCGAACGCGCCCAGATCGACGACCTGGTGGCGAAGCAGTTTCACGGCGACGCGTTGCAGGAAATCGAAACCGAGCGTGATGCCCTCGCAGTACTTGATGCTGTGATCGACGTCGGACTGACGGACTTGCGGAAAGCGACCGACTTCGAGAACAGCCCGAAGCAATTTGATGATTGGATGCATTCACTCACGCCGCCGAAGCCAACTATTTCGGAAAGCCAGCCGGGCGTTCTGCGACCCTCGGATATCGGTCCACGAACAGCGGCAGTCGCTTCCAACTCTGGTATTTAGAAAGGACCAATAATGACTACGAAATCCGCCATGCTTGCCTCGCGTGCCACAGCCGGCGCGCGATACCTGGCCGCTATCACGGAATTGCGCAGCGCATATATTGATCTGGCCGCGCTCGAAGGCGCGCTCAGGAACAAAAACTTCGGCGTGGGCGACACTGACGCGGGTATTGGAGCTTCGGCCGGGTTCAACGGTCGATTACCTGAAATTCCGCTTGCAATGCGACATGCAACGTATGCGTCGAGTGCGCTGGGCGCGATCGATCAAGCTGTCGATGCGCAGGCGCTCGTGTATCTGAACGCCCTCCAGGCGGGATGAAGGGCGCGCGCGGCGTGATCCTAGGAGCGAGGCATCGGCGGATGTAACCGGTGCTTCGCTCTCTCCCTAATTACTTGACTTTGGTAATTAGATGTGCTACTCATAGTTCATGAGAACTGTCAAGGCACAAAATATCTATTCTGAGCGTTTCGAAGTTCCCCAAAAGACCGTCGCCGCCCGAATTACCGCATTGCAGGCAGCTGGCTTGGTCGCCAAGGGTAGACCTGGCCGACATGGCGGCGTCGATCTCGATGAAAGCGACGCAATAAACATCGCTTTCTCGCTCATCCTGGACCTCCCGTATGGCGCGGATATCGGAGCAGAGGTCCGCCGATTGCGCGATCTGCCAGCCACCGCTGCATTCACCACAAAATCAATCGATGCCGACCCGCGCGACGTCGAAGCGAATGCGCGCGCCGCGCATAAATTCTGCTCCGGCCTCGCCATCTGTCGAACGTACAAGTTCGGGGATGCGCTCGAACTCGTTGATCCGCGACTTTCGAAGAGGGGATTACGCTCAGTGGGCGCGACATGCCGGATTTCTCGCCACTGAAATCCGGGATAATGGCGCTAGTGCGAGCATCTTCCTGGATCGCGGCAAAGTATCGAACGCCGCCACATTCAACTACCTCAACGCACACCCATCTCGTTTTTGGATGCGGACTATGCGGCTGCACCACGAATTTTTTCGCGACATTGCCCAGGAGTTGGGACCGCTGACGGAATAAACGAAAAACCCGCGAACCAAAGGCTCACGGGTCTGATCGCTAGATGAAATTGTTCGCACTCTTTCTATAGCGAATTCGGCTCCAAAAGTCAACGGTTTTAGCGGGTCCAACAGCCGCCAACGCGGCAGAAAGACCCAAGTGACTACAACTGCGACTGAACGACCCTATACGAATTTCGATCTTCTCCATGATCTATACTGCGATTGGATCGATGATCTAACCGAAATACGGAAGCGCATGGAGGTGCTACGCGATGAGACGCGCATCGGCTGGGTGCCCCCGGTTTCTATCTACCGCGCTCTCAATCTACTCAATCGCGAGGATGATTGGTTCGCCGCGCGAAACATGGATGGCGCGCGTAATATCCTAGCCGCGGCTGAAGCCGATGCGAACGATACACGCCCCCACAGGCTCGCGCAGATTGAGCGATGCAAGGAACGCATCGCAGCACTGGAGCGCGCCTACAATGCCGGCTGGCGCCCGCATGAGGGAAAGAAATGGCCGGATCCCGAGGTCGTCGCATGGTGCGATCTTTTCGGCGGATTTCGCTTCAGTCATCTCGACGGTGTTGAGAGGACGATCGAGCATTTTGAAGCGAGGTTGGCGGCGTGACTGACATAACGACAATCCAAAAAGCAGCACTGGACTATGCCGAGCAGAACAAGCTGGCGCTGTTCGCGATAGACCCGGTGACGCACAATGGCAGTCTTTATAACGGCCACCGTGACCGTGCGCGCTGGGAAGCCGCATACGCTGCCGGCATGCATCTCGGCGTGAGTGCGATCAACTCCGATTGCCTACTTTTTGACGTCGATGTGCACGGTCCCGATGATCGCGACGAGGCTTGGTCGCACTATCTGGCACTTTGCGATAAGTTGCAGATTGGCGCGGTGCTGCCGTACGCGCATTCCAAATCGGGCGGCTGGCATTTCGCGTTCCGGGCGCCGTCCTGGTTCAAGGATGGACTCCGAAAAGGTCACCACAAATTCAAACTGTCGCATTTCCGGCCGCTCAAGGCGGACGAAATTGACGAGGAGCGGATCAGCATTCGTTGGCTCGCGCTGAACGTCTACGCGGGATCTGTCACTAACAGCGGAGTCTATCAACTCGCTGAAAACGCACCCCCGCCGCATGCTTTCGGACCCGGCACGGCAAAGCTGTTCGATTGGTATGCTGGCTTGAAGGTGGGGCAAGGAACCGTCACGACCGCTCCCCCGACAGATGAGTGTCGGCAAAGCGACGCGGAATGCGCCAAGCTCGAACGGTTCGTCCGGGAGCTAATGTTGAAAGACCCATCGTGGTTCGAGGATCGGGACAATCGCTTGGGAACGGTGTGGGGAATCAAACGCGCCGGCTTTGGAATTCGAGGATACGAGATCGCGGGAATCATCTGCGACGTGACCGAAGATCGTGAAGGCAACCGGCTCAATCGGTACTGGAACGACAGCGGCGCAAACCAGGGCACGAAAACTCTCGCGTCGTTTTGGAAAAAATGCGCGGACTTGGGAATTAAACAGGACGCGCAAGAAATTGCTGAATGGCGAAAAGCGGAAGGCGATAAGATGATGGTGCAACTCGGTGTTGCTGCGGGTGGTACCGTGCCGATGGTCGGTGGCCGGGCCGAAGAGCAAGTGAAGCAGCTAGCTCCCATCCTTGAAGGTATCTCCGACGTGGCGCGCACAGACGCGCATCCGATGATGCCGGCAACCGGTCATCCGCTTGTCGACCTAATCAATCGCAAGATCCCCGGCATCATGGCGACCGGAAACATTGATGCGATCGCGGCCGTTGCGGTCGTGCATCAGGATACCGCAACCGCGCTCACCCCTATGACCCCGCAAATAGAAGCCCGCGCCGAGCGGCTATCTGAAGACGTAGAGCATAAGCTGCGATCGGGCACGTATACGCGCGGGCGAAACGGCAACCCCGAAGGCGATAACCCACAAAACCTGCGCATCTTTCTTGCCGGGCTTGGAATCGACGTCCGGTGGAATGCCTGGACGGAAAAGGTCGAACTGAAAGGCTGGCGCTGGCCGAACTGGTCCGTTTTAACTGACCGGATGCGGGACATCCTGATGACGCGCGCTTCGGAGAGCGATCGTCTGGTTATGGCTGAAAACTTCGTATGGCGGAGTCTACTCGCATTTGCCGACGATAATTCGATCGATCCAGCTTGTGATCTGCTCGATAGAATGCAGGCAGCATGGGACGGGCGGCCGCGACTGCACTCGTGGCTGAGCAACGCGGCCGGTGTGCCGAATGATGCATATCACCGAGCCGTCGGGCGCCTCATTTTGATCGGCATGGTTGCGCGTATCAGAATTCCCGGAATCAAATTCGACACCATGCCCGTGTTTGTTTCGGAAACCGAAGGAACGGGAAAGTCATCCTTAGCGAAGGTACTTGCGTTGCGCGATGAATGGTTCACCGAGTCGATAAAGCTGGGCGACGAACCGAAAGAACTTGTCCTGTTGCTCGCTGGCAAGTCGGTGGCTGAAATTAGCGAAATGCGAAACCGGGGCGACATCGAGGGTGTAAAGGCAATGCTGAGCCGGACGCACGATGCAGGCCGCACCGCTTTCAGTAGAGCCGTCACCGACCGACCACGACGAAATATTTTTGTCGGCAGCACCAACAAGCCTCAGTTTCTAGAAGCCGATTCCGGTGGTCGGCGCTTCTGGCCGATCGCGGTTGTTGGCGAGATCAACGCATCGTGGATGCAGGAACACCTGGCCCAACTTATTGGGGAGGCGGCGACCCTACAGGCCCAAGGCGAAGCGCTCACGCTGCCGCGCGACATATGGGCGATCGCTGGGGAGCACCAAGAAGCTGCCCGAACAAAATCCGACATGGAACTGCAGCTCCGTGAGTGGTTCGGTGGCGAGCAAAAGGCATACATAACGAGCGAGGATCTCGTGGATCTCGCAAAGCTGGGCGGTTGGTCAAAAAACAATGCCAGCCGGGGCACCGTCATGCGGTCTCTTGGGTTCAAAGAGAATCGCGAGTTTGTAAACGGGACGCGAAAGCGGGTTTGGCTGCGTGGCGAAATGAACGATTTCACTTGGCGCTACACGGTCGGAACGAAATTGATGAACGGTCTGGCCATACCGAAAGTGGCTCTCATTCCGGGAACGCCGACCACGAATTCTGCTACGGGTTTACCCCCGCTGCCACCACCCCCGCATTAGCTTGCCACCTTAGCGAAAAGGACGGATGTCCTGACGAAACGGGTCTGTCTGTCCCGTGGTGCGTCCCGTAAAAAATACAAACGTTTCAATAGTTTATATCTCTTGGACAGACGGGACAGACGAATATTATATATTAGTATCTATAGATGAGTAGGTTGTATCTACACGCCACAGATGCAACCTATCGTATCTTCCATATCGTCTAGTGGGAATCGCGTTTTCGTCCGGTCCGTCCGTCCGTCTGTCCAAGGCCATTCGGCCTTTTCGCTAAGTGACGTGCGCGCGTGCGGATTCTGTCAACTCGTAACTTTGGACAAACTCCCGTCTTTGCTACCGCTTCCATCGTCGCAACACTCCGGGGCGCTCGTCGCACAACTCCCCGCCCTTCAACCCGCCGCGGAATCCAAGGTCGAAAGCACCCCGTATTTGCAGAACTCATGATAATTAGTCACGTGGTCTAGTTCGTGAAACCCCCGTAGAATGGCTACATATTGACAATATTCCTATTTCATAGTAAGATAGGGCCACATAAGGGCCACATGCCCTTTAACTGCGCCTCATATTTGCGAGTTTCTGACTTTGGGTAAACGCGGCACCAGGTGCACGGTTTGCGACCACGACCATCGGCACCAAATCGAGATCGGGCTTACGCATGGCGTTGCGGGCCGCGTCCTTGGTGACCGTTTCGGCTTGTCGAAGGACGCCATTCTCCGCCATGCCAAGAACCACCTGACGCCCGCACAGCGCGCCGCCATCCTCTCGGCCCAGAAGCCGGCGGCGATCGATCTGGAGGCGCTACGGACGGCGGAGAGCGAGGGCCTGATCGCCAGCTTGGTCGCACAGCGGGCGCGTCTCCTGGTCAAGGCTGACTTCGCCGCCGAACATGGGGACATCAAGGGTTCGGTGGCCGCTGAGAACGCCATCACGGCGAACTTGACGTTGGTCGCCAAGCTGCTGGGCCAATTGGTCCAGGTTCACGACGTCCGTCATACGAACCTCCTGGTCAGTCCCGACTACTTGAAATTGCGGTCGACCCTAATCGCGGCGCTGCGCCCGTTCCCTGAGGCAGCGCGGGCCGTGGGTGCCGCATTGCATCAACTCGAAAGCGATGCCGCCGTCGATATCACCGCGGCTGCGGGCAAGGGCAGGGCGCGTCCTGAACCCGTCCTGATCGAGCACGAACCGGCCGCTCCGGCGCCCACCACCATACTGCCGCCACCACCATGCTGATTGCCGCCGACTTCGCCCGAGCCGTGGATCCGGTCCTAATGGCCCGCGATGCGGGGATCGAGTGCGACCCGTGGCAGGCGGACCTATTACGGGTCAATCCGAAGCGGGCCTTGCTTCTGTGCTCGCGCCAGTCCGGCAAGACCACCGTCACGGCCCTGATGGCCTTGCAC
The DNA here is from genome assembly GCF_051912485.1 of Nitrobacter sp. JJSN. Classification (GTDB taxonomy): domain Bacteria; phylum Pseudomonadota; class Alphaproteobacteria; order Rhizobiales; family Xanthobacteraceae; genus Nitrobacter. The sequence continues at coordinate 1,715,480 of NZ_CP196822.1, read as the reverse complement.
CGCGCGATCTACGAGACCGGTGCCCTGGTGGTGATTGTCAGCCCCAGCAATCGCCAATCCGGCGAAATGCTTCGGCAGATTAAGAAGCTGCACGGCAGCCTCAATGGTGCGCCGGAACTTGTCGGCGACTCTGTGCTCAAGATCGAGATGACCAATGGTTCGCGCATCCTAGCCCTACCTGGAACGAGCGCCACCATCAGAGGTATAGCGGGCGTCTCGCTTGTGGTCGTAGATGAAGCCAGCCGGGTGGAGGATGACCTTATGGCTGCGGTGCGCCCAATGCTTGCTACGCGCTCCGATGGCAGTTTGATCGCGCTTACCACGCCGGCCGGCAAGCGTGGTTGGTTCTTCGATGCCTGGCATGGCGACAACGAATGGCACCGCGTGCGCGTGTCAGCGTCGGACTGTCCGCGCATCTCGAAAGAGTTCCTTGCGGACGAGTTAAAGAATTTAGGGCCGGCTCGATACAGCGAGGAATACGAACTCGCCTTCGTCGATAGTGCCGAGAATGCTTTCCCGACGGCCGTCATCGAACGTGCCTTCACAACTGAGGTCGAACCACTATGGGCGTAACAGCGCCGAACGAAACCAAACGCGGGGGCGTAACGGAAGGGTTCCAAGAGTTCATCACCGACGAATGGACGTTAGCCGCTGACCTTGGTCAGAGTAATGATCCGACCGCGATCTGTGTCATGCAGCATCGCACGGTAGAGCGCAAACATTGGCGCGATGGAATTAGCAAAGTTTGCGAGCACTTTGACGTGCGCCATCTGCAGCGGCTGCCGCTCGGATTGAGCTACGTCGACCAGGTTTCCGAGGTTGCGCGATTGCTTGCGCGCCCACCGCTAAAGGATGGTTGCGAATTCATCATCGATGCCACAGGCGTCGGCCGTGCCGTTGGTGATCTGTTCAACGATGCGGGAATGCGGCCGACACAGGTGACGATCACGGCTGGTAATGAGCAGACGGATGTTGGCGATCGGCGCTGGCATGTGCCGAAAGGCATTCTGATCTCGACGTTGGACGCCCGTTTACATCTCGGAGAGTTGCGTTTTGCCGCGGCACTGAGTGAAGCGGGCGCCATGGCTGATGAACTCAAAGACTTCCAGCGGAAGGTGAGCGCGGCCGGCCGTAGCACATGGGAAGCCCGCGTCGGAAAGCATGATGACCTTGTGCTCGCTGTTGCAATTGCACTCTGGTCATTCGTCGGAAAACCGAAACGGACCGCCGCCGTACTCGAAACCGGATTCTATTAGCGAGGGCGTGGTTGCGGAAATCACAGTCTGGTCAGTTAGGCGCTGATGTAAATGCGACCACGCTCTGCCAGCGGATATTCATCAATCCGGTTTCGGTGTCGGCGGTGAAAAACTCGCTACCGTCGTGAACGAACGTCTCTACCTTTTTCGGCCCCAACCAGCTTTTTACTTCATCACCTTCCGCACGCCATAAATTCGGGTTCGGTTGATCCCTGTTAGTGATGCGACCGAACGGAAAGACGCGGCCGCGTCTTCGCAGCCCAAGGTGTTTTTCATCTGCTTCAAGCAGCATTCGAATGCCCTCTTTGCGCGCAGACGACGACAGTGCTCCTTCAATTAACCCGAGCGCGGCTCCTGCGCCGATAGCCCATCCGGGCGATCCTAAAAATCCTATACCAGTGGAAACGCCGCCCATCTTAGCCACGGCCCTTTCGCGCAGTTGCGAAATCTCCGACACCATGTCGACGGGATATAGAGTGACGCCGCGAATCTTCAGCAGTTGACCAGATGCTAGAAGTACAACGCCGGTTTCCTCGGACGGCGGTCCTGACGTCAGTGGCTGCCAGTCGTTCAATTTCGCCCCCATTTTCCGCCCGCATCGCAATTAGAAACTACACGGGACCGTCCCGCAGATTGCATAGACCTTTGATCGAATGTCCGAATTTGGTGCGCGTTGACATACTGCATTGAGCGTTGACATACTGCACCTAAGTAATTGAATTACATAGCAAATGTCCATTGACGACCATCTGCAAAACCTGTATTTTCCAGTCTGTTAAGTGAAGCGGGCTGCCCGGCGCTGGAACGCCAAAAAGCAGCCCTAACCCAGACCACGGAGTGAACCCATGGCCCAAGCTGCCAATCAGAATAACACCAAAACGATCGATATGGATTTCGTCGCGCGCACCGTCATGACGCTAGCCGACGGCGTTTTGATCAACGACCAAGAGCAGATTCTCGCCGCAGCAGAAGCGATCGCAAATGAATGCGGGATTCAGATGCCCGACTTCGGGTTTCGGGCGTAAGGGAGGCGACGATGGATATCGAGCAAATTTTCGCCGCTGAAGTTTTCAACGCACCCCGCACTGCCGCCAATGCTTGCAAAGCAGGAATGCCGCAGACAGTGCCCGACATCATCGGCATGGCATTAACCGACATCTGGGCCTTTTACTCAGCGGGGCATTTCAGTCGAGAACACATCAGCGCGATCGTGGACAAGTATGTGGCATACGATGCCAACGATGAGCCTTGGCCGCGTGATGACCTCGCTTGGGGCAACGTGGTGCCGCTGCGGTGAGGGCGTCGTAGACACGCCTGACCACAAGTGAACGACCAACGAACATCCGCGGAGCAATGACGTGACGGACGAACTGGCGGACTTGTTTCTCGCTGCGATCGAGAGCTTTCCAGATACTCACAGGCACGCTGGAGAAATCTGGTTTGAAAGAGCACGTGCTGCGATCGAAGCTCTAAGCGAACTCGGAGTTGATGTTTTTGAAGATGTGGCACCTACGAATAAATAGTGATGCAAAGGCTCCACGGCGCCCACTTGCTACACGAAAGATCGCCGAACATAACCGCACGTTGATGCTGCGAATGGTCGGCCGACGAACAAAAAACCCGCCGAAGATGGCGGGTTTGATCTCTAGGCTGAAACGCGAATTCTTCCTTCTTGTTTCGGCTTGCTTGGCTTGATCTTAATTTCGATATCGGAGCCGAGGACTCGAATAAAGAAAAGCAGTCTTTCCAGTGAAAAGCCGTCTAGATTCCCGCGCAGCAACTTTGAGACATCCGGTTGCTTGACACCCATTCGAGTCGCGGCCTGCCCCTGGGTAAGACCAAATTTTTCGATGATTTTGGTAATCAGAAGAGCCAGATGGGCTTTTACATTCTGCTCGTGAGCATTTTCGAATCCAAGATCAGCAAAGATATTTCCCTTACTCCGAACGACTGATGTCTTTGCCATAGCTCTTACCTCTATTCCAAAACTCACTTTTTCTTCGGCGAGTTGTTCTTTTTGTAGTGTTCCTCAGCCACTTTTAGCCGTTGCGTGATGGTCTCCATATCTCGTGGCGGCGTCTTAAAACCGACTTTTGATTTCTTCTTGAATGCGTGGAGGACATACACCGTATTGCCGAATTTCACCGAATAGACCGCGCGGTATGTATCTCCATCGGAGTCTTCCACAACCTCCAACACACCAGCTCCGCCAAACCCCTTCATCGGTTTGGCATCCGGGTGTTTCATGCCATTTTCCGCAAGAAGAATGGCATACCCGAAGATAGCCCGTGGCCCCTTAGGGAGGGCCTTGAGGTCTTTCTTACTTGAGCCAATAAAGTGGATATTGTTCTGGCGTTTTGGCTTAGAAGGTGTCGCCACCTTACCTCCTATAGCAAAACTACTATAATCCGGTTTTGGTTCGAAATCAAGTGAAAGGCCCGTATCAAATAGAAGTGAAAGGTGCCACTCGGCTTGAACCATGTAGTTCTAATATCCTGCAACCAAAGCGTGAGAGCAAGAGTATCATCTCCCGCCGAGTATGAATGTCAGGACATGGGGATGTCTGCCATATCCGTTATCCCGAATAGGTATTGAATCTTCCGTGTCTCACGCCGCGCAGGTAGCCGTGCGAGATTTGCGCCTCTAGAAATTCATTCGCCACGATCAGCGCCCGAATCGTCGCGCGCAGATCACCGTCGCAAGCCTCAATTGCCTGTGCGACCGCAACTTCCAGACTGTCGCTTTCGTCCCGCTGTGGACTGACCTGCATGTCGCTGTTCCGTCTTGACCCGACGAGGAGCATGTTCCTATTTTGTTCTTATGGAATCAAGCGGTCCAAAACGACGCTTTCCGTCCCCGTGGTCCGTCGAACGTACCCAACACGGGTTCGAGGTGCTGGACGCCAACGGGATCCGGCTTGCCCATATCTACGCCCGCGATGACCTTCACCAAACGCGGTTCGGCCAATACCACGAGCACCTGACCTCCGATGAAGCGCGGCGCATCGCCAAGGGCATTGCGCGGCTGCCAGAGTTCATGATGCAGCGGAAAGATTTTCACTCGCGAGGTGGCGGCGATTTCCGATGGAAAAGGTCGCGGCCGTACCACGTCGCACTGGCTGACTTGTACGTCAGGGAGCACTGGGGATTTATCGACGCCGTCTGCAAGCTCAATAGCATCCCGTTCGACGGGACTGGCGAACGCATCCAACGGGAGGGGACGTGGTGCGTCTATGAGTTTGCGGTGCAGCTAGACGCCATCCAATTTTGGGACCGATTCGAGGGCCGCTGGCTGCGTGGCGAGGAGTTCATTTATCCGGAGCGCCCGCAGGGCCTGCCGCAGCTTCGCGAGCCACCCGACATGTATCGGTTCGGCCGGCGACCGACGGGAAGGTGAGCGGCGATGCGACGAGATAGCGGGGCGCCCGTCGCCGTCGATCAATACAGGCGACTGTTGCGGTTTGCTCGATTGATGGCGTCGACATTGCCTCGTGGTTAGCGCGGGCAGGGCTGGCGTTCGATTGGCCGCAGTATTCAAAAGGCAAGTACGCGGCCGATCAGAAAGACGCTGAGCGGGTATGGCGTGGGTTATGGGCGGGGAGTTCGAATCCTGGCTTAGCAGGCTGATTCTGCCGTCGGCGCGTGGGCGAATCTAACGTCTAAGTGGCCCTACAAGTGGCCCCGATAGAAAATGCACCTCAACTGGCGCACTCTAAAATCACAAATACTCTATATTTTTCAATGGTGAGCGCGGAGGGACTCGAACCCTCGACCCCATGATTAAAAGTCACGTGCTCTACCACCTGAGCTACGCGCTCACATGCCGCGCTGTGTAGGGGTACCGCTAGCTTGGGTCAATAGTCGCCGGGTTTGGAGCGCGATACTGTACAGCACAAAATAATCTACCGGAATCTGAACCTTACAGACAAGATTTCCAGCAATCTGCAAACGAACAACGTCGGCCTGATCAGGTTGTTTCGCGCTGAATTTCGGAGCCGACCGGCGGCGACGCGCTGGTCGGCATCGGCGCCGGCCGCAGGCCGATCAATTCCGCGCTGCGGATGCGGGTGTTGCGCCAGAATGAAAACTCGTTGATGCGCGAGGTCTCAAGAATGGCGATCGCGACGGCCGACAGGAATGGCAGGCTCTCCAGCACCAGCACGCCCGCGAAGATGTAGATCTCGTGGACTTCCTTGTACTGATTGCTCGCGATCAGCACGGCGGCGCCGGCGAGCAGGAGAACGCCGATCACCGCTTCCCAGAACGCCTGAAACTCGATTGACATCCGCGATAGGCCGCCCTTCGAGGTGCGCGCGAAGGCAAGATGCTCTGTGATGAGTCCCTGCGCGACTGCGCGGGACACAGTCCACTGCACCGACATGGCGGCCACCATGGCGCCCAGCATCTGAGCGGTTTTGACCGGCACGCGCAGGCGGTACAGCGCCACGAAATGGACCATCGATACCACGAACGCCGCGATGATCGGCAGGGTCAGAATTTTGTCCGGGATGGCGATATCGGCGAAGGCCACGATCGGCACCCAGATCAGGTTTAGGATCGCCACAACGACGCCGAGGCTTTCGGCGCCAAGCCAGTTGAGCCAGCCCAGGGTGAATTCGCGCTTCTGGTCCTGCGATAACCGGCTCGCGCCCGGCAGAAAGCGGCGCCAGTGCTTCTTGACGATCTGGAATCCACCATAGGCCCAGCGGTGGCGCTGTTTCTTGAAGGCCTCGTAGGTGTCGGGCAGCAGGCCGTAACCGTAGCGGGTGTTGGTGTAATGGGTTGTCCAGCCATGCTCGATCATCGCGAGGCCGAGGTCTGTATCCTCGCAAATGGTGTCACCGGCCCAGCCTCCAGCCATGTCCATCGCGGCGCGGCGGATCAGGCACATCGTGCCGTGGACGATGATGGCGTTGGCTTCGTTGCGCTGGACCATGCCGATGTCGAAGAAGCCGGCATATTCACCGTTCATGATGTAGTGCATCAGCGAGCGGTCGCCGTCGCGATGATCCTGCGGCGCCTGAACGAGACCGACGCGCGGGTCGTTGAAGGCCGGCACCAGATCCCTGAGCCAGTCCGGCTGCACCACATAGTCGGCATCGATAACGCCGATGATCTCGGCGTCGGCGGCCGTGCGCTCCATGGCGATCCGCAGCGCGCCGGCCTTGAAGCCCTGGACCTTCTCGGCGTTGATGAACTTGAAGCGCTCGCCGAGCGTACGGCAGTGATCCTGGATCGGCTGCCAGAACGCCGGATCGGGGGTGTTGTTGATGATCACCACGCATTCGAAATTCGGGTAGTCGAGGCGCGCGACCGCATCGAGTGTCTGCTTGAGCATCTCGGGCGGCTCGAAATAGGCCGGCACGTGAATCGAGACTTTGGGTAACGGCGCGTCAGTGGCCGTCAGTGCGGCGGCCGCTACATCCCTCGTGATCAGCCGCTGTGGGCGCTGTCCGAATGCCACGGCCGCGATCTCCTCGATGCGCGCCATCGCGATCAGGATCAGCGGCACCAGCAGGATCAGGCCGAGCGTCAGTGCGAAGGCTGAACCGAAAACGAAGTAATGGCCGGTCCAGTAAGAGAAGACCGTCGCGACCCAGGCGCCGACGCCGTTGGCGGCTGCCGAAAGCAGCAGGGCCTGCATCACCGTTGGACGGACGAGCCGCAGAATGGGCAAGGACAGCAGGACGCCGATCAGAAGCGCTATGCCCGCGAGCTTCCAGTACGCTGGATTGACGACAGGGCCGGTCCAGGAAAATTTGGGTTCGCGATCCGCGTTGAGCATGCCCCAGTAGGGGCCGACGCCGCCCTCGAAGAACTTCCATGGCTGGTCGATGGCTTCGACGATGTTGTATTCCATGCCGATCGACTGCGCCTTGGTGACAAAATTACGTAGCGTGACCGCCTGCTGGAACGGACCGGGATCGGCGTTCCTGAGATTGTACCCGGCGCTTGGCCAACCGAATTCAGCAATCACGATCCGTTTGCCGGGAAAGGCATCGCGCAGCTTTTGATAGATAATGAGGGCCTGATCGACCGCCTGCTTGCTCGAAAAGCCCTCCCAATAGGGCAGGATGTGCGCGGCGATGAAGTCGACCGACGATGCAAGCTCAGGATGCTCCAGCCAGATATTCCAGATTTCACCTGTGGTTACAGGTACATTCACGGAACCTTTCACGCGCTGAATAAGCTTGATGAGATCCGCGACCTTTTGATCGCCGCGATAGATCGTCTCGTTGCCGACGACGATTCCGTTGACGTTGCTGTTGTGTTTCGCGAGATCGATGGCGGCCAGCATCTCGCGCTCGTTGCGCTCGACATGCTTGTCGATCCACGCGCCGACCATGACCTTGAGGCCGGACTCATTGGCGATCGGTGGCACAAGTTCGACGCCGCCGGTCGACGAATACAGACGGATCGCGCGGGTCAGGGGGACCAGCGCTTTCATGTCGGAGCGGATTTTCTCGACGGTGGGGATATTGTCGACGTCCGGATGTGCCGCTCCTTCGAACGGCGCATAGGAGACGCTCGTCAGAACACCCTTGAAGTCGGGAGCCTGCTGCTTTTCCTGAAGAAGTCCCCAGAGACCAGCGTGTGCAGCGGTCACAAACAGCAGAACGGCGACGACAGCGCGCATCGCGACAAAACCATAAGGGGCGAGCCCAACACGAACGCGGACCCGTCCCCTAGGTCCGACACATCGGCAGAGATATCTCTACCCTGTGATTTTACAACTCGTATGACGCCGTGGCGTTTTGAGGGCGACCTACGGCGTCAACCATGAAAATTGAGAAAGGTTTCTTGGCGGCGGCGTCGGCAGCTACTTTTTCGGCGCAGCGGGAGCTGGCTGTGCCGGAGGCGGAGCCGCAGAGGTCGGCGCGGCGCCTGCAGCAGGCGGGGAAGACGCATCGGCGGCAGGCTCAGCCGGCTGTGCGTCCGGATTGATCCAGCAGGTATGAACGCGACCGCTCAGCGCATCGGGGGCCTTCGGGTCGATGGGCCCGAACCGAACCAGGCAGCGGAATGCCGCCTGAACGTGGCCGCCGGGGCAGCCGAAGCGATCATAGAGGTCGAGATGACGAAAGGCCGTGTCCAGGTCATCGCGCCACATCAACACAACCACGCGACGCCCGAGCCAGACGCATTCCGGGTTTCCTGCCGGGCCGTTGATGATGCGTGCGGCTTCGACGAATTCGTCGGTTTTGTGCTGGCTGTCCTTGGCGGCATCGGCCGTGTTTGTCGAGTTGGCCGCGGGCGGCTTGTTCTGGTCCTGGGCGCGGAGGTCGCCGCTCTGCGCGATCGCGCCGCCGATGCCGAACAGCAAGGCGAAGCCGGGAACGGCAAAGCCACGCAAGAACGCGTTGTGGAATCCGAACAGCACTCGACGCATAAAGTCCCCCGACTTTGCTGGCCGCAGCCGTCTGACGACAGCCGCCACCTTGTATCCAGGTGTCAGATGCCGCTCAAATTGGTCCCCAATGCGGCGGACACGTCCCAGGTTCCCATGACGGAGATTTTGGATTTTGTCCAGCAAGCCGTTGGTTTAATCCGATCGTGGTAAAGCGGTGGCCTGAAAGGTTGTGGTCGTCCGGCCGCTGCTCTTGGCAGAAGCGCCTCGACCCGGTAATCGACGACTCTTTCGTGGAGGATGGAGCCGATTTCCTTTCGTACGCCACTGGCGCTTCTCGTCGTTTCGCTAGGCCTGATCGCGGCGGCGTGGTGGTGGCTCGGCGCGCCGATCCACCTTGCGCGAGCGCCGATCGATCCGGCGGCGAAACTGGAATGCGTGTCCTATGCTCCGTTCCGCGGCGAGCAGACCCCGCTGGTTGCGACGACCGAAATTCCGCCTGAGCAGATCGCCGAGGATCTTGCCCAGCTGGCCAAGATCTCGAAATGCGTCAGGACCTATTCGATCGAGAATGGCCTCGATCGGGTGCCGGCTCTGGCGGCGAAGGTCGGTCTCAAGGTCATCCAGGGTATCTGGCTCGGCAACAACCGCCTGAAGAACCTTGCTCAGATCAACGTCGCGGTCGGTCTTGCGAAGGAACACCCCGACGCCATCATCGCGCTCGTTGTTGGCAATGAGGTTCTGCTGCGCGGGGAAATGACCGCCGCCGATCTCGCCGCCAACATCCGCCTGGTGAAGTCGCAGGTGACGGTGCCGGTGACCTATGCTGACGTCTGGGAATACTGGCTTCGTAACCGCGAGGTGTACGAGGCGGTTGATTTCGTCACTATCCACATCCTGCCGTACTGGGAGGATTTTCCGATCCGTGCGCGCAACGCCGCCGCGCATGTCGACGCGATCCGCAAGCAGGTCGCCGTGGCGTTTCCCGCCAAGGAAATCCTGATCGGTGAAACAGGATGGCCGAGCGCCGGCCGCATGCGCGAGGGCGCGCTGCCCTCGCGCGCCAATCAGGCGCGTGTGGTGTCCGAAATTCTCGACATGGCGAAGCGGGAGAAATTTCGCGTCAATCTGATCGAGGCCTACGACCAGCCCTGGAAGCGCCAGCTCGAGGGCACGGTCGGCGGCAATTGGGGCTTGATCGACGCCGTCGGGCGGAAGCTGAAATATCCGGCCGGCGAACCCATCAGCAATTTCCCGCTCTGGAAAATCCAGATGGGCGCCGGTATGGGATTGTGCGTCCTCGTCTTCGCGGTTGCCATGCTGACGTTGCGGCGCAGGCCCTGGACCCCGCGGCCGATGTCCTGGATAGCGGTTGCGGTGTCGGCGACGTCGGCGGGAATTCTACTCGGAGTAGCCGCAGACAAGCTGTGTTACGAGAGTTACGGATATGGCAATGCGTTGCGCTGGGGCCTGCTGCTGGCAGCCGGAATCATCACGCCGTTGTTGGGCGCGAACGCCCTGATGTCCGGACGCGCGCTGCCGACGTTCGTCGAATTGATGGGGCCGCGCCCCGGCCGCACCGATTCGGTGTTGTCGGTGATGCTGGGGATCACGTTGCTCGTGACCACCTTGATCGCAGCTGAGACCGCCCTCGGCTTCGTCTTCGATCCGCGTTACCGCGATTTTCCGTTTGCGGCTCTGACAATGGCGGTGGTGCCGTGCGGGGCGCTGGCGTGGCTCACTCGTCCGCTCGCAGGCAACCGCCCGATTGCGGAACAGGTTTTTGCCGGTCTGCTGGTGATCGCGGCCGTCTATGTCGGGTTCAATGAAGGTCCGAAAAACTGGCAGTCGCTCTGGACCTGCGCGGTGTATGCCATGCTCGGCGTCACGCTGTGGCGGGCGCGGGCCGCGCAAACCCCAGGATAAGCAGGCCGACCGCAAGACCGGAAAGGCCGACATTGTAGAGTACGATTCCGAATCCGGCGGCAGCCAACCCCGCGGTCAACAGTACGATCGACGGCCGGATCAGGTGCAGCACTGCGATCACCAGCGCGGCGATGCCGAAGACGTGGTTGCGAAACAGGTAGGTCGCGACGCTGCGGCTTCCGCACAGCATGGTTTGCAGGCCGCCGTCACATGCCAGCGAGACCGTGGACAGCTCGACCGCGAGATAGCGGAGATAAAGTGCGTAACCGACGCTCAGGAAGCCAACAATCAGCAGCCATTGCACCTGGTAAGGTGTGAGCCGGAACGGATCTTTTTTCATAGCGCCAATATGGTCCGGATCGGTCGGCCCGACAACCCGAAACCGGGTCCCGCTGCCGGGGACGTTTCAGTGTGAAAAGAACGAACCTGACGTTGACGGATTTGGTGGTGGTGGGGGAGCTGGCGGTGGTGGTGGCGCCGGTTCTTCGGCACGCACTGATCTCCCGTTTGTCCCGTTATGCCGATGCCGTGATGACGCATGCGCCCCCTTCGGTTTTTTTGCCGTGACGAGGGCACCTCTCTCTCTGCCGTCTTCGTTCGTGGCGAGGCGCTGGCCTTCGAACACGGCAGTTTCGCAGACGCGGCCGCTTTCGGACAGAACAGCACAAATCCTTGCCGCGGCTGCTGCGTCGGCCAGCGGTCCGACGACGAGACGCAACTGCATGCCGATCCCGTTTATGCGTTCCTTCACCACAATGATCGGCTGCAGCGAGGTCAACTCGTTTGGCTCCGATTTCAGAACGCTCCGCCACAGCGCCAGCAAACCCTTGATCGAGTTGGCGCTGCCGAGATCGACACCGAAATCGGTGTGCGCCACCGGTGAGGGTGGTTGTGGGGGATCGGTGGCTGCGGGAATGGATGCGACGACGATTTGCGCATCCTTGCGCCCAGCATCCTTATCCTTGTGAGGCTCCCTGTCTTCCTTCGGTTCCGTCGTTTTAGGCGTAACGGACGCTGTCTCATCCGGCCCGCCGGGTCTCGTTGCGGGTAGATCCTGTGCGACGATCGCAGGTCGTGATGCGACCTGTGGTGTGGCCGGCGTCGCCTTCGGCGCGGACCGGGCCGTTGCGGGCGAAGCCGGGGCGGATGACGGATTTGCGGATGGAGGGATTGCAGGCGCGGACGAAAGGTCTGCGGGGGATGGCCTTGCCGTCGTTTCAGCCGCTGCGGCAAAAGCAGCCGGTGCAGACGGATGCATGTCTCCGGAGGCCTCACCGTTCGCTGATCGGCTGTTTGACGCAACGGATTTTATCGGCGGGTCGTGCCGCTTCGCCCGTAGCGCAAAATCGGGCGGCGGGAGGAGTGGCGCTTCAACCGGCGGCGAGTCCAGGGAGGCTTCTGTGCGAGTGGGAGCCCGCCGAGCGTTTTGCTCCACGTTTTGGCTTATGGAGCCGGTGACGGAATCGAGTCCCTGCTCGAGTGCGGTGACGCGGGCAAACAACCGGTCGCGATCGTCGTTCAATGTGTTGATGGCGGAGGAGATACGACTGATTTCATGTTCGCTCGTCTTTGCCAACGATTGAAGTTGCTGCGATTGCCTTGACAGATTGGCCGTGGCGACCTGCTCGTGTCGGAGTGCGGTCCCGGCTTCTTTTCGGAAGCCATTCCCGGGCTGGTACGCCAGAATTGCGAGGGTCATGGCGGCGATCGAGCCGATTCCCCAGGACCCAAGCCGCCAGAGGATACGACGGTCGAACGCGCCCTCGTCGGCCAGAAAGCCGCTTAGCCAGCCGCCGCTTTCATCGGCCAGCGCGCTCTCGCCAAAATTTTTCTTATTCTTCGCCATAATGATGACGCCGGACCCCTGCACCCCGAATCACGCCAAATGCTAACAGGAAATCTGCCCGATCTCAGAGAGCCGCGGCGGTTTCCCCTTCGCGCAAAAACGCTTTATGACGTCGGCGGCGTATGATGCGCCGGAGAACGAGGGCTTGAATGACCGGCCGGAGCTGTCTGACCATCGTGCTTGCGGCGGGCGAGGGGACGCGGATGCGCTCCTCGCTGCCGAAAGTGCTGCATCCAGTGGCAGGGCAGACGCTGCTGTCGCACGTGTTGTCCGCCGCGCCGAGCGGTCCGGGAACATCGCTGGCGGTCGTCGTGGGTCCGGGCCATGAGGCGGTCGCCAATGAAGCGAGGCGGGTGCGGCCGGATGTGATGACGCTCGTCCAGCGCGAGCGTCTCGGGACTGCGCACGCCGTGCTCGCGGCACGCGAGGCCATCGCCCGCGGCGCCGACGATCTCGTGATTGCGTTTGGCGACACCCCGCTGATCTCGGCCGATACGTTCGCGCGGATGCGGGTGCCGCTGCAGGCCCGCGCGTCGCTCGTCGTCCTCGGCTTTCACGCCGCTGATCCCACCGGCTACGGCCGGCTGATCGTGGACAATGGCGGGCTGACAGCGATCCGCGAGCAGGCGGAGGCGAGCGCCGACGAACGCCGTATCACGCTCTGCAACGCCGGCGTCATGGCGTTCGACGGCAAGACGGCGCTTCAGATCATTGATAAAATAGGCAACGCCAACAGCAAGGGAGAATATTATCTCACCGATGCCGTTGCCATCATTCGGGGGCTCGGCCTAACGGCAACGGTGATCGAAACCAGCGAGGATGAGGTGCGCGGCATCAATACCAAGTCTCAACTGGCCGAGGCCGAACAGGTCATGCAGGCGCGGCTGCGCAAGGCGGCGCTCGACGCCGGCGTGACCATGGTCGCCCCCGAGACCGTCTTTCTTGCCGCAGACACCTCGTTCGGCAAAGACGTGACCATCGAGCCTTATGTGGTCATCGGACCCGGCGTGAGCATCGCAGACGGCGCCGTGATCCACTCATTCTCGCATCTCGTTCATGCATCGATCGGCAGGAACGCGTCGGTCGGTCCCTACGCGCGGCTGCGGCCGGGAACGTCGCTAGGCGAGGGTGCGAAGGTCGGAAACTTCGTCGAGATCAAGGCCGCCGTTCTCGAAGCCGGGGCCAAGGTCAATCACCTGACCTATGTCGGAGATGCGCACATCGGCGCGAACGCCAACATCGGCGCGGGCACCATCACCTGCAACTACGACGGCTTCAACAAGTATCGCACCGAAATCGGCGAGGGCGCTTTCGTCGGCTCCAATTCATCGCTGGTCGCGCCGCTGAAGATCGGCGCCGGCGCCTATGTGGGTTCGGGGTCGGTCGTCACAAAAAATGTCCCGGACGACGCGCTTGCGGTCGGGCGCGGCCAGCAGACTGTGCGCGAGGGCTGGGCAAAGCGATTCCGCGAGATGAAGCTGCTCGCCAAAAAGCCGAAGACTGGTTGAAACCAAGGCAGGGGGCGAGCTGGCCGGTGTTGTCGGCTGGACTTACTCTTCCTCGAATTCGGAGAACATCGCCCGCGTTAGGCGCCAGCCGCGCAGCTTTGCCCGCTGCGGCTTCTCATCGGGTTTATGCCGGATGATTTTCGGCTTCGCGGCGGTGCTGCGGAACGGCGGCGGCCAATGCGCGAGGCGCGACGGCCTTTGCTCGAGCGAGCGCGTCGGCGCCGTGGAAAAGTGGCGCAGTCCGCCGCTTTTGGGATCGCGCGTGTCGCTCACGTTCGATGACCTCCTGTCATGGAAGCCTTCGGCAAAAACGTTGCGCGTTGGTTAAAGTGACACTGCAAAATCGAACGAACAGGGGATAAATCACGGCGGAAATCAGCGTGCGGAAATTGAGGCAGCGGGCGTCTTTGGAGTTCTCTCGCCCGGTGACATCAAGTTTCGACCACTAACTGAATGCAAAATTCCAAGATGCCGAAAGCTGACCGTCGCCTCGCTCTGATCCCTTTCCTCGTCCTTGTGGTCGGCGGCGGCTTGGCCATTGGCTTCCTGACGGCGCCCGGCGAATGGTATGCCGGGCTCGCCAAGCCTTCCTTCAATCCGCCCAACTGGTTGTTCGCGCCGGTGTGGACCTTGCTTTATGTCCTTATCGCCATCGCCGGATGGCGCATCTGGCGACGAGATGCGGGCGGCTGGCCGATGCGGTTGTGGTGGTCGCAGTTGGTATTCAACTTTCTCTGGTCGCCCATTTTCTTTGCGGCTCATCAGGTCGGTATTGCGCTCGTCGTGATCCTGCTGCTTCTCGCCATGATCCTCGCCTTCATCGTGACGTCATGGCGGCGGGACCGCGAGGCCGCATTGCTGTTTACGCCCTATGCCGCCTGGGTGGCCTTTGCCTCGACGCTCAACGCCTCCATCCTGGCGTTGAACTAGCGGCCATGCCCGGAGCCCTGTTACGTGCCCGTCATATAGCCAACGACCGATAAGGATCGTCCCATGCGTCGCCGCACCGTCCTCGTCAACGATACGATGCAGGACGGCTATCGTTATGAACTGACCGCGCCGGCTGGGTGCGACTTCGATCCGGCGTTCCGGCCCGATCTGACGCCGAAGCAGATGCTCGAACTCGGCGTGTTCTGCGGCAAATACCTCACCGACTGCCAGAACGAGTTTCCGGCAAGCTGGTTCAGGCGCGCCAAGCTCTCCCCCTCGGGTCGCGATTGTGCACTGAATTATTTCGGCGTGGACGCGAGCCAGCCGTTGTCGGTTTGGCGGAAAAAGGGCTGGATATGTTCCGACGATCCGCGCGGGTGGTTCCAATGGTATTGCCGCTACTACATGGGCCGCCGAATGCCCGGCGAGGACGCCCGCCAGATCAGGCGATGGAAGGCGATGAAGCGCCACGTTTCACAAGTTACAAAACATTGCGAGCCGGGCGACCCAATGTGCCGACCGCGTCAGCGTCAGGCATTGCTGCACTGGGCTTACGACAGCCGCGTCATCTGAACGGCCGAGCGGTTTCGACCGCATCCACCCATAGCCAAGCGGACGCGCTGCACGCCAGTCATGCCGACGAGCGCCAAGAGCAGGGAGGACGCGATCAAGCGCCATCAGGCCGAATACAATCGGCCGAATGGTCGCATTCATGCCATTTTGGCCCGATCATCGATCGATTGGCCGTCCACCGGGAAGATGATGCCTGCGGATTCGAGGACGCCCGGCGGTCCGCCGGCGGGTTTTCCTTGCGGTAATCCAAGCGAGCCCTCATGATAGCTCGATCGTTTCAACATGGAGTGCGGACGTGGCGACAGGTACTGTGAAGTGGTTCAACGGGCAGAAGGGCTTCGGATTCATCCAGCCCGACAGCGGCGGCAAGGATGTTTTCGTGCACATCTCGGCCGTGGAGAAGGCTGGCATCGGCTCGCTCAATGAAGGCGACAAGGTGAGCTATGAGGTCGTAGCAAACCGCGGCAAGGAATCCGCAGAAAATCTAAGGGTCGGTTGATCCTTCTGCCCGCCGGTCACGGCCGGCGGGTTATGGTTCGATCCAAAAATGGCGTTGTCCGCTCTCGCGCTGCGCGTCAATGCACGTGCATCGCGTTATAGGCGTGGGCGATGAATACAACGGCACTGAGCAACAGCAGCGCGGCGGCTGCGGCTTACGTTGCTATTTTTCGATTGCATCCAGGAAACGTGCGCGCCAACGCGCCTCGAAAGAATCGTCGGGAATCGAAGCCTGCGCATCCATGAGAGTGTAATTCGCTGGAAGCCCGTTTAGTTTTCGGTACGCGTCTGTAGCGGCCAGCAGCTTCTTCAGTTTGGCATTCTCGTCAGTCAGAACCTTAAGACGACGGTCCTCGGACACATCGGCGCTGCCGTGTTTACGCGCTTGTGCTGTTCGAGTTGGCGACCAGTGCAACATTGATTTCGGCAGCATCGGCTTGCCTGCATACCAGCATTTTCGGCCGTCTATGAGTCGATAGGACCAATGCGATCGCGCGTCTGGCGGCCGTTGTGTACTGCACTGGTTTGCCTGCGCAGGCATCACCGAAAAGAAGAACGCAGGTGGCGAAACCCCGGCAATGGAAGCCGCGAGAATAAGCAAATGAAATCTTTTCATTTGAACACCACGCAACTGAACACCACGCAACAAAAGGAAAACTAAAACACCTGATTACAACAACTTAGTTCGACAAATTAGTCATAATTTTGGCAGTTTTCCACAGGTTGTGCACAGGGTTATCCCCCGGGAATCCTCGATCGAGGAAGGTGAGGCGGCTCCAGATTAGGAAAAAACTCCGCCCTATGAGCGATAGCAACGCATCACTGACCAATTCTGGGACGACTAAAGTGGGGAATCTCCCAAGTGGCCCTCAATGTGGCCCCGACGAAAAGCGCCTCATGGGCCGCTTCCACACAAACTCGAATAGCTATTTGATTTAAATGGCTCCCCGGGCTGGATTCGAATCTCGTTGAAATATAAGTGATATTTCACGTATCCGTAATTATCCAGCGGATTAACTGACGAGAGCCGCGAAATCCGTTAGTCATCCCACTTAGGAATAGGCACGCCGTTCTCTTTCGCCATCGCGAAGACTTGGACTTTCGTTCGTTCGACGGTCTCGCAAAGGTGATGCATGTCCACGACTAGGGACATCAACATGCGCTGAGTGAAATCGGCTTCGGCGTCTTTGGTTTTCTTGGGCATCGTTCGTTTCTCCGGACCACAATGGCCGCGAATGATGTTTAGCAAAGTCTCATATAATGTCAATAAGCCATTGATAACGTTGACATACTGCATCGACGTAGTAAAGTCGCACAGAGAAAAAAGGCGCGCCAACCTTCGTCGGCAGCGCCAGTCTTCCACGCGGCAGGAAAGGCACCCGCGCGGAAACTTAATCTCGCAAAATCCGGCAAGCGTCCGCCGCGGTCCGACCGCGCCGCGTGACGATATCGAATTCGACTCGCTCGCCCTTCACAGGCCATCGTGTCTTTTCGGCCAAGCCGTTGACGTGCAGGAATACGTCGTCGCCGCCATCGTCGGGCTCGATGAAGCCATAGCCTTTATCGTCTGCCCAAAACTTAACTGTTCCGATCTGCATCACGCGGTCTCCTTCTTCGTCCAATCGAGCATGGCAAGCGCCGCCTGCGCATCCACGCCGGCTTCCTTCGCCATCGCCAAACCGGTCACCAAGGTCTGGAATGCCCGAGCCGATCCACCCGCGTCGAAACTCTGTGTCGGCCCCATCACATCGATTTCAACGGTCCCGCCCAGCTTTTCGGATGCCTCCTCCTCGATCAGTTCGGCGATCGGCTGGAGCATCCACTGCGCAAGGTGGCGCTGGCATTCGCGGACCATCGGTCCCGTCGTCGCGGAATTGAGCAGGCCCGGCAGCACGCCAAAGGCGCCGCAGATCGCGTCACGGCTGGCGTCCAGCGTCTCCTTGGCGAGGGACTTGGAAATGTCCGGCGTCAGGTCGGCCGGGCGCCAGTCCGTCTGTGGCGTGGGACCGCCGGCAGCGGTGACGCTGACCGACTCCCGCAGCATGACGCGACCGCGCTGCCCGCGGAACGATCGCCCCAGCGTGGTCAGGTCCGTCTCCTGCAACTCGGGGAAAGGCACGACTTGGCTGCCGAGCGGCATGTTTTCAAATGCCTCGGACAGCGACGACTCAACCGCGTTCAACATGCCGGCCGTGAGGCTGGAACGCTTCAACGGCGCAGTGCCGTAGTATGGCGCGGCAGGGTCGCATCCAATGCGAACGTGCAGCACTTCGGCGGCCAAGGCCGTTTGATTGGTGCCGCCACCGGCCTCTGGAATGGAAACGCGGTACGCCGTCGGCTTGCCGTAGCGCGTCCGCAAGTCCCAATCCGAACACGGGATCAGCATGTCGTCCTGAATCAGGAACACAGACTCGCCGCGCAATGCCAGCGCCCGGCCCATGAGAGCCATGGTGCTAGGCGTCAATAGATCGGTGCCATCGACTTCGGACAGCGAAAAGCCATTTTCCCATAGCGAAACGCAAGACTGCACGGTGGCGGTCAATTCGGCGATGCCACGTCGGCCAGAAATGTACGCTTCGCGCGCTTGGATAATTTCAGCCGTGAAGCCCGATCCGGCAGATCGCTTTTCAGTGGCCGGTGCGCCGCGCTTAAAGAGCCAATCAAACATTTCTGTATTTCCTCAACAGGTCGGCCGCGCCGCTGTTCTGTAATGCCATCGCCATCCATGATGCCGACCGATCAACGTAAAGTTCGATCGATCCGGCTCTTAAGCGGTCCCGTGTTGCGCCGGGCGTACCGGGCTTCACGGCGAGATAGGCGGCGAGACGTTTCACCGCTTCCCACACTGCGGCGGGAACGGTCACGCCGATGCCGGAGATGTCACCAACGGTGCCGATGAACTGATACGGGCCGCACGCCGGCAGTTCATAACCACCGTAGGGCGATGCGTTCAGCGTCATCGAGACCATTGCGTTTTCTGTGACGCTCCAAACATTCACTCCCGTAATCGCTGCCGGCGCGAGGGGTGGTTTCCAATTACCAGGGCCTTCGACAAGCCATGTCACCGTGCGCGGCGAGAAGCGCCAGGCGATGTAGGATTCTATCCGCTGCCAAACCACGTCGTTCAACGTGATCGCAGGACTCGTCGTCGGATACGAGACCGGGGCGGCTTCATCCTGTTGAATCGTGATTGCCATGTTACCTCCAGCGCAACGCCGCAGGCATGGCGCGCGTAATAATTGTCTGGGGCGGCGGGATCAGGATTCCGGCCGCGTTGTACGTCCAGCCGGCTTTCAGCTTTTCGTCGTCGGTCATGTCGTCGGGATTGATGACGTTGCCGAGCGCGTCATGCGCCACAACGGTTGCTTCCTTGTACGCCGGGCGCGTCACCACGCTCAGTTCGAACAAGATGGCAGCAAAGATCGAACGGATCAGCGCATTGTGCATTCCGCGCGCCGGATCGTGGCCTTCGTCCGTGAACTTCTCGGCATTCTTGACCGCACGCGGTGGCGGAATGCGAAAGCCCGGCGAGATACCGACCGAAAGGCCGGAATCGATTTGCTTCATAATGTCGGAGCCGTATGACGTATCGGCGATCGCTTCCGAAATCTCCGCTTCGAACGTCAACGCTTCGGGCGTGTCATGGAATCTCAACGTACCAGTGTTTTTGCTGGCCAATGGCGCATCGAAGCTATGACCAACGAGCAAATGCTGGTCTTGTTCGGCGTTGTTAATCGAGTGCGAGAACGCACCCGGCATGAATTCTTCTTTTTGCGGACGTCCGCCCTTGGCGCCGCCGTCACTTAAGACGGCGCGTTTTTTGTACGGAAAGCGACCGCGAAGCCGGCGCCGCCCTTTACGGGCAGCGCGCAACTCCAGTTCGCCCAAAAGTGTGGCGAACTCATCCATTACTGAATGCCGGTCAGAATCTGCAGCTGTTCTGCACGTGACACCGTTACATCCATGGTTGCCAGTGCAGTCAGCCGCAGACCACCGGACGCCGCGTCGCTGTAGACGTCGCGGATCAGGTCGATTGCGCCCCAGGTGCCAACGAAGATCGGCGCAACACCGTTGACGGTCGTGGTCAGCAGCGCCTTGCTGGCGAGCGGCGAACCGGTCGGCGCAGCGAGCGCGTTGCTGGAAAGCACGACGTTGCCGACATTGGCGACCAGCTTGTCCCACTGCGAAATCGCGGTGTTGGTAAACAACGCGCCGTCCATCTCATCGTAAATTTCCGGACGGAGGAGAAGATTGACCGAACCGGGACCACTCGCAGCGTTGGCGACGATGAACCGCGTCACAGCAGCGCGAAACGCATTCCAGCTCGCAGCCGCCGAAATGGCGGTCGAAGTGATGCCATACGAGCCGACGAAAACGCCGGCCGGTTCACCACTGGAGCCTGCGCCCTGGAATACGGCCTTGTCCATACCGACGGCCAAGCACCCATTCATATCGCGACGAACGGCGTCCTCCAGAGCAGTACCGCTCTGTTTCAACGCCTTCCGCGTCACCTTCATCTGAATTCCGTAAGTGGAATTCGGAGCCAATGAACGGTTTGCGGTCGAATACACCGTTGGGCCTGCCACAGCGCCAGTCTCAGACGCAGCCCAGCCGCCCGTCACCGACGACGACGTGATCGGATAATCTTCAAGGCCCTGCGCGATATTGATGAAGCGAGTGCCCATCTTGCCGGCGACAGAGTCCGCGAAAATGCGATCGATGATCGGCGCCGTGCTAACAGGCGACGGCGTGCCCGATGCAATCGTCTCGCCGGAGCGCTTTTCGAGCGCCTGCCACGGCACCGGAACGCCACGATAGCCGCCCTGCGAGCGCAGCTCCTCGATCACTTCGGCCGTAGCGCCGTCGATCTTCGCGCCTTCGTCCAGATGCAAGGCGACCTGACGAAGTTCAAATTTTCCGATCAGATCGGAAAAATCTTTGTCCGAACGAGTCTCAAGATCGCCCTTGGCCTCGCGGCGTTCGGTATCCTCGACGATCAGCGCGCCGCGGTATTTCGTTTCGTTGCTGCGATATTCGTTATCGAGCGACTCGATGGAGCGGGTTTCGTCTTCCGACAAATCGGTCTTGCCGACCAGGCCGGCGAGCGACTGACGAATTTCGGACTGACGCCGAGAGATTTTCACAGACTGCAACATAGGGATTCCTTTGGTTTGGGTTTCGCCAGCATGGCGACGAGATCACGCCATGCGGCGCGAGCGGGAGAGAGTTCGTTTCCGAACCCGCATTCTTGTTTTGTGATTTCCGAATGGTGCGCCTTGCAGAGCGTCATCAAATTCGAAAGCTCATACGCAAGTTCGGGTGCATCCTTGACGCGCTTGATGTGATGAACTTCGAGCGGTGCAGGTACGCCGCACTTGACGCATTTGAATCCGTCGCGGCGCTTCGCAGCGAGCCGCACAGCTTTCCATCGTGCGGAGCGAAGAACCTTCGCCGAATGCGCGTCGTAATCTTGTCGGCGCTTCACAGCCAAACCGGCGCCCTCGCTTTTTTGACGGGCGTCGCCAGCATCCGAGCGCCTTGTGCAACGGCGAGCACCGTTGCCGATGCAGGGTCGATACGTCCCAGGCTGCGAGCCTTGGCCAGCTTGATGTTGTTCGCCGGATCACGCAGGCAGACCGCATCGGCAAACGCCGATCGCAACAGCAACGATTGCTTTGACTTCACCAGGCCGTCGAAACACGCGCGGCGGAAGCCATCGCAGTCGGCATTGCCATCCTTGAACCCGAAGCCTCGCCAGATCAGCGGCGCACGAATGCCGGCCGCGTCGATCGCTTGGCCAAGTTCGGCTTGTTTGTAGCGGTCCATCACCAGCGCGGCGACTTGCTCGCCTTCGACGTGGCGCATCGTTTCCGATAGCCATGGTGCAACAGGGACAGTCATCGCGCCGAGCGTCGACAGTTCGCCACGGCTCGACATTTCGGTGTAGCGGCTTCCAACGCCGTCACGCTGTCCGCGATCGAGCAAGGAAGGCTGCGACGGGAACCAGCCGAGACATTCAAGCCGGTTCGTTTGATACCAATAGAACGCCGCAGCGGTCATTGAAGCGGAGCCGCCGAGATCGATGCCGATAACGACCGGACCCTCGCGCGGCGGCAATTCGTCGACTTCACACCGCAGCCATTCGTCGGTGCTCAAAAGCACGTCGCGATTTTCGCCGCTAACGCGCTGGTTGAGGTTGAACAGCCGGAAATTCGATAGCGTGCTGCCACCGCGCGCAATGGCGCGGCGCGCTTCGCCTTGCAGCCAGTCCAGCGATGAACCGATGCCCGATGCCGCGCCCGGATTTGCAATCTTCAGCGCGTCGATATCGTCCGGAGCGCAGCCTTCCGGCGCGCGGTGCTCCTGCACGAAAACGCCTTCGCCAGGCTCGTCGAGTAATTTGGAAAAGCTGTGCGCGTCGTCCGGTGCCGACGTGCTGATGACCATGGCGCGGCCACTGCGCTTGCCCAGCGCACTGAATATCGCCGCTTCGAGCGCGTCGCCCTTGTCCTTGTCCCAGAACCCGCGTTCGTCGAGCAGGGCGAATACGGGCGCCAGACCCAAGGCGTTCTTGGCGTCCGATGCCAGCACCCGCAGGACGTGGCCACCGCCGTCGCCCTCGTATCGCACCTCAAGGCGCGGCGAGCGGACGAACGTCAGTAGCTTGCGGTCCTTGATCGGTAGCGATTGCGCCAGCCCTTCAATGAATGACCATGCGATACGGCCCTGGTCGCGCGTCTTGGCGCCGATGATGACCTCGCGGCGCTTCTGCCGGTCGGTCTTCCCCAGCAGCGCGGCCAAGCCCAGACCGGCGCCCAGCATCGTCTTGCCCGCACCACGGCCAACAGACAGCGCGGCGATCGAAACGCCGTCGCCATACGCGCCGCGGATGAATCGCTTTTGGAATTCGCCAAGCCGGATCGGTTTCCCGGCCAGCGGTCCCTCTGGAATCTTCAGGGTTTCGAGAAACTTGATTGCGATCTGGGCCGTCATTTTGGATTTTTTCGGCTGGGAGCGCGAAGGGAAATATCCCCCCCTCCGACGTTCCCCCCAAAATCAAATCGCGGTATTGGGACCATCTACTTGCGCACCTGCATGACCCACGCCGCGCCGGCCGGATCGAGTTGCACATTGACGATCGTGTACGTCGTGCCATTGGCAACGAGGCGATCGGTCGTGGTGGGGTCGATGCCGATGGACGATGCGAGGACGAACGCCTTGCGGTCAGTCTGCAGGATCAACGTGCCGTCGATGTCGTGCGCGCTGAACGTGTCGAGCCAACCCGTGCAGTTGTGCGTGACGTCGGTCAGCGTCGGATTGAATGGATCGCCATCGCTCTCGCTGCGCACCACGGCCACGTCATACGGGATGTCGGCGGCTTGGAGGCTAAAGGTCAGGCGGGCGGCAAGCGTGCCATCGGTCAATATAGACATGTAACAAAACGTTACCACGATCACGCAAGTTTGTCAACATATGCCATTGACCTTGTATATTAGCTATGGCAGCCGCCGCTAAGATCCGGTAGCGGACGGCTCGCTGATGACCACGACCATCACCACCATTTCGATAGCCGTGCGGTGATGCGGTGATTGCGGTGATTTTACATCCTGCTCAAGGACGTTCCGAGGACTGCCCGACAACGTGTCAACTTCTAATTACAGGTTATTTCGATAGATGGAGGTGGGAATGGTAATAGCCAATGCGGATGTAAAATCACCGCAATCACCGCATCACCGCATCAGCCTGGCGGTGGCGGCATTGGCACAGTTGAAGATCCCTTGGGCAATCGCTGTGCAGCCGCGATCTGCTCCCGCCGAGGTAGTTCCTTTTTCGCGTAGACTGCTTGGCGCTTATCATGGACGACCCAAAGCCCGTCGCGCTTGTCGTCAGGGTTTCGTATTGCGACGTAGTCGCACGCCTCAAAGCGATGGCGGATTTTGCGCGCGTTCCTGCGGTCACGCAGCCACTCACCGAAACCTGACGACACTTTCGGCATCAGCAGGCTCAGTGTCACGGCATCGGGATCCTTGAGCTTAGCAATAGCGTCAGCCATTTCTGCATCCTCCGACGGCCTACCGATATCGACCATAGCCCAGAAGGCGTCGGTCTTAGGCGGCGGAGCCTTGGGGTTGAAATCCGACAAATCGTAATTGGCCAGATATTCAGCGACGATTCCATAGCCATCGCCTTCGAACCAACCCCACAGCCTATTCCAGTAATCGGCCGTGAAATCCTCCTTGGTCAGAGACGACCAGCAGACGAAATGGCGCCGGTCGTCGGCAGGCAGCCATAGGCCGTCTCGGTTGTTTGTTGTCAGCACGACGCCCATGACGTTCGGAACCATATGTTCCTTCAGGTTCTTCTCGTCGCATCGAATGACGTCCGGCGGTGCGGCGATAAACGTCTTCGTCGCCTCGTAGAATTCGAACTGGTCAGCCGCTTCACCGCGGTCCCGCGCCTCACTGATGCGCAGAATCACGCTTTTGACGAAGCCGTTAAAACGGCCAACCGCAACCCGTGGCGATATCTCGCAACAATTCCACGGGCCGACAGCTTGAGCGACGGGCTGCAATAGCGTGTCCTTGCCGATGCCCTGCGGTCCGCCCAGCACAATGGCGTGGTTAGGCTTCTCGTCGGGTCTCTGCACGCGATGCGCCAGCCACGCGACGATATGTTGCCAATCATTCGGATAAACCCGCTTGACGTGGTTGAGCCATGGCGAGACGTCGCGGCCCCACACATGGTCAAGCGTCGGTGGCTTATAAAGATTGAAAACCCGGCTTCCGTCGCGGTCGAACCATCCGCCCAAGCTGATTAGCTTGTCCTTGATGATGGCAGGCATTCCCGGCATCCACGTGGCTTGGTCGACCGCGCGCATCTGCGTCAGGGCGGTTGAGGCAGCCATCTTGATATCCTTGCCGTCCTTGGTCTTGCCGCCCGTCGGCACGCGGGGCAGCCGCGCGTCAATCGTAGCGGCACTCCACATTTCGCCGGTTGGAACGAAGATAAACTGACGCGTCGGCGAGTAGCACCAGAAATCCAGGAAGCCGACCCCGTCCCTGGTGTCGTTGGCTGCCATATCGGTTGCGACGGCCTGTTGATATTCGTGACTGTGTTTCGGCGCAGCGCCACCTGTCTTCTTCACTTTGGTCAATTTAATTTCCATCTTCGTTTTGGGACATGCGTCGAAATAGGCGGTGCCAGCAACCTCGACCTTGGCGAAGTCGCGGAAGCCGTTCGCGCGGTACTCGGCGATTGCAG
This sequence comes from Nitrobacter sp. JJSN, assembly GCF_051912485.1. Taxonomy (GTDB): domain Bacteria; phylum Pseudomonadota; class Alphaproteobacteria; order Rhizobiales; family Xanthobacteraceae; genus Nitrobacter. Next base: position 1,690,335 of record NZ_CP196822.1, on the reverse strand, counting down.
CCTGCCAGATGTCGTGTTGAGCGCGCGCCGGCTCATAGACGGGGAATTCCGGCAGTTCTTGATTGTCGTTGCGTTGCGCCGGGTGATATTCCCAACGCTCGACTGCTCGAAGATATGCGCGGCGCTCGACTTCCGCTTTCAGGGCTGGAAAATCTTCGAGGATCCATTGCCGGTTCTTGTCGGTGTCGAAGAACATTCGGTCGACGCCGGTCTCGATGCCATATTGACCATCGTCGAAGATGCGCAGCGTCTCGGGTCGTAGGCGAACATAGGCGGGCTGGTCGCCCTCCACATAGTCCGCCTCTATCTCGACGGTGCCGTCCGCATCTATCTCGCACGATGCGAGGGGATAACGGCCGTCGCAGAAAATCAGCGAATTGCCAACAACACTCGCAGTCTTAGGTAGGTCTAGCATAGGTAATCAGGCTCCAATGATGATGGCGCCCGAACCGTTGGTACTTGCAAAAAGCCGCGAACGTGATACAAAGAATCCTGCCAAGAATTCAGTATCACCGCTCGGGTCGCGCCAACGATCCGGGCGGTTTTTCTTTACGTAGTGGCCAAAAATGCATCTTGGACTGCACGAAGATGGCCTAGCGGCGCCGTGGCATTGATCGCATAAAGCTGTTGTCGCACCGCTTCGAACTCATCGAGGGTCGGAGAGCGACCGGCCAGCGTGTCCATTTCGTCGCACAGTCTTTCGACTTGCGCTTTATGAGCGGCGATCCGTTCGGGCGTGGGTGCGTTTATGTCGATCGTGTCGACTACGACCATATGACTGAATTTCCGAACGTGCGTCGTGAACTGTTCGATTGCTGCCGCGACGTTCATGCCGCCACCATCATCGCTTCAGCCTCACGAGCGGCGAGCCATTCAGCGTCGGCCTGTTCGGTGACGCGGCGCTGGCAACCGACCAGAAACGTTCGCGGCGCTTTGCCGTCCTTCAGCAATCTGTAAAAGTAGGAGCGACTGCACCGCCGCAGTTCGCACCATTCGCGCAGGGTAAATGACTTCATAGCTGTGACCTCATAGGCAAGCGACGGCACTCGCTGGCGCGCGTTCGCGGGTTGCGTTTTTGGTGAGGTCGAAGCCCTGCGCCGGTCCGAGGGTTTCACTGATGCTGCATACTTTTAAACACACACCCTAGCGGGCGGTGGGGTTGGCGCAGCAAGGCACTTCGACGGAAAACACCTTACTACACTTAAGGCCGCCTGTCAACGCGCCCACAGGTCCGGCATTTTGTCAACTTATAATTTCAGGTTTCCGCAACAAAAATCTGACCATGCTTCCATCAACTGCCGACGCTTCGCTAACGCAGTGCCGCGCCGATATGCGGCTTCAACGGCATTGCCTACGGCGTGCGCCAAGGCTGCTTCCGCGATTTCGCGTGGGAAGTCCGTTTCGTCGCCAGCCCAATCACGGAACGTGCTGCGCATCCCATGCGTGGTCGCGGGCAGGGTAGTGTGGCGCTTGATCGTTTTCGCGAGGCCGACGTCGGACACTGGTCGGAACGGCAACTGGTCTAATGCCGACTTTGTCAGCGGCACCTGATGCGGTGCTCCAGCTTTCATCCTGCGGCCGGGAATCGACCAAAGGTCGCCGACGACTTCCGATTCGTCCATCCCGCGAGCCTCAGAATAGCGGCAGGCGGTCAGGATGATGAATCGCAACATGCGCGCGCCCTCGCTGGAATCGGTCGCGAGCGATTTCCAGAACGCAGGCATTTCGGCAAAGGGCAGGGCACTGTGATGCCGCACGTTGGCCTTACGGGATATTTTCGGGAGCATCAGCGCGAGATGATGGCGCCACGTCGCGGGATTCTCGCCTGACCGCAATCCCTCCACCTTGGCGCTGGCGAGGATGGTCTCAAGTTTGCTCCGCACGCCTCGCGCGGTCTCATGCTTCTCCGTCCAGAGAGGCCGCAGGATGGCGAGCAGGTCGCCCGTATCGATGTCAGCGACCGCCTTGCTACCGATGTGCTGATAAACGTGGTCGCGCATCTGTGACCGCCACGCGCGCCGGACAACGGGGCTTTTCCATGCGACTTCATGCTGGTCGGTGTATCGTTCGGCGTAGTCGCGAAAGACCGTGGCCCGCTTTTCGTCGATCTTCACCGCGGTGCGCTTTTCCCTGCGATCGTTGATCGGGTCGATTCCGTTGCGCACCAGCGCGCGAGCGTCGGCCGCTAGAACGCGCGCCTGCGCCAGCGAAACGTGCCGCGCTGGCCCAAGCCCCATCAAGCGCTCTTTGCGCGACACAGGCGACGTGAAGCGCAGGATCCAACTCGCATTGCCGTTTTTATCGGCGTCCAGGCGCAAGCCATCGCCGTCGAGAAGATGCTCGCCCGGACGTATTTTTTTGACTTCTGTTGTCGTCAGATTTCCCATGTCAAAACCCCGAAAGGTGATCCGAACCTACGGGCTAACATACGTCGAAATTGTAGACTGGCAAGGACAGCGATGAACGGCCAAAGACGCTAAAATGAAAAAAGCCCCTGCGGTGCAAGGGCTTCTGTGTCATTTGAGAATCTTTGAGGACACTTGAAAACAGTGTAATGGCTCCCCGGGCTGGATTCGAACCAGCGACCATTCGATTAACAGTCGAATGCTCTACCGCTGAGCTACCAGGGAACACGCGGAAAAATATCCTTCCGCAAGCAGGCAGCCTATAACAAAGCCTCCGACGCTTGCAAAGCGGGAAATGGGCAATTCGGAGTACCGCATCAGGAGAAACGGCGGATCAGATTTTGCGTTCCTGCACGATCTTGCACTTCTGCAACCGACGGAAAACGCTGCGACATAGTGCAACGGCGGGTGTTGCCTGCTCCACAAGTGCTTGCATCGACGATGGGGGTGCCTTAGTCCTCCGGGAACTTTTTGTACGGTTAAGGGATCCTCCGATGTCTGACTTTTCGACCGCTCGCGGGAAAATGGTTGATTGTCAGGTACGCCCCAGCGACGTCACCGATCTGCGAATCATCGACGCAATGCTGGCGCTGCCGCGCGAGGTTTTCGTTCCCGAGGATCGCCGCGCGCTGGCTTACCTGGATCTCGATCTGGACGTTAGCGAAAAGGGCGCGCCGAAGCGGCATCTGATCAAGCCCATGGTCATCGCCAAGATGATTCAGGCTGCCGATATCAAGAGCACTGACAATGTCCTCGTGGTGGGCTGCGCAACCGGCTACACCGCCGCACTGGCTGCGAACCTTGCGGGCCGGGTGACGGCGACCGAAGGCGATCCGGCTCTGGCGGCGAAGGCTGCCGGCATTCTCGCGACGCTCGGTCTCAGCCAGGTGACCGTCGTGAATGCCCCGGCGTCGGAAGGAGCGCCCGCCAACGCACCCTACGATGCGATCATTCTGGAGGGCGCGACCGAGATCGTTCCAGACCGGCTCTACCGGCAGCTTGGCGCCGAGGGGCGCCTGGTTGGCGTGTTTGCCATGAGCACGCAACGGGCGGTCATCGTCACTCATTCGCAATCCGATTTCGGGGACCGGCCGCTCTTCGATGCCTCTGTTCCGGTCCTGCCGGGCCTCGAACGGCCAGCAGCCTTCGTGTTCTAGTAGCGTGGTAGTTTAGAAAATCCGCTGCATTGTTCCGGTGTGTTCCTAACCAACTAAAGTCATAAGGTTACCAGGCCCTTTTGATGTTCGATGGGGCCTAAATCCTTGTTTTTGCCAACCCCCGAGCCTACCTTCCCTACAGCTTCGGCCGGACACCGGCCGCCGATTTGGAGGATTGCAGGATGGGTTCACTGAGCATCTGGCACTGGATCGTAGTGATCGCGGTGATCCTGCTGTTTTTTGGCCGCGGCAAGATTTCCGATCTGATGGGCGACGTCGCGCACGGCATCAAGGCCTTCAAGAAGGGCATGCAGGACGACGAGAAGACTGCAGAAAAGCCCGAGCCCGTGAAGACGATCGATCACAATGAGCAGGCTTCCGGCACGAGCCGGTCCGACGTCGGCAGCAAGACGGTCTGACGCCGCACCGGGCGAGGTCGCCGCGAAAATAAACGAGGGCGGGGCAGCAGGGCTGTCGAAGCGCGTTGATCCCGGCGGCGGCTTGCGGCAAGACGTCGGCGCAAGCCTCGCGTGAGCGGAAAATTTCATGTTCGACATCGGGTGGAGTGAACTGGTCGTCATCGCGGTCGTCGCGCTGATTGCCATCGGCCCGAAAGAGCTGCCGGGCGTGCTGCGTCTGGTCGGACAATGGATGGGCAAGGCGCGCAGGATGGCCGCCGAATTCCAGGGCCAGTTCAAGGAAGCGATGCGCGAGGCCGAAATGGCCGATCTGAAAAAATCCTTCGACGAGGTGCGCGACGCGACCAGCGGTCTGACCAGTGGCAACTTGATGACCAGGTTGACCGAATCGCTCGGCGAGCCCCCAAGGTTAGAGGATCTCGACAAACCTACTGCCGGCAAGCCTGCCGCGATCCCCGACGAGACTACAAGCGGATCGGGGACGCCGGACGCCGCGAACTCCGGGACCGGCTCTGAGGCGAACGCCGGGGCGCTTGCGTCCGAGCCGCTGGCGATCACGCCGGAGTTTCAGAACGCGGCCCCTGGCAAGCCGGATCCGGTCGCGCATGAGACGCCGCACGAGGCCGGCAAGGACGCCAAAGCGTCATGAGCGCCGAAGACATCGAGGCCAGCAAGGCTCCCCTGATGGATCACCTGATCGAGCTGCGCTCGCGGCTGATCAAAGCGCTGGTGGGTTTTGGCTTCGCCTTCATCCTTTGCTTCTTTTTTGCCAAACAGATCTACAACGTGCTGGTGTGGCCGTTCGTCTGGGTCGCGGGGCCGGAGAACTCGAAGTTCATCTACACCGCGCTGCTCGAATACTTCGTCACCCAACTGAAGCTCGCGCTGTTTGGCGCCGGATTTATCTCGTTTCCGATCGTGGCGACGCAGATCTACAAATTCGTGGCGCCGGGCCTCTACAAGCATGAACGCAACGCGTTCCTGCCGTACCTGATCGCGACCCCTGTGTTCTTCGTGCTTGGCGCGCTGGTGGTGTATTTCGTGGTGCTGCCGATGCTGGTGCGGTTCTCGCTCGGCATGCAGCAGATGGCCGGTCCTGAGACCGCGCAAATCCAGTTGCTGCCCAAGGTCGGCGAATTCCTGTCGTTGACGATGTCGCTGATCTTCGCCTTCGGCATTGCCTTCCAGTTGCCGGTCATCCTGACGCTGCTCGGGCGGATCGGCGTCGTCACCTCGAAAATGCTGCGCGAAAAGCGCCGCTACTTCATCGTCGGCGCCTTCATCATCGCTGCGGTGCTGACGCCGCCCGACGTGCTGAGCCAGACATCGCTGGCGTTGCCGCTGCTCCTGCTCTACGAGGGCTCGATCATCGCCGTCGGCATGGTCGAGAAGAAAGCCGCCAAGGCGGCTGCGGCGGCCGCATCACCTCCGCCCAATGGCACGCCACCGCCTGCGGAAAACCCGGCGGAGTAGGGGCCGGACCCGCCGGACTAATCTGCTATCATTGCCCCGATTCCCGTCGTCATCGCCCGCCAACGGTTTCCAATCCCGTCCATTCGGGTTACTGGATGCCCGCTTTCGCGGGCATGACGCCGCCGGTCTTGCCGCTTCTTCTCTCTTGGACTGAACCTGCCATGCACGACATCAAAGCGATCCGCGACAATCCCGATGCGTTCGACGCTGCGCTGAAGCGGCGGGGACTTGCGCCGCTGTCGGCCTCGCTGCTCGCAATCGACGAGAAACGTCGCGCGGCGATTCTCGCGTCGGAGCAGGCGCAGGCGCGGCGTAATGCGGCTTCGAAGGAAATCGGTGAGGCCAAGAAGGCCAAGGATGATGCGCGGGCAAATGCGCTGATGGCGGAAGTCGCCGAACTCAAGACCACCATGCCGCAAATGGAAGCGGCGGCGAAGGCGGCCGACGACGAGTTGAAGAAGGCGCTGGCCGAAATTCCGAACGTGCCGCTCGACGAGGTGCCCGAGGGTGCCGATGAACACGGCAACGTTCGGCATCATGTCTTTGGTAAAAAGCGTGACTACGCATTTGCGCCGAAGCCGCACGACGATCTCGGCGGCGCGCTCGGCGACATGGATTTTGAGGCAGCGGCGAAACTGTCCGGCGCGCGCTTCGTCGTGCTGAAGCGAGGGCTGGCGCGGCTCGAACGCGCCATCGGGCAATTCTTTCTCGACGTTCACACCGGCGAGCACGGCTATACCGAGGTCAATCCGCCGCTGCTCGTGCGCGACGACGCCATGTTCGGCACGGCGCAGTTGCCGAAGTTTGCCGAGGATCAGTTTCAGAGTTCTAAGTTGGCGGACATTGAGGATATCAAACCTGTCCTTACAAGAGCTGCAAAAGATTTCATCAGATTGCATAACCTCGACAAGCGCAATGATCTAAAGGGAAAAGAAGAGCAAACTCGAGCAGAGTTCAGAAAATTTTCTAATGCGAGAGTTGAGGAGCACTTGGGTCTAACCCTCGGACTAGATAAGCGTGATCCGACCGAATTGATTGAAGCCTCCATTCCAATGTGGCTCATCCCCACCGCCGAAGTGCCGCTCACCAACCTCGTCCGTGAATCCATCCTTGATGAAAAAGAACTGCCACTACGCTTCACCGCGCTGACGCCGTGCTTCCGCGCGGAGGCGGGCGCTGCCGGGCGCGACACGCGCGGCATGATCCGCCAGCATCAATTCACCAAGGTCGAGCTGGTGTCGATCACGACGCCGGAAACATCCAAGGACGAGCACGAGCGGATGTTGTCTTGCGCGGAGGAAGTGCTGCGCCGGCTCGATCTGCATTATCGCGTCATGACGCTGTGCACCGGCGACATGGGCTTTGCTTCGCAGAAGACCTACGACATCGAGGTCTGGATGCCGGGGCAGGGGGAGGGCGGCGCTTACCGCGAGATTTCATCCTGTTCGGTGTGCGGCGATTTCCAGGCGCGCCGCATGGATGCGCGGTATCGCGCAAGCGACGGCAAGCCGCGCTTCGTGCATACGCTCAACGGCTCCGGCACCGCGGTCGGCCGCGCTTTGATCGCCGTGATGGAGACCTATCAGCAGGCCGATGGCTCTGTCGCCGTGCCCGACGCGCTGTTGCCCTACATGGGCGGCCTCAAGGTGATCGCGAAGGGCGGTTAACACTGTCATTCCGGACGCCGCAAAGCGGCGATCCGGAATCCAGACACAAAAGAATTACACTTCGCTGGATTCCGGGTTCGCACCGTCGGTGCGCCCCGGAATGACTCTGCTACGGGATACACGTCCCGCCGCGATGCGACGGCGTGTTGACGGCGCCGCAGACCGAGCCGCCGGTGACCCAGACGGCAACGCCGTATTTGCCGAAGGAGACTTCGATCCCGAAGTAATCCTTGTCTGCGACGATGGTGATCTCGCCGCCGCTGACGTTGTTGAGTTCGCCCGCGGTCAGTTCTCGAATGTCGCTGTGCATGTCTCGCTCCTCCTGTTCGAGCCGGGACGAGCCCCGGCATCATTGCATCAGGGGTACACGCGCCAGTCTGCCGGCGATGTGAGATGCCTCACGCGCCGGAAAGTCCGCCGCGCAAGCGGAACGTCAGGTTTGCCAGGCTCGGCCGGGCCGGATAAGAGGTGTCCGAACGGCGCTAGAGCCAAGGACAGCGGCCGAAAAAGGCAACCTCACGAATGCGAATTCTTTGTACTAACGACGATGGCATCAATGCGCCGGGCCTCGAGATCCTCGAGCAAATTGCAAAAGACCTGTCCGACGATGTCTGGGTGGTCGCGCCCGAATACGATCAATCCGGCGTCTCGCATTCGCTGTCGCTCAACGATCCGCTGCGGCTGCGCGAAATCGAACCGCGTCATTTCGCCGTGCGGGGCACGCCGACCGATTGCGTGATCATGGGATCGCGGCACATCCTCGGCAAAAAAGGGCCGGATCTCGTGCTGTCGGGCGTCAATCGGGGCCGCAACGTCGCTGAGGATGTGGTTTATTCCGGCACCATCGCGGGCGCGCTCGAGGGCACGATGCTCGGGCTGCCGTCGTTCGCGCTGTCGCAGGAATTCAGCACGGAGACCGGCGACAGGCCGGTGTGGGAAACCGCGCGCACATTCGGGCCGCAGATTCTGCGCAAGGTGATCGACGCCGGCATTCCCAAGAACACGGTGGTCAATGTCAATTTCCCGGCGTGCGCGCCCGAGGAGGTGGCCGGCGTGCTGGTAACGCGGATGGGCAAACGCAATCTCGGTTTCCTCAAGGTCGTTGAACGCAGAGATGGTCGCGGCAACCCGTATTTCTGGATCGGATTCGAGAAGGCCGACGCCGCGGACACCCCGGCGGCGGGTACCGATCTCGCAGCGATAGCGGCGCGGTGCGTTTCGGTAACGCCGCTGCGGCTGGATCGCACCGACGATGCGTTCGTCGAGGTTCTGACGGCAACCTTGAAGTAGGCCGCGATGTTCAGGTGCGCTCGGCCGCGGCGCCGTCCTTGAGTGTGCGCTCGATCATGGCGGCGAGGCCTTCCATCTGGAAGGGCTTCTGTAACGCCGGACGGTTGCGATATTCGGGGGGCAAACCCTGCGTGCCATAGCCGGTTGCGAAAATGAAGGGCCGGTTGCGCGCCTCGATCACCTCGGCCACCGGAGAAATCAGCTTTCCATTGACGTTGACGTCGAGGATGGCGATGTCGAAGTTCGCGGTCCGTGCGAGCGTGAGCGCTTGTTCGATCTCGCCGGCTTCGGCGGCGATGCTGTAGCCAAGCTCCTCCAGCATATCCGCAACCATCATGCGGATCATCACCTCGTCCTCGACGAGGAACACCGAGCCACCGGGCGGCTTCTCTGGCGCCATGAAGGAGATCCGATCCCTTGCCCAATTCTCAACACAGAGTCGCAAATTACGCGGCCAAACGCAATGTGCGCTGTGGTCGCTGGCGCGAATAAGATGGTTTTCTCGGGTGGTTGCCAGCCGGCCCTAAGATGAACTTCCCGGATTTCCGGACCTCCTGCTGGTGAGACCGGCCCGTTCCACCGTCGGAACAAAAATTCGCCCCGCCGGATTGAGCTAGTGATCCCATTCTAACATTCGCACCCGTTTCAGGGGGTGCTTTGCAAATGTTAGTACCAAGGTCCACTAGCAACCATAAGTTTCCGAGGGAGTTTGGATTTGACATTCGCATCGCGAGTGCGCAGCAGGTAGGTCGCGAATGCCACTCCACTAGAAGTCGATCCGCGCAGATTCATCAAATTGTTTTGATATTCGCTGTGGCCAAACGCCAGCGCTCGAGAGTCCGCCCTATGCCCCCCGCCGATCGTCCGCCGCCCGAAAAGATGATGTTTCAGCTCAACCTGCGGCGACGCGGCATCAGCGATCAGCGAGTACTGCGCGCGATGGACGGCATCCCGCGCGATGTCTTCGTGGAGCCGGCGGATCGCGACGATGCCTGGCTGGATACCGCGCTCGGCATCGCCTGCGGCCAGACCATTAGCCAACCTTTTGTCGTCGCCTACATGACCGAGCGGCTGGAATTGCGCGACGATAATCGGGTGTTAGAAATCGGCAGCGGCTCCGGCTATCAGGCCGCGATCCTGTCACGTCTGTGCCGCCAGGTCTTGACCATCGAACGGTTTCGCGTGCTCGCTGATCGTGCCCGCAGCCGGCTGGAGCAACTCGGTTGCGACAACGTGGAGGTCATGCTGGGTGACGGCTTCGACATTCCCGCCGAAGCGGGGCAGTTCGACCGCATCCTGGTGACGGCAGCGATGGAGCAGATTCCGGACGCGCTGACGGCCCGGATCGAGCCCGGCGGGCTTCTGATCGCGCCCGTCGGCCCGCCCAGCGGGCGGCAGACGCTGATCCTTCTCAGACGAACCACCGCCGGACTGGTCCGCAAGGAGTTGATCGACGTCCGCTTCGTGCCGGCGTTGCCGGGTATCGCCCGCGAACTCTAAAGCGGGTTCAAATTTTGATTGAACGGTTGCCGAAGCGACGATGAGCGTTCCCTCTCCCATGAGAAGAGACTCCATCCGGTCGATCGGATAGGCCAACCCGAGTTCGGCTGCAGTGGCAACGCGTTGTTCAGACGGTTAAAGGCTTGTTTACTGGCGGCGTGTTTACTCAAATTTGTAGTTATGTTGCGTCGAGTGAGTAATCATGTCCCGTGTCGTCGAGGTGCTTTGCTCGCGTCGCGTACCGCAGATCGCGGTGCTGGCGCTGGTGTCGATCGGTTTTGCCGGATGCAGTGCGGACATGTCCACGCGCTTGGCGCAGATCGACAGTAACCCGCAGCAATCAAATCATTTTGGATGGCAGCGCGATGCCACCGGCTCGGTGGCCGCAGCGCCCGCGGCTCCGGTCGAACGCCGCGAGTTGCCGCAATATTCGCGGTCGCAATATCAATCCCAGCCGCTGCCGCCGCCGATCTCGGCGCCAAAAACCTATCCGGTGGCCGCAGGTCCGGTCGCATCAGGCGTGCCAAGCGGCGGGCGAGGTGTTCACTCTTATGCGCCGCCCACGCGTCCGATCGAGTCCACTGGCGCTGTAGCGGCCAGGGACGGCTGGAATCATGGTGGGGGCACCCCCATCATCGTCGGCACCAGCGATACGCTGGAAGGGCTGTCGCACCGCTATGGTGTCTCCACTGCCGAAATCATCAAGGCCAACGGCTACCGCGGTCCGCGCCGGTTGCAGCCCGGCCAGCAACTGATCATTCCAAAGCGCGCGGCGGAAGCGGACAACCATGCCGCTCCGGCTGCGAAGCCTGCCGGGGTCGCTGCGGCTGCGTCCGGAACCCACTATGTCAATCGCGGCGACACGCTGATGAGCATCGCGCGCCACAATCACATTCCGGTCGGTGAGCTCGCTCGCGCCAACGGCCTGCAACCCGGCACGAAGCTAAAAACCGGCATGAAGATAACGGTGCCGATGAAAGCCGCTGCGGTGGCTGCGCAGCCTGTTGTCGCCGCGGCCACGCCCCCCGCTGCGCCTGCGCCTGTGGTTCACGCTGCGGCGGCACCCGAAGGTCCGGTGCAGAAGGTCAACCTCGCGGTTGCGACGGAGACGCCTGAAGCGGCCGTGCTCAAGCCGGCAGTGAAGGCCGCCGATGCGACCGGAGCGTTACCCACATTCCGCTGGCCAGTACGCGGCCGCGTGATCGCGGCCTATGGTGCCAAGACCAACGGCAAATCGAATGACGGCATCAACGTCGCCGTGCCCGAGGGTACGCCGGTGAAGGCCGCCGAGGATGGCGTCGTTGCTTATTCCGGCAGCGAGCTCAAGGGTTACGGCAACCTGATTCTGGTTCGGCACCCCAACGGTTACGTGACCGCATATGCCCATGCGAGTGAGCTGTTGGTGAAGCGCGGGGACACCATCAAGCGCGGCCAGGTCATTGCCAAGTCGGGTCAGTCGGGCGAAGCGGCGTCGCCGCAACTCCACTTCGAGATCCGAAAAGGATCTTCACCGGTTGACCCGCTTCATTTCCTCAACGGCGCATGAAAGCATCACAATAGGACTGGATCACTCGTAAAAGCGGGCAGTATTCGGATGTCTCGTGACGATCGAAAGCTGCGGAGTGCGGGATACCTGCCTTCGTGGGTATGACGCCGGGTTTCTGTTGAAGGAGCCCGCCTCTTTCCAAATGCAGGAGCTACTTCGTCGCGAGCCGCACGCCTAGGCGCCCTGCGAGTTCCTGCGTGAACTGCCAGGCGACGCGCCCCGAACGCGAGCCGCGCGTGGTCGACCATTCCAGCGCTTCCCGCTCCAGTTCGGCATCGTCGAGCTTGATACCGAAGTGGGCGCAGTAGCCGCGCACCATCGCGAGATATTCGTCCTGGCTGCAGCGATGAAAGCCGAGCCAGAGGCCGAAGCGGTCGGACAGCGAGACCTTTTCCTCGACGGCCTCGCCGGGATTGATCGCGGTCGATCGCTCGTTCTCGATCATCTCGCGCGCCAGCAGGTGACGGCGGTTCGACGTCGCGTACAGGATGACGTTCTCCGGACGACCCTCGATCCCGCCCTCGAGCACCGCTTTCAGCGATTTGTAGGAAGCATCATTGCCGTCGAACGACAGGTCGTCGCAGAATACGATGAAACGGAAGTCCGATGAGCGCAGCAGCTCCATCAGGCTCGGCAGGCTCTCGATATCCTCGCGGTGAATTTCGATCAGCTTGAGCTGGCCGCCGACCGCGGCGTTGACGCTGGCATGGGTCGCCTTCACCAGCGACGACTTGCCCATGCCGCGTGCGCCCCAGAGCAGGGCGTTGTTCGCAGGCAGGCCCTTGGCGAAGCGTTCGGTGTTTTCGATCAGGATATCGCGCATCCGGTCGATGCCCTTGAGAAGGCCGAGATCGACGCGGCTGACGCGCGGCACCGGCATCAATCGTCCGTCGGGGTGCCAGACGAAGGCCTCGGCGCGCGTTAGCGCAACGCTGTTGTCGGGCTTTGCCGCTGCGGAGGACATGGCCGCAGCGATTGCTTCGAGCGCGTGCGCGATCCGCTCTTCGGCGGTGGGCGCCGCGGCCAGTTTCGGACCTTTTGTCGCGCCGCCACCCCGCTTGCCGGCGCGTGGCCTCGGCGTTTTGCGGGAGCCGGCTTTCCGTGACTTTGTTGCCATCTTTGCCTTTCCTGAGTGCGCACCCTTAGCGGGGCGTCCGAGCCCCTGCAAGCAGCCGAAATAATGAGGTCCGATCAAGGGTCTGGCGGCGTTGCAATTGAGACCGTGGCCGCTATAGTCCGCGCGAATTTGCCCTCGACCGGACGACTCTGCCGTCGCGCCGGCCTGCTCCGTTTCAAGGAATCGTCCGAATGTTCATTACCCCCGCGTTTGCTCAGGCCGCCGGTGCCGGCGACACCAATAACCTGCTGATGTCGCTGCTGCCATTCGCGCTGATCTTCATCATCATGTATTTCCTGATCATCCGGCCGCAGCAGAAGAAGGCGAAAGAGCACAAAGACCTGGTGAAGAATATCCGCCGCGGTGACACCGTCATCACGTCAAGTGGTCTCGTCGGAAAGGTCACCAAGGTAGTGGACGATGACCAGATCGAGTTCGAGATCGCGGACGGCGTCCGGGTGCGGCAGATGCGGCAGATGATTTCAATCGTCCGCGCCAAGGGCGAGCCTGCCAAGGGCGAGCCGACTAAGGGTGAATCGGCAAAGAAAGGCGCCAAAGACGAGGGCGCCAAGGACGACACCGACGCGAGCTAAATGTCCCGGGCGGTCATTCCTGGAATCTGACGGGTTATCTCGATGTTGTATTTTACGCGGTGGAAAGCGCTGGCGATCGTCGTGACTGCCCTCGTGGTCTGCCTGTGCGCTGTGCCGAACTTCTTTCCCGAGGCCCAGGTCAAGACCTGGCCGAAATGGGCGCAGCGCCACCTCGTGCTGGGGCTCGATCTTCAGGGCGGGTCGTACCTGCTGCTTGAGGTCGATTCCAACTACGTCAAAAAGGAGAAACTCGATCAGGTCCGCGACGACGCGCGCAAGGCGCTGCGCGACGCGCGGATCCCCTACACTGGCCTTGCTGCCAAGAATGGCGCGGTCGAAGTGCGCATCAGCAAGGATGAGGAATTCCAGACTGCGCTCGGCAAGTTGCGCGAGCTGTCGCAACCGCTCGGGGGTCTGCTCGGCTCCAGCGGTCAGCGTAGCCTCGAAGTCAGCAGTGCAGAAGGTGGGCTGATCCGCATAACGGTTCCGCAGGCTGCGGTCACCGACCGCATCCGGCAATCGGTTGAGCAGTCAATCCAGATTATCGAGAAGCGCGTCAACGAGCTCGGCACCGTCGAGCCGCTGATCCAGCGTCAGGGCGCCGATCGCATTTTGGTGCAGGTGCCAGGATTACAGGACCCGACGCGGCTGAAGGAAATTCTCGGCAAGACCGCCAAGATGGACTTCCGCATGGTCGATTCGAGCGTGTCGCCCGATCAGGCCCTTCAGGGCCGGGTGCCTGCCGATTCCGAAGTGCTGATGGGTACGCAGTCGCCCAAGACGCCGTACGTCGTCAAGAAGCAGGTGCTCGTTTCTGGCGGCGATCTGACCGACGCCCAGCCCGGATTCGATTCCCGCACCAGCGAGCCGATCGTGAGCTTCCGCTTCAACTCCAACGGCGCGCGCAAGTTCGCGCAGGCAACCTCGGAAAACGTCGGACAGCCATTTGCCATCATACTCGATAACGAGGTGATCTCGGCACCGGTCATCCGGGAACCGATCACCGGCGGCTCCGGTCAGATTTCCGGAAACTTCACGGTGCAGGAGGCCAACGACCTCGCGATCCTGCTGCGCGCCGGTGCACTGCCGGCGCCGCTGACGATCATCGAGGAGCGCACCGTCGGTCCCGGCCTCGGGCAGGACTCGATCGAAAAAGGCGAACTCGCGGCCTATGTCGGCTCGATCATGGTGATCGTGTTCATGTTGCTGACCTACCGGTTGTTCGGGGTGTTTGCGAATATCGCGGTCGCCATCAACGTCGCCATGATTTTCGGAGTGCTGTCGTTGCTGAACGCGACGCTGACGCTGCCCGGCATCGCCGGCATCGTGCTGACCGTGGGCATCGCCGTCGATTCCAACGTGCTGATCTATGAGCGTATCCGCGAGGAAGTCCGCGGCGGCCGCACCGCGATTTCGGCGATCGACGCCGGCTTCAAGCGGGCGCTGGCGACGATTCTGGATTCCAACATCACGACGTTCATTGCTGCCGCGGTGCTGTTCTATATCGGCACTGGCCCGGTGCGTGGCTTCGCCGTGACGCTCGGCATCGGCATTATCACCACGGTGTTCACCGCATTTGAGGTGACCCGGCTGATCGTCGCGACATGGGTGCGCTGGAAGCGGCCGCAAAACGTGCCGATCTGATGACGCGGAGCCGGTTGTGACCCATTGGATTTTGCTCGGGCTCGGTGCCCTTATTGTCGTGCTGACCATCGTCAGTTGCCTTGGTCTGCTGCCGTCGGTGCGGATCGTCCCCGACGATACGCATTTCGATTTCACGCGCTTCCGCCGCATCAGCTTTCCGATTTCCGCGCTGCTGTCGATCGTCGCGATCACGCTGTTCTTCACGCACGGCTTGAATTTCGGCATCGATTTCAAGGGCGGCACGCTGCTCGAGGTGCAAGCCAAGTCGGGCGAGGCGAATATTGCGAGTATGCGCACGACGCTGAACGGTCTCGGTCTCGGCGAGGTCCAGCTTCAACAGTTCGGCGGTCCGACAGAAGTGCTGATCCGCGTCGCCGAGCAGCCGGGCGGAGACGCCGCGCAACAGGCAGCGGTACAGAAGGTGCGTGGCGCGCTGGGCGACAGCGTCAATTATCGCCGCGTCGAGGTGGTTGGTCCGCGCGTGTCCGGCGAACTGCTCGCCTACGGCATGATCGGCCTGATGCTGGCGATCCTCGGCATCCTGATCTATCTCTGGTTCCGGTTCGAGTGGCAGTTCGCGCTCGGCGCGATGATCGCCAACGTGCACGATATCGTGCTGACCATCGGCTTCATGTCGATCTCGCAGGTCGACTTCGATCTCACCAGCATCGCGGCGCTTCTGACCATTCTCGGCTACTCGCTGAACGACACCGTTGTCATTTATGACCGTATCCGCGAGATGCTGCGGCGCTACAAGAAAATGCCGATGCCTGAGTTGCTCAACGAGTCGATCAATTCGACGCTGTCGCGCTCGATCATCACCCACTTCACGGTCACGCTGGCGCTGCTCGCGTTGCTGCTGTTCGGCGGACCGGCGATTCACAGCTTCACCGCAGTGATGATGTTCGGCGTGGTGCTGGTCGGCACCTACACGTCGATCTTCATCGCGGCGCCGATTCTGATCTATCTCGGGGTCGGCGATCATCGCGCTGACGCTGAGGAGAAGACGGCCAGGTCTGAGGCGGCCAATTCCGACAAGGCGGCTAAGCAGTCCGAGACAGCTCAGTCTACGGCTAAACCAGAGAAGACGGTCAAGCCGGAGAAACCGGCCAAATCTCAGAAGCCATCGAAACCGTGAGCGCCGATCTGCCGGATGTGCCGCACCTTCCGCGGCCTGCGGTGATCGAAGCCTATGGCAGCGGCGGCTTCCGCTTCGATACCATGTCGCACCGTGGCTCGCTGTTATGCCTGCCGGACGGAATCTGGGCCTGGCCGGTGACGAGGCCGGATGACATCAACCGGCAAGCCTTGACGCGCGTGTTTGCAGGCTCCGCCGCAATCGATACGTTGCTGATCGGCACCGGCACCGAGGTCTGGCTTGCTCCTTCCGAGCTGCGCGAGGCCCTGCGTCGCGTTAACGTTGGGGTGGACACCATGCTGACCGGACCGGCGATCCGGACCTATAACATCATGCTGGGCGAGCGGCGCCGGGTCGCGGCGGCGCTGATAGCCGTCCCATGACAACCGCGAGGCCGAGGCAGCGCCTGACGGCGCTGATAGCCGTACCGTGACAGGCGCGATATCGATACGGTGCCTGACAATCCTGATCGCTGTGCCATGAGCGGCACCGCACCGGAAAATGCGTCCGCGGCATTTTGCACGGAGCTTGTGCGCAACCACGACTTCGAAAACTATGCGACGACGCTGTTCACGCCGCTCCGTTGCCGTCGCGCGCTGCTCGCGCTTTATGCCTTCAATGTCGAGATTGTCAGGGTTAGGGAGCAGATCACCCAGCCGCTGCCGGGCGAAATCCGCCTGCAATGGTGGACCGATACGGTCGCTGGGACGGGACACGGCGGCGTTGAAGGCAATCCGGTCGCGGCTGAACTGTTGCTCGCGGTCCGGAACCATGGCCTACCGGTCGAACGATTGTCGCAGCTGATCGAGGCACATCAGTTCGATCTCTACAACGATCCCATGCCGGACATGGCGGCGTTGGAGCGGTACCTCGGCGATACATCGTGCGTGCTATTTTCGCTCGCGTCGCGCATCCTCGGGCACCAATCCAATGAAACAGATCATCTGGCGCACCACGCCGGTCTTGCGCGCGGTCTTGCGCAGGTGATCTCGATGCTGGGTTTGGACGCGTCGCGGCGTCAGTCGTTCGTGCCGCTGCAATTGCTGGAGCAGCACGACATTGGCCTGGAACAGGTGTTCTCGGGTCGGGACACGCCACCAATTCGCGCAGCCCTCGGCGGACTGGCCGATGAAGCTCGGTCGCAACTGGATGCGGCTCAGGCTCTGCTGCAGAATCTGCCGCCGGGGTCGCGAGCAGTGTATCTCCCGTTGGCGCTGGTGCGCCGCGCATTGAATCGCACAGCTCGAGTCGATACTGATCCCTTCGCGCCGCCGGTGGTGTCGCGGCTGCGCATCCTATGGACGTTATGGCGAGCGTCACGCACGACGATGTTTCGTAGCTGAACGAGGTCAGGACGACAGCGCCTGGTCGGTCGATTCAAAATTGAAACGATCGCGCAGGTTTTTCCGACCTTCGAGGATGCCACGAAAAAATTCACGATCTGCTGGGCTTGTGATCAGCGGCTCGATCAGATCGATCTGGTTCATCGCGATGAGTTGCAGGATTTCCGTGCGCACCTTGCCACCGGCATCGCGTGGCAGCCGCGGAACAATCTGGATGTGCTCCGGGGGTTTTGGTGCGTTTACAGCTGCGAGCGCCGCCTGTAACTGCGCTTCCAGCCCCGCCTGATCGGCCTCGACAAAGGCGTAGAGCCCGACACCGCTGCGGCGGTCCGCGAAGGCAACGATGGCCGCGTCGCGCACTGCCGGGTTCTCCCTGATACGGGCGATCAGAACAGGAGCGTCGTTGACGAGACGACGGCCGCCGCCTTCGCGGTCGGTGAAGTTGAACAAGCCGCGTGTGATGGCGTAGTAAACCTTCTTGCCCGTCAGCAGCCAGGTGCGCGCAATAATCGACTTGCGCGCAAGCATCTTGCGCTCGCGCGGCGTCAGTGCGTCCGGCGCATAAGTGCGCTTGTGCTTCAAGAGATGTCGCAGGTCCTCGTAAGCGGCGATGCGAAACAGCCGCGACCGCCGCTTGAAGCAGGCCGCGAGCTGGAAATCGGTCAGGTAGGCGCGGCCGTCGTTGCCGCGTAGCCAGTTCTGCTCCTTGGCAAGATCGTTGTGACAGATGCCGGCGCGATGCAGCTTGCGCAGCGCCGTTTTGGCGGAGCGGAAGTACGCATAGTCGCCGTGGGGTCTGGCGAGATGCAGCGTCACGCCGTCGATGAAACCGCGCACCAGGGCGCTGCGGCCGCCCCATAGCAGCTTCGGTCCGACGTCGAGATCGCGGGCGAGCGTCAATGCCTTGCGTTCGCGTTCGAACAGATGCCGCGCGACAAGATGCGACCACCACGGCACCTGGTCGACCCGTCGCAGCACCGCATTGACTTCGCCGGACGCCATTCGAAAACGGCCACGCTCTACGGTCGAAAACACGTCACGTTTCAGCAAGACTCCTTCGGTCCACGTCGTGGACAGGAATGCGGCGTCCTGTGTCGGAAGGGGCATGACGATCCTGAAGGTGGCGTGTTGAACCTATGCCGCAGCCGCTGGACGGAGCGCGTCCGTGATCCAGCGATCGAGGTCTGCCAGCGCGCGCGCACTGATGGCCTGCTTTTTCGCGATCGTCTTCTCGTTGCCGCGCAGCCGCGTGCCGTCCGGCTTCTTCGCTGGCGGATTGGCGAGCGGCGGAAACAATCCGAAGTTGATGTTCATCGGCTGGAACGAGCGCGGTCCTGCGTCGATGGTCTCGATGTGACCGCCGGTAATGTGGCCGAGCAGCGCGCCGAGCGCCGTCGTCGGCGGCGGGACCTCCAGAGTCTGCGTCCGTGCGTCGGACGCGGCATAGAGTCCGGCAATCAGGCCGATGGCGGCGGATTCGACGTAGCCTTCGCATCCCGTCATCTGCCCGGCAAAGCGCAGCCGCGGCTCGGCGCGCAAACGCAACTGGGTGTCGAGCAGTTTTGGTGAGTTCAGGAAGGTGTTGCGATGCAGACCCCCGAGGCGGGCGAACTCCGCGTTCTCAAGACCCGGAATGGTGCGGAAGATGCGAGTCTGCGCGCCGTGCTTCAGCTTGGTCTGGAAACCCACGATATTGTAAAGCGTGCCGAGTTTGTTGTCTTGGCGTAGTTGGACGATAGCGTAAGGCTTCACCGTGGGATCGTGCGGGTTGGTCAGCCCGACCGGCTTCATCGGGCCGTGGCGCAAGGTTTCGCGGCCGCGTTCCGCCATGACCTCAATCGGCAGGCAGCCATCGAAATAGGGCGTGTCGGTCTCCCAGTCCTTGAAGTCGACTTTCTCACCCTCAAGCAGCGCGTCCACGAAGGCGTGATACTCCGTCTCGGTCATCGGACAATTGATGTAATCGGCGCCGGTGCCGCCAGGACCAACCTTGTCATAGCGCGACTGGAACCAGGCCTTCGACATATCGATGGAGTCGCGATGGACGATCGGCGCGATCGCGTCGAAAAAGGCCAGCGCGGACTCGTCGGTCAATGCGCGGATCGCGGCGGCAAGGGGAGGCGAGGTGAGGGGGCCCGTGGCGACGATGACGTTGCACCAGTCCGCTGGCGGCAGGCCATCGATCTCGGCGCGGTCGATCTCGATCAGCGGATGATCGTCGAGAGCTTTGGTCACCGCGGACGAAAAGCCGTCACGGTCCACCGCGAGCGCGCCACCGGCCGGAACCTGATTGGCATCGGCGCAACGCATGATGAGCGATCCCAGCCGGCGCATCTCTGCATGAAGGAGTCCGACCGCGTTGTTGGCGGCATCGTCGGACCGAAACGAATTGGAGCAGACGAGTTCCGCCAGGTCGCCGGTTCGGTGCGCCGCCGTCATCCGTTGCGGCCGCATCTCGTGCAGAACCACTCGAACGCCGTGACTTGCGACCTGCCAAGCAGCTTCCGAGCCGGCGAGGCCGGCGCCGACGATATGAACGGCCGGGCGGGAGGATTCAATCTGTGTCATGGGCGAAGGGGTAGCGTGTTTTCCGGCAAAGGGGAATCGCGTTTGCGGCTGCAGCTATCGCAGAGATGACGACGCCCACCTTTTTATCCTGCGAGATTTGCATGAAGTCGCCCATAACAATGAATTATTATTCATTGTTATGGGCGATCCGATACTTTCAACTAAACCCGGCATCTGCGCCGGAGCTTGGTGGGAGCTTGGTGGGAGTCTGTACGGAACGATCCGCGCGCAGCGACCGCCTCGATTGCCAGCGAGCTCAAGAGCACACAGACATCGAGACGGCCTTCCGCGCGCGCGTCTCTTACTCAATCTGAACTATCGAAGAATCGGTGCTTGCGCCCCCACGGGGGGAACAAGACGGACGGGAAATCTGCCGCGTAGCGCTTTTCCCTCTCCTGTTCCGGAACTTCGTGCGATGACGACGTCAGAGGCGTCTCGATCGCCTTGCGGTAGAGGTGCCACGTTGCATGACCGAGCACCGGCATCACAATCGTGAGGCCGAGGAAGAAGGGAATTGACCCGAGCATCAGCAGGAAGAGAACGATCAAACCCCATTCCGCGGCTGCGATTGGATTCTTCGCGACCACGCGCATCGACGTCAGCATGGCATCGGTCATGTCAGCGTGCTGGTGAAGCATCAGCGGGAACGACACGAAGCTGATGCACAAGGCGACGGCTGCGAACAGCACTCCAACGCCGCAGCCAACCATGATCAGGCGCCAGCCTTCTGACGTGGTGAAAACCCGCGTGAGGAAATCGGGAATTACTGATGCCGGTTCATTGCCAAAGATGGAAACGTAGATCGCGTGCGCCGTTGCCACCCAGACGACAAAAATGGCAAGCAGCAACGCTCCCAGTCCGAGCATCGATCCAAACGATGGTGCGCGTAGCACACCAAACGCGTGCCAGGCGGATGCGTCCATGCCGAGTTCGCGCCGATAGCTCAGTTCATAGAGTCCAAGCGCCGCAAACGGCCCGATCAGGGCAAAGCCGGCGGCGATCGGAAACAGCAGCGGCAAGACCGCGTAGCCGAGCACCATCCTCGCCACCAGAATTCCTATGATGGGATAGATGACGCAAAGGACGATGGCGTGGCTTGGTACCGCCTTGAAGTCTTCCCAGCCCAGCCGTAACGCGTCGAGAAGATCGGAGAAGCCGATATGACGGATCACGGGTCCGTCCGCGGCGACCGTTTCTGAGGGTGGATGTGGCGTGCCGTCGAGAGGATAATATGTGGCCATGTTCGTTGTCTCCCTTTCGCAGGGTCAAACCTCGGGCCGCCAGAGGGCTCGAGTTGCCCTTCGGAAACGATCACGAGCAAGCCCAGACGCGAGAGCAAGGAAACCTGGTCTTGCCGCGACCTGTCAGGCAATTCTAATCCCTATCTTTGATTTTGGTTGCTCACGGTTCAGTGATTTTTTTCGCTGCCGCAGACCGAGGGGGTGGAAGGCAAAGTCATCGCGGCTTTCGAGTGCATGCGAGCGGACTCGTTTACTCGCGAAGTGCAGTGCGACATTGTGATGTCGTTCGCTGGGGTAGAACAAAAAACTCCGTCGGCGGCCTTGGCATTGCGGCATTGGCAAGCCCCGGCGAGGCGGCTACTCTTTTCGTGATCCGGCGGAGACAAACGCAAAGTTCCGCCTCGGATTGATCGGCAGCTTGAAGCTATTGGGAGCGGCACAATGAGCATATTTGGAAAGATCATGGGCGCCATCTTCGGTACGCACGCTGAAGCTGCAACGCCCGCACCTGAAGCAGGCGGCAGTACCGCCCCTTCATCCAGCACGGCGGCATCTGGTGCTGCGGCTGCGGGCAGCGTTGATGTCGCAGCCATTCTCGACAAGGCGGTTGCCGCCAAAAAGGAAAAGCTGGCATGGCGGACCTCGATCGTTGATCTGATGAAGGCGCTCGATGTCGATTCCAGTCTGAGTGCTCGCAAGGAACTGGCAAAGGATCTGAAGTACCCTGGCGACACCGACGATTCCGCGGCAATGAATATCTGGCTGCACAAGCAGATGATGGCTCAACTCGCAGCTAACGGCGGCAAGCTGCCGCCCGACATGAAACACTGATGGGAAAACACTGCGATAGCTGCCAAGCGCAAGGGCGCTTCTCGGATGCGCTGTTGCGGTTTTTTGATAGACGTTCGCATTTAGTGAGATAGCGAACGCGAGAGGGCTGGCGGCCTCAAACCGCGCGGTCTGCTTCTTTCGGATGCTTTTTGAGATAGGCGGCCACGAACCCGCAGCCTGCGACCACCTTCAGGCCTTCTGCCCGGATCAGTGCCAATGCGCCCTTGACCAAGGCCGAGGCGATACCGCGGCCGCGCAGCTCGCGCGGCGTTTCGGTGTGGGTGATGATGACCGTGCCCGGCGCGAGGCGGTAGTTCGCGAAAGCAAGACCGCCTTCGGCTTCCAGCTCAAAACGGCTTAGGGCTTTGTTGTCGTAGACAGCGGGCATGTCTGCGCTCAAGTCCGTTCGGGCTCACCGCGATCGCCTCTTCAAGCGCTACAGCGAGAAGGGCTGTCGCTGGTTTCCGCAAGGCGTTCGAGTTTCAGCCGGCACCGAAAAGCGCGCGGGTCCCGCATCTTTTCAAGACAGCGCTTCGCCTTCTCACAAATTCGGCCTCAGCAGGTCGGCATAATCCGGATGCTTGTCGATCCAGTCCTTCACGAAGGGGCATTGAGCGCTGGCCCTGAACCTATCATCCCGCACCTGATCCAGCGCACCCTTCACGAGTTCCGAGGCGACGTCCGTATCGCGAAGCTCCGGCGGCACCTGAGTATGAGTGAACACGATGGTTCCGTCCATGAACCTGTAGTAGGTCGCGGCGATATGCCCGTCCACTTCGAGCTCGTAGCGATGTTTTGCCATGTTGTTGACGACTTCGGACATTTCGTAGCCTTTATATTCTCATGCCTGGAGTGGGGTGTAGGGCAGGTTAGCCGAAGGCGCAACCCGCCGATTTGGGGCTAATCCGCCCCTGTCGGCGGCGACCGGGTATCGCCCATTTGGCCGCGGTTGCGCTGGACAAGAGGGCGGCGGGATGCCATCAAACCAGATCGTTCCATGACACTTCCGCGACGGATTCCGACAATGAAGCAGTTTTTCCTCAAACTCTTTACCTGGTGGAATAGCGAGACCTTTGGCACGCAACTCTGGACGCGGCGCTTTGGTGAGTTGGTCGGTAAAGACAGCCAGGGCAACTGCTATTACCGGACGCGCGGCGGCAAGATCGACCCGACG
Organism: Nitrobacter sp. JJSN; assembly: GCF_051912485.1. Taxonomy (GTDB): domain Bacteria; phylum Pseudomonadota; class Alphaproteobacteria; order Rhizobiales; family Xanthobacteraceae; genus Nitrobacter. The sequence continues at coordinate 1,667,229 of NZ_CP196822.1, read as the reverse complement.
CTCGGCTTCGAGCGGCGCTGGGTGATCTATAATGGTTATGCTGAAGCCAGCCGCATTCCGCCGGAATGGCATGGCTGGATTCATCACATTGTGGATGTTCCGCCGACCAAAGAGACCTACAAACCGCGCGAATGGCAGAAGCCGCATGTTCCGAACATGACCGGCACGCCGGCAGCCTATCGGCCGCCCGGCTCGACGCTGGTGAGCGGCCGCCGGCCCAAGGCGACCGGCGATTATCAGCCTTGGACGCCGGGGCAATAGGATCGACGCGCCGGATCTCAAGCCTACGACACGCCCCGCGGCACGGTATTACGGCGGAGCTTCACTCGCGTGTGCCGGCAATGACGATTCAGTCAAACTCATCCCGAGGGCTTAGTGCGGTGGAGCTTTCGCCGCGAAGATGCCGCTGCCGAGGTAGTTGTTGGCGCCCGAAATCGCAACGCTTCCACCCATCTCGCCGACCGGGTTCGGCACGCCGCTCGGGCTGTTTTTCCCCTGGAAGAAGCTGCCTTGCAACGCCATCTGACGGCCGTCGTTGGCGAATGTGGTGCTGTTGATTGTGCCGCCGAAATTGCGCGGGTCGGTGTTGAAATTCACGGCGCCGGAATAATTGGTGCTGTCGAGGTTGGTCACGCTGACCGCTCCGGTGCGGGTACCGAAATTGACGTCGTTGGTGAAACCGCCGGCGACGAAGCCTGCGTTGTTTACAGTGGCGATGACATGGCCGGTGTAAGTTGCTTGGCCCGTCGTTGGCACGTCACTGATGCTGCCAACCGGTCGTCCCGCAACCCAGGTGCCCAGGATCGTGTCGTTGGGCGCGTAGGTATTGGCATCGCTCGCATTGATCACCCAGAATCCCCAGCGCGTATAATCGCACTGACACGGCGTCAGGTTGGGAGTTGAGATGGGGGCGACCTGGTACCCGAGGTCGGCGGAAGCGAGCACGCCGATAACCGACTTGCCGTTGACGATGGAGTGTTCGGGCGTGACTGCAAAGAAATGGTTGTGATCGGAATAATTACTGTAGGCCGGACCAGTTGATCCTGTCGATCCCAGCTGAAACAGCGCGTGAATAGTATTGGCAAGCTGTGTGAACGGATTCGTCGAGTCATAAGTGTATATATTGAGATTGCCCTGAACGCGCCCGTTGGACGCATCGAGGTTGATCGTCGTAGTTCCAGTGACCGGATTCGTGACGGGCGGCTGGTAGTTCGTATAATTCTGATTCAGGTTGGTGACATCCAGTCCCCCGACGTATCCCGTCAGCGTCACCGAAGGTCGCGGGTTGTTGTCCACGGGCGGTGGATTGTCGCCACCCTTCGGCTGATCCTGAGCGATCTGCTGCAACCCTGCCGCTTGATTGGACGTCTGGATCGACTGTGTAAACGCCGTTGCGATTGCGTTGATCTGCCCGACAATCGTGGGCGGAGTGGGAGTAGGCGGAGCCCCCGATCCGGTCACCGATCCGCCAGGCGAGCCGGTCGCCTTTTGCTCTGCGGATGCGATATTCGCCGCCGATGCCGCGCCCGGGCGCGCGCCGCCTGATTGACCGGCGGCGCTCTGGAAGGCCGCGAGTTGCTGCTGCACGAATCCGGGGGGCGGCAGTCCGGGCATCGTCGGTGGGCCGCCTGATTGCGTCTGGGTGAATTCGCCGGCGCCGAGCGTCACGGTCTGGCCGCCGGAGTTCACGGTCATGGTGCCGTAACCGGCATAGATGCCGCCCTTGCCGTCGGTCATCATCACGCCGCCGCGAATGCCAATCAAAGCCGACGCGGTCTTGATCTCCGCATCGCCGTTGTGGCTGATCTGGCCGCCGACGAAACGCAGCGCGCCCTTGCCGAGCGTTGCCGCCAGCTTGCCGGTGTTGGCGCTGGGGTCATAGACGTATTCGTCGATCGTAAGGTCGCTGTTCGGACCGATGGTCATCGAGGTCTTGTCGAGGAACAGCAACTGCACCGAGCCGCTGGACTTGGTCTGGATGCGCTCTTTATGAGCGATCGACTGGCCGATGGTGATCGTCTTCAGGTTGGCGGTCGCGGCCGGGTTGACCGCCGATGCCGTGCCGACCTGCTGGGCCTGCGCCATCGTGCCGCCGAGCGCCAGCACAGCCGCCGTCATCGCAATCTGGAGCGCCCCCGTCCGGCTCATGGCAATTCCCCGACACGCAAAAACTGAAAGGCGAGTATAGCCTTGAGTATAGCCCTGAACATCGCGAATGCGCCAACCCCGGAAGCCTACCGAAATACCGTTCGCGATTCGAATGATGGCGTCTGTTGCCCTAAATCCACTGCTGCCCAAAGTCCGAATCTGGAGCTGCGTATATTATTAGCGTGCTTGCCGGCGTTGTAGGCGGCGATGATCGCGAGCGGACTTGGGCTCGATAGCCGTGATGTCGACAATGTTGCTTTGGTCTCCCGGTCGGCCTTGATGTTGACACTTGGATATCGATGCGGCGCGCTTGCTGTCTCAGCGACCGCGAACTGAGAGGATTGATGCAGCCAAGCGTTGGTGCGGGCAGGCCGCCCTTTCCCCGCCGCAATCGCCGTGTTAACCGGGCGCCTGCGAGCGGCTTGGAGCCTTTAAATTTCTGTACAATGTTCCGGTCCTGATTCGAGCCAGACAAAGCCGCGCAAGATGTTTCGAACCATTGTCATAGCCGGTTGTGCGGCTTTCACGGTTGCCGCCCTGATCGCGGCAGCGTCGCCCGCGCGCGCGCAAATCGGCAATATTTTTTCGGACCCCGCGCCGCGTCCGCCGGCTGCCATTCCGCGCGGGCAGGGGGCCTCGCCCGAGGATGCCGAGGAAGATGTACCCGACCTGCCGCAAGGCCGCGTGCTTCCGGCGCCGCTGAATGTGCCGCCAGGGCAGGGGGTAGCGCCGCCGGGACCGGTTCAGACTCAGCCGCTGCCGCCGCCGGGAACCACCGTGGCCCCGCAGAACGCTCCCAGTGGAGTTGCCGTCGCGCCGGTTTCGCCCAATCAGACGCCCGCCCAGCACCCGCCGCGCTCGGCCCCACCCACACCGGCCACATTGCAACCGGGCGATGAGGTCGTCACCGAACCACCAGCTCAGAAGGTCATCAACAAGAAGGCTGTCTTTTCGGGTCTCGACAAGATCACCGGCCGCATCATCCATTTCGACGAGGATGTTGGCGAAACCGTGCAGTTCGGCGCGCTGCGCGTGAGGACCGACGCCTGCTATACGCGCCCTGCGTCCGAGGCCACAAACACCGATGCATTTGTAGAGGTCGATGAGATCACCCTTCAGGGTGAGGTGAAGCGGATTTTCTCCGGCTGGATGTTCGCGGCGAGCCCCGGCCTGCATGGCGTCGAGCATCCGATCTATGATGTCTGGCTGACGGACTGCAAGGATCCGGAAACAACTGTCGTCAACGCGCAGCCAGATCAGCCCAAACCGGCGCCGCCGCCCGCCAAACGTTCGCCGCGACAACCCTCCGCGCGCCAGCCGCGTCAGTCAGCGCCGCCGCCGCAACCGGCGCCACCGCCGCCGCCGCAGCAGCAACCACGCAGCAATCCCTTCTTCCCGCCGTTCCAGCAATAGTCTGGTAAAGGGCACTAAAAGCCGAACCGCAATTGGTCAGGCCGGGTGCAGCCTCCCCGTGGCGCGCTCGTGATGTGTCCGGCGCTATAACGATTTATTCGAATTTAAAGAACATATTGTTCTAATCGTCTCGTGTCGTTAGCGATTCGAAGCGTCGCTGATCAGCCCATACGGTGCCACAGCCAATATTGTTCTGGAGCTACTTGCGATGCGTTTCATCGAAAATCTGCGAATCGGCACAAAACTCGCAATTACATCGTTACTCAGCATCATCATGGTTGTCGCGCTTATCTATGTTCAGATGAGCGGTAGCAAGGCGGTACGCCAAGCCAACGAGAGGGCGGAAAATCAGAATCTAGTCGCGATAAAAGGCATCGAAGCGAAATCATCAGCTCGCGGCATGATGATCGGAGTCCGTGATATTCGTCTCGCAAGCACGCCCGTGCAGCTGCTGGCCGCACAGGAAGACGTCGTCGATCAGTATAAGGCTGTACGGAAATTCATCGATGAAGCCCTCATGCTTTCGAAGTCGGCTGAAAACCGTGCGAGACTTGAGAAGATGAATCAGCTTGCTGATCAGTATCTGAACAGTGCGGCCAAGCCGATTGCTGCAGTTCGCGGCGAATTGCTGGAGATCGAAGCAAAACAGGGTGCTGACGTGAAGGCCGATGTCGGCGCGCGGCTTGCCAAGCTTGGAGACGAGGCCGTCCGACTGACGAAGGAAGTCGCCCTCCCGACAGCGAAGGAGTTGGCTGAAGTTTCGGAGAAGGTCGTCGGGTTCGCCAAGGGGCGCGTTGAAGAGGAGAAAGCAGCGGCGGCACGGGAAGAAGCCTCGGCTGAGCGGATTTCAATAATCCTCGGTGCCGCGGTCGCACTGCTGCTAATCGGCGCCTGCGTCTTGTCGATCATCACTATCGCCAAACCGATCTCGGCGCTGACCAAATCCATGCTGGAGCTGGCTGAGGGTAATTTTTCGGTTGTGCTGCCAGGACTTGGCCGCAAGGACGAAGTCGGCTCCGTCGCCGCCGCCGTCGAGAGGTTCAAGGTCGTGTCTGAGCAGAAGGCTCGCGAGGAAGCCGAAGTGAAGAGGAAGCGAGACGAGATTGCCGCCCAGCAGCGGAAGGCCGACATGGTCAAGCTGGCCGACTCGTTCGAAGCGGCCGTAGGCGAGATCGTCGAAACAGTCGCGTCAGCCTCGACCGAACTGGAAGCCTCGGCCAGCACTCTGACCTCCACGGCCGAGCGGGCCCAGCACGTGACAACGACGGTTGCAGCTGCTTCCGAGGAAGCATCGACCAACGTCCATTCAGTTGCCGCCGCAACCGAAGAGCTGGCATCGTCCGTCACTGAGATCGGCCGTCAGGTGCAGGAATCAGCTCGCATCGCGACTGAGGCGGTCGACCAAGCCCGCAAAACCAATGATCGCGTCGGTGAGCTATCTCGCGCCGCGGGCCGCATAGGAGACGTCGTTGAGCTGATCAACACGATTGCAGGTCAGACAAACCTGCTTGCCCTCAACGCCACTATCGAGGCGGCTCGGGCGGGCGAGGCTGGCCGGGGCTTTGCGGTGGTTGCTTCCGAGGTGAAAGCGCTCGCCGAGCAGACCGCAAAAGCCACCGGCGAGATCGGCCAGCAAGTCTCAGGCATCCAGGCCGCGACGAAGCATTCGGTCGATGCCATCAAGGAGATAGGTGGCACGATCGAGAAGCTCTCGGAGATTGCCTCGATCATCGCCGCTGCGGTGGAAGAACAAGGGGCTGCGACGCAAGAAATCTCGCGGAACGTGCAGCAGGCCTCGCAAGGGACCCAGCAGGTATCTTCCAATATCGCTGACGTACAGCGCGGTGCGACCGAAACCGGCTCAGCCTCGTCACAGGTATTGTCGGCCGCGCAGTCACTGTCCAGTGACGGCAACCGGCTTAAGCTCGAAGTCGGGAAATTCCTGAACTCGGTTCGAGCTGCGTAAAGGTACTGCTCGCGCTGAGCGCGCAAAGGCGTCCCAGCGAGTTCGATTGCAGAACATGTGGCAAGTTCCCGGAGATGTCACGTGCGACCGGCGATGATTCTGAGCGCGTCCGCACCTGGCACCGGCCGGTCAAGCGGCAGGGCCGCAAAATCGGCGCGGCCTTCCAGCGCAACGTCCAGCAGTGTCCGGTAACGCCTGCGCGGGATTTCGATCGCGCCGAATCCGCGTAGATGGTCGGTCACGAATTGCGTATCGAGCAGCACGTAGCCGCCCGCGATCATTCGAGCGACCAGATGCACCAGCGCGACCTTCGATGCATCCCGCGCGACATGAAACATGCTCTCGCCAAAAAACGCGCGACCGAGCCTGACGCCATAGAGACCGCCTACGAGTTTGTCTCCCTGCCAGACCTCAACGCTGTGGCAGTGACCGAGTTCATGCAAGGCGATGTAGAGTTCGCGGATGCGCCGGTTGATCCAGGTATTGTCACGGCCAGGCTGCGGAGCAGCGCAGCCGTCGATCACCGCGTTGAAGGCGGTATCGACGGTCACGGCGAAACAGTCCGATCGCACGGTGCGCGCGAGCCGCGACGGAACCCGAAAACTCTCCAGCGGTATCACGCCACGCAGCTTTGGTTCGACCCAGAACAGCGTCGGGTCGTCGACGCTTTCCGCCATCGGAAAAATGCCGCAGGCGTAGGCGCGCAGCAGTAGCTCAGGCGTGATCTCGGAAGCGGCGGTCTCGCGGGACATCATGCATATTATAGCAGAGCTGAAGCGCCATCGGGCCGATAATCGGCGAGAATGCGCGGAGGCCTGTTTTAAGGTTGGTTGCCGTGCTCAGGCCGCGGTTGCAGGTCGGGGTTTCGCGGCCGGTGAACTGTCGCGAGGGAACCGCAACACGATACGCGTTCCGGCATGGATGGGATCACGTTCGGCCTGAGCGTCGAGTTTCTGCGCCATCGCGGAAACGATCCGCTGGCCCATTCCCGTCGAGTGCGGATCTGTCCTTGCATTGAGGCCGACGCCGTCGTCGGCGATCGATAGCTCGATGTCGCCGCCGTCGATCGCGAGTTTAACGTGGATCGGGCCAGGGCCGTCGGGGTAGGCGTATTTGACCGCGTTCATCACCAGTTCGTTGACGATGATTCCGATCGCGACGGCGCGATCCGGATCGATCTCGACGGGTACGGCTTTCAGGTCGAGGCGGGACATCCGGTTGCCTTCGGTGGAGCGCCGGAGATCCTCGAGCAGCGCTTCAAGATACTGGTTCAGCAGCACGCTTTTCAGATCGTGTGAGGTATAGAGGCGCCGATGCACCTGCGCCACGGCCGCCACCCGCCCCATCGCGTTGCTGAGCGCAGCCTTGATGTTTTCGTCGGGGCTGGAATTGGCCTGCAGGTGCAACAGCGATGCGATGATTTGCAGGCTGTTGCCGATGCGGTGATTGACCTCGCGCAGCAGCACCTCGCGCTCGGCGGCCAGCGCCGCATAGCGGTCGCGCGAGGCGCGAACTTCGGCTTCGGCTTCGTCGCGCGCCTTCTGGATGTGCTCCTGCCGGATCGCCGCTTCGGCCGCGACCTGCAGCAGGGGAACGAACTCGCCGAGCGTGTCTTTGACGAGATAGTCGGCAGCGCCAGCTTTGAGCGCGGTCACGGCGATCTTCGAATCCTGCGACGCAGTAACGAACACCACCGGCGGCGCGCCGGGGATCGCCTGAATCCGTTCCAGCGTCTCCAGGCCATCGAGGCCCGGCATGTGCTGGTCGAGCGCGATCACATCGATGCCGCCTTGCGCGATGCGTGCGAGCCCGGCTTCGCCGTCGGGAGCATACTCCACGCAAAATCCCTGGCGCGTCAGACCGCGCTGAACCAGCCGGGCCAGCGCCCCGTCGTCATCGACGTATAAAAGGGTAGGCTTGGCACTCATGGGTTGGCCTGGGGAACCTGGATGATGGAGAAGAACAGACCGAGTTGTCGGATCGCGTTGGCGAAGCTCTCGTAGTTCACCGGCTTCGTGATGTAGACGTTGCATCCGAGCTCGTAGCACCGCTTGATCTCCTGGGAATCGTCGGTCGTCGTCAACACGACCACCGGTGCGCATTTCAGAAGTTTGTTTTCCTTCACCTGCCGCAGGATATCTATCCCGCTCATGTCGGGCAGATTGAGATCGAGCAGGATGAGCAGCGTTTCTCCCTTGTGCGGCAGACCGTTGCCATCCGCGCCGAATAGGTAGTTGATAGCGTCTGTACCGTTGCTGAACGGCTTGATCTCATTGTTGACACCTGAACGCCGTATGTTGCGCTCAATCAGTCGGGCGTGACCTTCGTCATCCTCGATCATGATGATGGTGACTGGCTTGCTCATGATTGCTTGTCCCGATTGATGCCGATCCATGCGGCGGGAAGTGTAACAGTAAATGTGCTTCCGGTATTGAGTTCTGAAGAGACCGACATCGTTCCTCCGAGTCTTCGGACCAATGCACGGGTGTGCGCAAGGCCGATGCCTTGACCCGGTCGATCCTGCGGGCCCGCCCGGCGGAACAGATCAAAGATGCGCTGGTGGTCCTTCGGATCGATGCCGCGACCGTTATCGGCAATCTCGAAGATCGCAAAGCCGAGCTTGCGCCGGCCGCGGATGGCGATGCTGCCGGGAACGTTGGATTTGAGATACTTCAACGCATTGTCGACCAGATTGGAGAAAATCTGCTCGATCGCAAGGCGGTCACTTACGATATCGGGCAGAGGCTCGATCCGGATTTCAGCGCCGGCCTCGGCGGCCTGATGCGCCATGGTCGACGCGATGTTTTCCATCAGGTCGCGCATGGCGATCGAGGCGGGATGGAATTCGCGGCGGCCTTCGCGGGTGAGACTGAGGATCGCGCTGATGAGCCGATCCATCTTGGCGATCGACGACTTGATGAAACCGAGAGCCTCGGTGAAGTCTTGTGACAATTGCTTGTCCGGCCCGTCGAGAACCGGTTCGACGATCGCGGCCGGATCCTCTGTGGCCGGAGGCGGAATTTCATCCGGCCGGCTCAGGGTCGCGATTCGCTTGAAGATGTCGCCACGCAATTCCTCGAGCTCGCTTGTGAAGCCCATGATGTTGACCAGCGGCGAACGCAAGTCGTGGCTGACGATGTAGGCGAAGCGCTGGATTTCATCGTTGGCTTCGCGAAGGTCGGCGGTGCGCTCCTGCACAGTGGATTCGAGGTTGAGATTGTTGTCGCGCAACTGGGCTTCAGCCACGTCGCGCGCCCGGCTTGAGCGTCGCACCAGGAAGATCGAGAGTCCTGCGAACACCACGACCAGCCCTGAGCCGATGCTGGTGATCGATGCCGAGATCGATTGGCTGGTATCGGCCGACGCTGCTCGCGCCGCGAACAGACGATCTTCCTCAGCTCGCATCTCGCTCGCGAGGTTGCGGATTTGCCCCATGGCATCGCGGCCAGCCTCCTGCCGGGCGATTTCGGTCGCTTCGGTGAGCCGGTTTGCCTGAACGAGCTCGATGCCATGCCGCAACTGCTCGATCCGCTGATCGGTTTGCGGGATCATCTGCTTGAGCCGCTGCTGCTGATAGGGATTGTCGATCGTCAGCGCCTTGAGCCGCCCGAAACTCGGTGGAATCTGGCTGGCAGCTTCTTCGAACGCATTGCCGAATTCTGGCCGCTGCGTCAGCAGAAAGCCACGCTGCGCGCTCTCCGCGCGCCGCATCTGCAGTTGGGCGAGCGATATTTCATTCTCGACCTCCATACTGTGCAAAGCCCACTGAGCATCCTCGCGCGCCTTGTTGACGAGATAGACGGAGGTTGCGCTGATCAGTGTCAGAACCACCAGACCCGCGGTCAGCAGGATGATTTGGCCGAGTGCGTGACGCGAAGATCTGGCGGGACTTGCCGCCATTGGATGGTGTTCAGCCTTGGTCAATAAAAAGCGTCCCCCGCACGGTTTTAATGCCTGGCCATTGCCCAACGCCTTAGCGCGCAGCTGGTTCCCGTGACCTTTCGATTATTGTCATAGCCACGAGGAGGCGGAGGAGCAGTTCAAGCTCCCGTCAGGTCGCCACTGGCGAGGTATTGCTCCAGCCAATGGATGTGGTAGTCGCCGTCGATGATACCGGACTCGCGGACCAGTGCCCGGAACAGCGGCAGGGTGGTCTCGATGCCATCCACCACCATCTCGTCGAGTGCCCGTCGTAGCCTCATCAGGCATTCGGTGCGGGTCTTGCCGTGGACGATCAGCTTGGCCACCAGTGAGTCGTAATAGGGCGGGATGACATAACCCTGATATACGGCGGAATCGATCCGGACGCCGAGCCCGCCGGGCGCATGAAATCGCACGATCCTGCCCGGCGAGGGACGGAAGGTGACGGGATTCTCCGCGTTGATACGGCACTCGATGGCATGGCCGCTCACGACAATTTCCTTCTGCGTCGCGGGAAGGTCGCCGCCGGCGGCGATGCGGATCTGCTCCAGCACCAGATCGATGTCGGTGATCATCTCGGTGACGGGATGTTCCACCTGGATGCGGGTGTTCATTTCGATGAAATAGAACTTGCCATCTTCGTAGAGGAATTCGACGGTGCCGACACCGAGATACTGTATCTCACGCATCGCCTTGGCGACCGTTTCGCCGATCTTGTTGCGGGCGGCGGCGGTCAGTATGGGCGAAGGGCCTTCTTCCCAGACCTTTTGGTGGCGCCGCTGCAGCGAGCAGTCGCGTTCTCCAAGATGAATGGCGCCGCCACGTCCGTCGCCGAGCATCTGGATTTCGATATGACGCGGCTTCTGCAAGTATTTTTCTAGATAGACCGAAGCGTCGCCGAAGGCCGCTCTGGCCTCGTTGCCCGCGGTCGAGATCGCCATCATCAGGTCGTCGGGGGTCTTGGCGATTTTCATACCGCGCCCGCCGCCGCCGGCGGCGGCCTTCACCAGCACGGGAAAACCGATCTCTTTGGCGATCGTCATCGCGTCGTCGTCCGGGCCGATGCCGCCGTCGGAGCCCGGGACCACCGGAATGCCGAGCCGCTTCGCCGTCTTCTTGGCTTCGATCTTGTCGCCCATCAGGCGGATGTGTTCGGCCTTGGGGCCGATGAAATGCAGGCCATGTTCGGCGAGGATTTCCGCGAAGCGGGCGTTCTCGGACAAAAACCCGTAGCCGGGATGCACGGCGTCGGCGCCGGTGATCTCACAGGCGGCCAAGAGCGCCGGAATGTTGAGATAGCTATCCTTCGAGGGCGGCGGTCCGATACAGACGCTCTCATCCGCAAGCCGCACATGCATGGCGTCGGCGTCGGCTGTGGAATGCACCGCGACGGTCGCGATACCGAGCTCCTTGCAGGCGCGCAGAATACGCAGGGCGATCTCGCCGCGATTGGCTATCAGGATCTTGTCGAACATCACTGCGCCTGCGGTTCGAACGGTATCATTCGATAATGACCAGCGGCTCGCCAAACTCGACGGGCTGGCCATCCTCGACGAGAATCTGAGTGACCGTGCCTGCCCGCGGCGACGGAATCTGGTTCATTGTCTTCATGGCCTCGATAATCAGCAGTGTCTGGCCTGCCGTGACCTTGGAGCCGACCTCGACGAAGGGCTTGGCGCCGGGCTCCGATGCTAAATAGGCCGTGCCGACCATCGGAGATGGAACCACACCCGGATGCTTGCTCATGTCGGTGACGCCGGGGACCGGCGCGGCGGCAGGCGCTGACGCTGCAGCCTGATAGCCCGCGGGCATTGGCGCGCCAACGCTGACATTGCGCGCGACCCGTACCCGGAGCCCGTCACGCTCAATCTCGATTTCGGTAAGCTTGGTCTCGTCGAGCAACGCGGCGAGCTCTCGGATCACCTCGCTCTCTTCGCGCCGTTCGTCACCGGTTTTGGTCTTTGCTGAGTCTCCAGGCTGGGGGGCCATGTTCTCGATCCGAAACTTTCTGTGTGGGATGACGCTGCTATGTCAGGATTTGATTTTTTCGCCGGACTTCACCGCGCCGATCCTGGCGGCAAGACCATTGATTGCGAGCCGGTAGCCATCAATTCCGAACCCGCAGAGGCTCGCAAAAGCGGCTCTTGCCGTGAACGAGTGATGGCGGAAGTCCTCGCGCGCGTTGATATTGCTGATGTGAACTTCGACGGTCGGGATATTCACCGCAACCAGCGCATCGTGAAGCGCAATCGAGGTGTGCGAGTAGCCACCGGCGTTGATGATGATGCCGGCCGCCTTCGTCGCATGGGCGTCATGGATGAAATCGATCAGTTCGCCCTCGCGATTGGACTGGCGGCAATCCGCGACAAGCCCGAAGCCCGCAGCCGTGTCGGCGCAGAGCTTTTCGACGTCCGCAAGGGTGGCGCGGCCATAGGTTTCCGGCTCCCTGGTCCCGAGCATGTTAAGGTTCGGGCCGTTGAGCACGTAAATTGTCTTGGCCATCTGAAATCCCGAAACAGTCCTTTCGGCGCCGAGCGCCGGAGTTTCGGGTCGTTATATGTAACAAGAGAGCCAAGGGGAAGCCTGAACGCTCGGGCATTCGGCTTCAAATACCTCATTTTTTTCGTGAAAAGCTATGTAGAACCTACGGAAATTGCTCATTAACCAAGGTCAGGAGCGTTAACGAGGGTCAGGAGATAGCTGGTTGGGCAGGCTGCGCCGCTAGCCGGCCGCCTGACAGAGGTGCGGGGCCACGATCGGGCCCCGCACATCCGCTGTTTATTGAAGAGTTCCGATCAGGCGTTCAGAACCGCTACGATTTCCAGAGTTTGCGGATCAACGACGATGATCTCGTCGCGAACCAGGAAGAATTCATAGCCGCGCCAGGCTGGATGAATTTCGACAATTTCGGCCGGTAGAGCATGGAAGCTCACCGTGCGCGGCACCCGCGTGCCGACTGCGATCGAGAAATTGACATTCGTCGTCGGCTGCACGTGCTGGTTCCGGATCACCGTGGTGATTTTGGTGCGCTGTTCCGTCGAAAGCTTGGCGCCGGAACCGGCCTGACCCGTGGTCGTGGTTGATGACCTGTTGGTATCCACCGCGCTCTTATCGGATTTCATCCCGTTGCGCTCTTCGGCGCTTCGGTTGCGGTCCATGGTCTTTCCGTTGCGATCCTCGGCGCGCATGTTCTTCTCAGACTTGCCCGATTCATCGCTTTCCGAGCGCATGCCCTTCGAGCGGTCGCTGCTCGCGCCGCTTTTCCCCGTGTCTTCGGCGGACTTTTCGTTCTTCATCTTGCCGTGATTTGTATTTGTGTCCTGCGCACGCTGTTTAGATTCGCTCCCGTAGGTCGAGCCGTCATGCGACATACCCTGAGAATCCGAAGCGTCGTTGCGCATTGGAGTGGTTGCGGAGCCCCGGCCTTGTTCCGTCGACGGTGCGTTTTGCTGCATTGTCGATCCGCCGCCGGCACCCTCACGGCCCATGCCTGTTCCCTGTGCGTAGGCGAATCCTGTTCCCGCGATCAGCGCCGCAGCCGCCGTCGACAGAAGAAAGTGTTTGGTCATAGATGTCTCCTCACATGTTGCAATGCCCGTTAAACAACGGCGTAGTGAGGAGCTATGTTCCGGTGCAATTAAGGTTCCGCGGGATTAGTTTTCTGAACGCAAAATAAACGGTCGGTGCGGACCTCAAGGGTCAACAAAAAAAGGCCCCGCTACGCGCGGGGCCTTTTGCTATCTGTGAGCGATCAGCAAGATGCCTTGCCGCAGCGCGCCGTATTTATTTTTTCCTTGAGATTCTCAATGCCAACGGCGCCGACCACAACCTGTTTGCCGATCACGTAGCTCGGCGTTCCGTTCATGCCCATCGCCTCGGCAAGCTTGAAGTTCTCTTCCAGTGTTGCGCGAACTTCAGGGCTGCTCATGTCCTTTTCGATGCGGGTCATGTCGAGACCGGATTCCTTGGCGGCTGCGAGCGCGTGCGCCTTGTCAGCTTGTCCGCGTCCGCCGAGCAGACGCTGGTGGAAGTCGAGATATTTCTTGCCGCCGGGGTCCTGCATGTGAACCGCCACCGCGACCTGCGCGGCTTCGACCGAGCCTGGGCCAAGCACCGGAAATTCCTTCAGGACGACTTTGAGCTTGGGATCCGCCTTCAAAAGGTCGAGCATGTCGGTCATCGCGCGCTTGCAGTAGCCGCAATTGTAATCGAAAAACTCGACGAAAGTGACGTCGCCGTTCTTGTTGCCAAGCGTCACGCCGCGCGGCGAACTGAAGATGGTGTCCGCGTTCTGGGTGACCGCGGCCTCATGCTTGAGCGCTTCGGCGGCCGCCTGACGCTTGCTGAGTTCGGCCGAGACTTCCTCGAGGACCTCGGGATGGGCGAGCAGATAGTTTTTGACGATCTGTTCGATTTCGCCGCGCTGGCCGTCGGAGAAACTCTGCGCCGAGGCGGCAACGGGCGTTACTCCAATTGCAAGCGCAAAAAGAGCAGGGGCGAGAAAACGATGCGAGGGCATTGTTAAAATCCTTTGGAACGGGGTCTCATTGTCGGAGGCGCGTGGTTGGTGCCGTCTAGTCCTTCTTATCGGGTATTTTGGCGGAGACGATATCGTCGGCCTTGACCCATCCGGGCGTACCGATGGCGAAACGGGTCTTTGCGCGAGATGCGAGTTCGCGCGCGGTCTTGTTATCGCCTCGCAAAAATGCGGCCTGTGCCGATGCCAGATCGGCTTGCGCATAATCGCCCTTGCGGCCGTAGGCCATCGCAAGCTGCATATACCCAAGCGGAGCTTCGGGCTCCCGTGCCAGCGCCGTGCGCAGAATTGCAATCGCTTCGTCAGTGTTGGCAGTATTATTCGAAGCAACGAGCGCCTGTCCGAGTAACATCTCGATGAGCGGAGCGTTATGGGACAATTGGACTGCCCGCCGCAGCGGGGCAATTGCTTCCGCGGGACGGCCGCCCTCGAGCAGGGCCTGCCCTCGCACCTCGTGGAAATAGGGATTTTGGGGCTGCAGCTTGATCAGGGCGTCGATTTGCTCGATGGCCATGCGAAGATCGCCGTGCAGGTACGTGCTGATGGCGTGCGCATAGCGGGCGGGCAGGCTGGTGTCTGACCTCGGATAGCGCCGGTATACCGTATCCTCACGTTCCATGAACGCCGATATCTTGGCGCGCACCATGTCGTGACGCATTTGCAGTGCGGGATCATCTTTCTTATCCCAGGAGGGACTTGTCTTGGCGAGCTCCGCGAGCGCGGCGACTCGGTCGGCCGGCATCGGATGTGACTGCACATAGGGATCGGCCCCATGCGCTGCGAACAGGCTTTCGTCGGTGAAGCGCTTGAAGGTTTCGTACATTCCCCTGGCAGATTGCCCGGTGGCGTTCAGGAATTTCACTCCCGCGCGGTCGGCGTTCTCCTCCTGCTGGCGCTGATAGGACAACAGGCTGCGGCGCGCGAGCTCCTGCGGTGCGCTGATCGCGGCGGCACCAATGTTGCTGGCCGCGCTGTTACTTCCGCCGCCGCTGGCGGCGCCCGCGGCCAGAGCTCCGGCGCCGAGAAGCATGGCGATGATCAGTTGAGTCTGGGTTCGGGCGAGTTGCTCGCGAAATTTGGACAGATGTCCGCCGGCGAGATGCCCGGTCTCGTGCGCGAGCACGCCGATCAACTGGTTCGGCGTGGTCGATTGCATGATCGCGCCATAGTTCACGAAGATGCGGCGGCCGTCGGCGACGAAGGCGTTGAACGACTTGTCGTTGATGATGACCATCTGGATATTGTGCTTCTGCAGCCCCGCCACGCGCAGGATCGGGCTCGTATAGTCGCGCAGCAGTTGCTCGGTTTCCGTATCCCGCAGTACCGACGGTCCCTTGGCCTGTTGGGCGTGGACCGGGAGCGATGCGCTCGCCAGCGCGCAGGCGGTGACCAGCGTCGTCAGCTTCGACAAAAAGCGGCGTGTAGTGGCGCCGGGCCGCTGCGACAGATCTTCTTTGGTCACGGTCCTTGGAATCATTGGCCTTGGTTCGAATAGGGTATATGTCCCTAACAACCCGCCGAATAAGGCGGTAACGCGGCTTCAGCCGTTTGCCTCGGGTGTGGTGGTTCAGAAGTTCGCTTCATTGTTCCGGCGAGTCGGTCAAGCGAACTTCTGAACCCAAACCACACTAGAATTATAAGGTTGCTAGTGTCCCTTTGATTCCGAAGTTCGCATCAAAAGGTTGCTGCAAGAACATGCAAACTTCGGTATCGGGACACTAGGTGATAGCGCATTAACAGATTTCCATGCTCGATGCGACATTGAGAGACCGGGCCAAAGGCTTGCTGGCGGCATCTGGCCGCAGCCAGGTTCCGCCCTTCATGGTCATGGACGTGATGGCGGCGGCGGCGCGGATCGAGGCCGCCGGCGGCAACGTTATTCACATGGAGGTCGGACAGCCCTCGGCGCCGGCGCCCCGCACCGCGCTGGATGCGGCCCGAGCTGCGCTTGAGCGCGGCCAGATCGATTACACCTCCGCGCTCGGCATTCCGTCGCTGCGGGAGCGGATCGCGAAACATTACCGCGAGGTCTATGGCTGCACGGTCGATCCCGAACGCGTCGTCGTGACCACGGGATCATCGGGTGCTTTCGTCCTCGCATTCCTTGCGATGTTCGAGCCCGGCGACCGGGTTGCAGTGACGGTCCCGGGCTATCCACCGTATCGGCATATCCTGACCGCACTCGGCTGCGAACCCGTGCTGATCGAGACGTCGAGCGAAAACCGTCACGCCCTGACCGGGGAGGCGCTACTGGCGGCGCACAGCAAGACGCCGCTAAAGGGCGTGCTGGTCGGAAGTCCGGCCAATCCCACGGGTACGATGATGTCGCGAGAGGCGCTGACCCATCTGATGGCGGCCGCTGAAAGCGAAGGCATCCGCTTCATTTCTGATGAGATCTATCACGGTCTCGACTATGCATTTCCCGCGGTGACCGCCGCAGAACTGTCACCTCACGCGGTGGTGATCAATTCGTTCTCGAAATATTTTTGCATGACCGGCTGGCGCGTCGGGTGGATGGTTGTGCCGGAGCAACTGGTGCGACCGATCGAACGGCTGCAACAGAACTTGTCGATTTCGGTGCCGACGCTGTCGCAGATCGCGGCCGAGGCGGCATTTGCAGGACGCGATCAGATGGAAACCGTGAAGCGCGGTTATGAGGCAAACCGTACCATCTTGATCGAGGGTCTGCCGAAAGCCGGATTGAGCGAATTCCTACCCGCGGACGGCGCATTCTATCTTTACGCCGATGTTTCGAGGTTCACGTCGGACAGTTACGAGTTTGCGCGGAAGATGCTGGAAGAGGCGCATGTCGCGGCGACCCCCGGCGTCGATTTCGATCCGCTTCACGGCCGGTCATTCGTGAGATTTTCCTATGCCCGCTCGGCGGCCGAGATGCGCGACGCGGTGTCGCGAATCACGCGATGGCTGGCCTGAAGTCCTGCTTCCGAGGCTGGCGCCGTGCCAGGAGCGGAGGCGACCGCGCGCTTCGCCGCCGCCAGCCTGCGGCGGAAGTCTGTAAGACTTCCGCAAGTCCCGGCATTTTATCGTAATTCCTTACGGAAATTCGGCGGTTTAGCCATAAGGCGGCGTTGCGCCGGAGGTTCGATTTTGGCATGGTCCCGCCCGATTTGAGGCCGCCTTGCAATGAGGCGGTTCAGTACGTCCATTCGCGGCTCGCGGCGTTGTCGGGGCAACTTCAGGGATCTGAGGCAAATTCAATGACAGTTCTATGGATGATCGTGCTCTGCGGAGTGCTTTCGATCGTTTATGCCATCTGGGCGACCTCGTCCGTATTGAGCGCTGATGCGGGAAATCCGCGGATGCAGGAAATCGCCGCGGCGGTGCGCGAGGGCGCGCAGGCCTATCTGCGCCGGCAGTACGCGACGATCGGAGTCGTCGGCATCGTGATCTTCGGACTGCTCGCTTATTTCCTCGGGGTGCTGGTGGCAGTCGGTTTCGCCATCGGTGCGATCCTGTCGGGTGCCGCTGGCTTCATCGGCATGAACGTCTCGGTACGCGCCAACGTGCGCACCGCGCAGGCGGCCACCAAGTCGCTGGCCGGCGGACTTGAACTCGCCTTCAAGGCCGGCGCGATCACGGGTATGCTGGTCGCCGGTCTGGCGCTGCTCGGCGTGACGATCTATTTCGCCTATCTGACTCACGGCGCCGGCTACGCCCCGAACAGCCGCACGGTTGTCGACGCGATGGTCGCGCTCGGCTTCGGCGCGTCGTTGATCTCGATCTTCGCGCGTCTCGGCGGCGGCATCTTCACCAAGGGCGCCGACGTCGGCGGTGATCTCGTCGGCAAGGTGGAAGCCGGCATTCCGGAAGACGATCCGCGCAACCCGGCGACGATTGCCGATAACGTCGGCGATAACGTCGGCGATTGCGCCGGCATGGCCGCAGACCTGTTCGAGACCTATGCGGTGACCGCGGTCGCCACCATGGTGCTCGCCGCGATTTTCTTCGCGACCTCGCCGTTGCTGGTGAACATGATGACGCTGCCGCTCGCCATCGGCGGCATCTGCATCATCACCTCGATCATTGGTACGTTCTTCGTCAAGCTCGGCGCCAGCGAGTTGATCATGGGCGCGCTCTACAAGGGCTTGATCGCCACCGGCGTTCTGTCGGTGATCGGTGTCGGCGCCGTTATCTATTGGCTGGTCGGCTTTGGCCCGCTGGCGGGCGCCAGCTATACCGGTCTGGCGCTGTTCGAATGCGGCATCGTCGGCCTGGTCGTCACCGGCCTGATCATCTGGATCACCGAGTACTACACCGGCACCGACTATCGCCCGGTGAAGTCGATTGCCCAGGCGTCGGTTACCGGCCACGGTACCAACGTCATCCAGGGCCTCGCGATCTCGATGGAATCGACTGCGATGCCTGCGATCGTCATCATCGCTGGCATCCTCGTCACCCACAGCCTCGCCGGCCTGTTCGGCATCGCGATTGCCACCGCAACGATGCTGGCGCTGGCCGGCATGGTCGTGGCGCTGGACGCCTTCGGCCCGGTCACCGACAATGCCGGCGGCATTGCCGAAATGGCCGGCCTGCCGAAGGAAGTGCGCAAGGCGACCGATGCGCTCGACGCAGTCGGAAACACCACCAAGGCGGTCACCAAGGGTTACGCGATCGGCTCTGCCGGTCTCGGTGCGCTGGTGCTGTTCGCGGCCTACAATCAGGACCTTAAGTTCTTCATCGCCAACGCTCCGACGTATCCGTACTTCCAGGGTGTGCTGCCTGACTTCTCTCTGAACAATCCTTATGTCGTGGTCGGCCTCCTGTTCGGCGGTCTGCTGCCGTACTTGTTCGGCGCGATGGGCATGACCGCCGTGGGTCGTGCGGCCGGCGCGATCGTCGAGGAGGTGCGTCGTCAGTTCCGCGAGAAGCCCGGCATTATGCGAGGCACCGACAAGCCCGACTACGGCAAGGCGGTGGACCTGCTGACAAAGGCGGCGATCAAGGAAATGATCATTCCGTCGCTGTTGCCGGTGTTGTCGCCGATCGTTGTCTACTTCCTGATCTATGCGATTGCCGGCGGCGGTGTTGCCGGCAAGTCCGCCGCGTTCTCGGCGGTGGGCGCCATGCTGCTCGGCGTGATCGTGACGGGTCTGTTCGTTGCGATCTCGATGACCTCGGGCGGCGGTGCTTGGGATAACGCCAAGAAATACATCGAGGACGGCCATCATGGCGGCAAGGGGTCCGACGCGCACAAGGCGGCGGTGACCGGCGACACCGTCGGCGATCCCTACAAGGACACGGCGGGCCCGGCGGTCAATCCTATGATCAAGATCACCAACATCGTGGCACTGCTGTTGCTGGCGGTTCTGGCGCACTGAGACATCACGATGTGAACTAATAAAACCCGCGGCGTGAGCCGCGGGTTTTTCTTGCGTATGAGGTGAGGATCGATGGGGATGGACGTCGCTCGTAAGCTGGTCAAAGCAAGCGAGAAAACGGCAGAACGTCGGATCGCAAATGCCAGCGGCCTCCGACTGAAATCCGGTCCGGAGCGGAGTCGTTAAGACAATCAGACGAATTGAAAAAGGGCGGGATCGGTCCGCCCTTTTCGCGTCAAATACAAAACTGGAACCCGCCGAATGTCGGATTCGTGTGTGTCTCACCACCAGGTGCGGCAGACGC
Source organism: Nitrobacter sp. JJSN (assembly GCF_051912485.1). GTDB lineage: Bacteria > Pseudomonadota > Alphaproteobacteria > Rhizobiales > Xanthobacteraceae > Nitrobacter. The sequence goes on along the minus strand of NZ_CP196822.1, from coordinate 1,647,601 downwards.
GGCGGCCCGCACCCCAGTAACGGCATCGGCGTTCCACGGGACGAATCCCCGGGCGAACCACAACCACGGAACCGCCACGGTTCACGCGGCAGCCACCGTAGGGGCCGCGATGGAAACCACGGCCGCAGCCGCCGGCGACCTGAATGACGTCAGCATTCACGCCCGACGCCGGCGCCGCTAACGGCATGGCGTCGGCAATACCAAAAGTCGCAACGGATCCAGCGAGAAGTACTGCTGCAAAAATTGATTTCATGAATCGTCCTCTCGTTCGACCGCGATAGCGCGGCGGCTTTCAGTGACTCGCACAAAGAGATTCGGCAACAACTCTGTCGAAAATCTGGCAATGCCATTTGTGCTGTAAGCTTCGTCCTCGCACCGTGCTGGAAGACGGTGAGCCCAGCGTTCAACTCCCGTTCATCTGCTTTCGTTCCCGGACAAGACGATTATTCAGCAGCTTGATTCGGCTGGGAGCCGAACAATATGGCGAACTGCTTTTCGCCATTGTGGGTGAAGTTGACAACGCGGCTGCCGGCGGCTGGATCGCGGGCGGCCCACTTCAACTCGGTGAAGCGCGTCATGATGGCTGCGCCCAGGGTGCCGGCGAGATGATGGCGCCTCTCGCTCCAGTCAAGGCAGGCCTTGCACAGCGGTCGCCGTGCATGTGCAATCCCGGCGACGTCGATCTGAAGCTTGTTCGCTACAAAACACTCGCCTTCAGGGGTGAGAGCGATCTCGGTCTTGTGGCGGCGGATAAACTTCCGTTTGGTCATGGCATCGAGCATCTGGACGCCGAGGTCGCCCGCGAGATGGTCGTAGCAGACGCGCGCGCGCCGCAGCGCCGGCTCCTTCGGCCCGGTCCGCACCCGCAGATGGCCCGCACGCGCCGCGAGGCCTTCCAATCCCTCCAGCACGGCAGCGACGTCGGGGCCGGTGAGACGGTAGTAGCGGTGCCGGCCCTGTTTCTCGGGTTCGATCAGACCGCCGGCTTCGAGTTTACCGAGATGAGAACTCGCGGTCTGCGGCGTGATACCGGCTTCCTGCGCGAGTTCGCTCGCGGTAAGCGCGCGGCCGGTCATCAGCGCGGTGAGAATGTTGGCGCGCGCGGGATCACCAACCAGCGCGGCAACCATGGCGATATCCGGGCCTGTTTTCATACTTCGATCATGACCGAAGCATTCACGTCGAGGAAGCGGGCATATACAAATACACGATCGGTTACACTAGCAGTCTGCTGAAAAACCGCTCGCGCGTGCGAGAGTTTGCTGATTCGATTTTCATCGTGAATCGGTGGAGGTTGGGATGCGCGGAGCCTTTGTGGATCAGGGCGGGTTGTTTTCGTACATCTCGCCGGAGGCGCGGGTGCCGCCGAACCATCCGCTGAGGAAGATCCGGGCGCTGGTCCGTGATGTGCTGGGCGAGTTGAACCGTAGCTTTGCCAGGCTCTATTCAAGTGAAGGGCGCCCCTCGATCGCGCCGGAGCAATTGCTCAGCGCGCTACTTCTGCAGGTGCTCTACGGCATTCGCTCGGAGCGCCAATTGATGGAGCAGTTGGACTACAATCTATTGTATCGCTGGTTCGTGGGGCTGTCGCCGGACCATCCGGTCTGGAACCCGACCAGCTTCACGAAGAACCGCGAGCGGCTGCAGAACGGCGATGTGTTCACGAAGTTCATGACCAGGCTTTTGAAACACCCTCAGGTCGAGCCGCTGCTCTCGGACGAGCACTTCTCGGTGGACGGCACGTTGATCGAGGCCTGGGCGTCACAGAAGAGCTTTCGTCCCAAGGATGGCAGCGATGGCGACGACGGCACGAACTTCCACGGTCAGACGCGCAAGAACGACACCCATGTCAGCACGAGCGATCCCGACAGCCGGCTCTACCGCAAGGCGGCCGGACGCGAGGCCAGGCTCTGCTACATGGGCCACGTCACCATGGAGAACCGGCATGGGCTGGCCGTGGCCGGCATCGTCACGCACGCGAGCGGCACCGCCGAGCGCCGCGCCGCGGAGATAATGCTCGAGGCCGAAGGCAGGAAAGCGGGTCGCCGCATTACCGCCGGTGCGGACAAGGCTTATGACACGGCCGATCATGTGGCCAATCTTCGCGCCATCGACGTCACACCGCATGTGACGCAGAACAATGGCATGGGCAAGACCGGCAGGCGCCGCCGGAGCGCTATCGACGCACGGACCACGCGCCATCAGGGCTATGGCATGTCGCAGACGCGCCGGGCGATGATCGAATGCATCTTCGGCTGGGGCAAGCAGCACGGCACGATGCGCAGGACCAAACATCGTGGCATTTGCCGCGTTGCCGCCGACTTCATGCTCAACTTGATCGCCTATAACCTGATCCGCGTTCCCAAACTGGTCACGGCATAACCGCGTCGTCGCCAGGACGACAACGACTGCAACGCGCCGCCGAATACACATCATCGCGATGAGGCGTTCCGAGGATCATCGAAGCGGTCAATTTTGGCTTTTTCAGCAAACTGCTAGTGGTTACGAACGAGGCGGGAAGGAGACTCAGGATGTCATCAACGGCCGAGAAACGCGCTGCATTCCGTAAACTGCACGAGAGCGGCTGCTTCGTGATCCCCAACCCCTGGGATATCGGCAGTGCCAAGGCGTTGCAGGGCATGGGCTTCAAGGCGCTGGCATCGACCAGCGCGGGGTTAGCATGGTCGATCGGCAAGGCCGACAACAAGATCACGCTGGACAATATCTGCGACCATCTGACCGCACTGTGCGCAGCGGTCGATCTGCCCATCAACGCCGATTTCGAAAACGGCTTCGCCGATGAGCCGGACGGGGTGGCAGCCAACGTCTCACGCGCGGTGAAAACAGGCGTCGCCGGTCTGTCCATCGAGGACGCCACTGGCGACAAGGATCAGCCTCTCTACGACAAGACGCTGGCGGTCGAACGCATCCGCGCGGCTCGCAAGGCCATCGACGCCGATCGTAGCGGCGTGTTGCTGGTCGGCCGTTGCGAGGCTTTCCTGTGGGGGATGCCCGATCTCAAGCTGACGATCGAGCGGTTGCAGGCCTATGCGGAAGCTGGCGCCGATTGCCTTTATGCGCCGGGCTTGAAATCGAAAGACGATATTGCTGCAGCGGTGAAGGCCGTTCATCCCAAACCGTTCAACCTGTTGATCGGTTGGCCAGGTCTGAGCGTCGCCGAGGCCGCTGCTCTCGGCGTTCGCCGCATCAGCGTCGGCGGTGCCTTGGCGCGCGCGGCGTGGGGCGGCTTTTTGCGCGCGGCAAAGGAGATTGCGGAGGAGGGCACCTTTGACGGACTTGGGGCGGGCCATCCCGGCGGCGAACTGAACGCGATGTTTCCCGGCTGAGGCTGCCACGCTCAACAGCATGGCGAGCATCGCCGGGGATGCTCGCCATGTCTGCCGTGATCTTCTTGCGGCTACTTCGTAGCTCCGGGAGCCGGCGCATTACTGCTCTGCGGGTTCGCCGGCTGTGTTGAATTGGTGGGGGCTGCGCCGGTCGTGACGCCCGGTCGCGTGTTGGAGGGCGTCACGTCACGAACGCCCCGGACCCACCGGCGGCTTCGAAGCGTTGTTCTGCGCCGTGTTCGGGCTTGTGGATTGCTGCGCGGTCGAACTCGTCTCCGTCGGGCCTGTCGAACTGTTGATACCATAGAACAGTGCGACGAGTACGATGACGATGGCAACCGCGTACAGGGTGATGCGACCGCCGCGTACAGAACCTCAGCAAGTGCCGGATCGGCTTGCAGTTCTTCGTCGAGACGTTTGGCCCTCTGCACATCACTATCGGCGATGTCACGCTGATATGGATCGGGCGAATTTCGGTCGTTGGCCATGCTCATCCTCCGTTTTCCAAAGGGATAATACGTTGGAGACAACCATCTGTTCCGCCGGGCAGAGGGTAGGCCACGACGAAGCGGACCCACGGGCGTGCTTTCCACTTTGCATGACATTCGGGAAAAGGGACGACATCAAGACCGTGAAGGGTCGCGGGACGAACCCTCATCCTGAGCTATGCGCCTAGAGAGGGCACCGATCCGATGAGCGATTGGTTGATTCCGGGTTCGTGCCGTCGCGCGGCTCGACGCGCTACGATCTGAGTCTACCGTATCTCGTCGCACACGGTCACGTCCTTGCGCGATAGAGCCTTGCAGCGACACAAGTCGAAAACGACGCTAGCTTCTTAGCAACGAAATTACGCCCCTTGAACGCTTTTTCCAGTTGCCGGAAGCTGTGAAGCATTCGGTGATAGAGACTGGTTCTAAAGGATTTGTATTACTAACTGTAAGAGAGCCGTCGCAGCCACGAGCGGAGAGGGCGCAATGGGAATCAACCAAGGTCCGATCAGCCTCGATCAGAAATACACCCAAGGCACCGGCCACGTCTTCTTAACGGGCATTCAGGCGCTTGTTCGGTTGCCGATGGCGCAAATCCGTCGCGATCGAGCCGCGGGCCTCAATACTGCGGGCTTCATTTCCGGCTATCGCGGCTCGCCGCTCGGCGGCTACGACCAGCAGCTCTTTGCTGCGCGCAACCATCTCGAGCAGTACAACATCAAATTCCAGCCCGGCGTGAACGAGGATCTCGCGGCGACGGCGGTCTGGGGTTCACAACAGCTCAATCTTTCGCCGGGTGCGCGCTATGATGGCGTGGTCGGGATATGGTACGGCAAGGGCCCCGGCGTCGATCGCTGCGGCGACGTTTTCCGTCACGGCAATGCGGCGGGTTCGGCGAGGAACGGCGGTGTGCTGTGCCTGGCCGGCGACGACCACGGCGCCAAATCCTCGACCGTTCCGCATCAGTCGGATCACGCGTTCATCGCGGCGCTGATGCCCTACCTCTACCCATCATCGATCCATGAAATGATTCAGATGGGTCTGCTCGGCATCGCGATGTCGCGCTATTCCGGCTGCTGGGTCGGGATGAAGGTCATCACCGAGACGGTGGAGACCACCGCCGAGATTGACCTCACCGACGAACTCACTCCGTTTGTCATGCCAACGGATTTCGAAATGCCGCCGGGCGGGCTGAACCTGCGCTGGCCCGACGACCGCCACGACCAGGACCGGCGCTTGCAGGATCATAAGGGTTTTGCCGCGGTCGCGTTCGCCCGCGCCAACAAGATCAACCGCATTACCATGGACTCGCCGCACGCCCGGTTCGGCATCATGGCGTCCGGCAAGAGCTACGAGGACATTCGTCAGGCGTTGCGCGAGCTTGGTATCACCGAGCAGGTCGCCGCCAAAATCGGTTTGCGGCTTTACAAGATCGGTATGCCATGGCCACTGGAGCCGCAAGGCGTGCGTGAATTCGCCGTCGGGCTCGAGGAGATCTTCATCATCGAGGAACGCCGTGAGATCGTCGAGAACCAGGTCAAACAGGAGTTGTTCAACTGGCGCGACGACGTGCGGCCGCGCATCGTCGGCAAGATGGATGATCACGACGAGCGGTTTCTGCCGTTCGCGCAGGAACTGAGTGTCGCGTCGCTGGCGACATCGTTGACCGAGCGATTGTTGCGCCTGAACCTTAATCCGGAAATCGCCGAGATGCTGCGCGCCAAGGCAGACTGGTTCAACGGCCGACAGGCGACGCAGATGCAGGCGGCGACGCCAATTGCTCGCGTACCGTATTTCTGCTCGGGCTGTCCACACAACACCTCGACCAGGGTGCCTGACGGCAGCCGCGCTATGGCGGGCATCGGCTGTCACTTCATGGCGCTGTGGATGGACCGTAACACCGAAACGTTCACACACATGGGCGGCGAGGGTGCGCCGTGGGTCGGAATTGCGCCGTTCACCGGGGAGAAGCACATCTTCGCCAATCTCGGCGACGGCACCTATTTCCATTCCGGAAGCCTGGCAATCCGTCAGGCGGTGGCTTCCAAGGCGAACATCACCTACAAAATTCTCTATAACGATGCGGTCGCCATGACCGGCGGCCAGCATGTCGACGGCGAGCTATCGCCGCAGCGGATCACATTCCAGCTTCACTCCGAAGGCGTCCACGACATTTACCTCGTATCCGAGAATCCGGATGGCTATCCAGCCGCCGATATCGCACCGGGAACCAGGACCGCGCATCGCGACGATCTCGATGCGGTCATGAAGACCTGCCGGGAAACCAAGGGCGTCTCGGCAATCGTGTTTGTGCAGACCTGCGCCGCCGAGAAACGCCGCCGCCGCAAGCGTGGCACCATGGAAGATCCGCAGCGTCGTGTGCTGATCAATCCTGCCGTCTGCGAAGGCTGCGGCGATTGCTCGGTGCAGTCGAACTGCATTTCGGTGGAGCCGCTGGAGACCGAGATGGGACGCAAGCGCACCATCAATCAGTCGTCCTGCAACAAGGATTATTCCTGCATCAAGGGATTCTGTCCGTCGTTTGTCACGGTTGACGGTGGACGCCTTCGCCAGCGCGCGCCGGCCGACCTTGGCGTGATTGGTGAACTGCCCGAACCGTCGTCACGGCCATCGCTGGAGCAGCCCTACAACATCGCGGTCGGAGGTGTCGGCGGCACAGGTGTACTGACCATCGGCGCACTGCTCGGCATGGCCGCGCATATCGAGGGCAACGCCAGCATGATCCTCGATATGTCCGGTCTTGCTCAGAAGGGCGGCGCGGTTCTGAGCCATGTCCGGCTGTCACGGAATCCCGCTGACGTGACCTGTTCGCGCATCGTCACCGGTACCGCCGATCTCGTCATCGCCGCCGATGAGGTGGTGGCTGCTGCCCCGGACACGATGATGCTGTGTAAGTCGAGTCGCACTCGTGGCGTCATCAATACCCATCTCATTCCCACGGCCGGCTTCGTTCTCAATCGCGATTTCAACTTTCAGAGCGAAAAGGTTGGTCTCGTTCTTGAAACCGCACTGCGCAAGGATTCGACCTTCCTGGACTTCACCAAGCCGGCCGCGTCGCTGCTCGGCGACTCCATCGCCACCAACATGATGATGATGGGGTATGCCTATCAGAAAGGCCTGCTGCCGTTGACGGCGGCGGCGATCGAGCAGGCGATCGAGGTGAATGGCGTTGCTGTCAGGATGAATATCGAGGCGTTCCGGCTCGGGCGGCTTGCGGTGGTCGATTCTACGCGCCTTACGGCGATGATGAAGGGAAACGACGAGGCTGCCGCGCCGAAGACGCTCAAAGACATGTCACTCGAGGAGATCGTTGCACACCGCTCGGCGTACCTTGCCGACTACCAGAATAAGAGGCTTGCAGAAAAATATCGTTTGATTGTCGATCGCGTCAGGAGTGTGACGGTCAGGGCGGGGTGCGACGATGAGCTGCCTCGCGCCGTGGCGATCAATTACGCAAAGCTGCTCGCCTACAAGGACGAGTACGAAGTGGCGCGGCTCTATACCGACGGCCGTTTCGAAAAACAGGTTGGCGATCAGTTCGAAGGGGACTACAGGATCAGCTTCCACCTCGCGCCGCCGATATTCGGCAACAAGAAGGACGCGCTCGGGCGTCCTGCCAAGAAGTCCTATGACGGGCCGCGGATGATGCCGGTTTTTCGTCTGCTGGCGAAGATGAAAGGTTTGCGCGGCACCGCTTTCGATGTGTTCGGCTACAGCGCCGAGCGCAGGTTGGACCGTGACCTGATCGCAGGTTACGAACGGGATGTGGCTCTTGTGCTCGACAGGCTTTCGCCGGCCAATGTTGAAAGCGCAATCGAACTGTTGTCGCAGCCTGATCGCATCCGTGGTTATGGCCCGATCAAAGGAAAAGCGGTGGCCGACGTCAACTTCCGTCATGCGGAATTGGTGCGCGATCTCGCGGCTCCTCCGCCTGCACCACGGCAGATCGCAGCGGAATAGGGCGGCGGCGGGGTCCGCCCTGCCGGACAACGCTCCCGTTAACCTAGACCTCATGTTCCCCGAGGCCGCAATCCGGCATATATTGGGCCGTCGGGGAAGCCGGTCGTAAACACCATGCCATTCAGGTTCGGAACACTTGTTCAGCGGATGCGCTCATTCTCGCTGTCGATCGGCCAGATTACGTTCGGCGGCTTTTTGCTGGTGCTGGCTATCATTGCGATAACCAGTGTGGCCAACGTCGTTGCGACCCGTCATCTTGACAATACCTTCGCCGAATTGCAGCGGCTGGACAGCGTCGGCGACCTTGCAGAGGAAATCGACCGCCGCATGAACGAACTGCGCCTCGCGGCGCGAGACTACGTCACCGATCCAGGCGCGCAATCCAGCCGGATGTGGGGCGCTGCATCATCGCTGAACGAGCTGCTTAAGAAGACGCGTATCGAGCTCGCGCCAGAACAACAGGAGATGATCGACGGCGTCACGACGCGCCTGGAAGCCTACCGCAGCGGTATAGAGCGGGTGACGAACCTGATCGCAAGCCGCGCAAAGTTGATCGAGACCTTGCCGCGGCTCCGCGAAAAGCTTGAGACAGTCACCGAGCAGGCCGCCGACCACTCTGCCTCAGGAACGCTGTTTCGAGCCCAGAGCGACGTCGCCGCCGCACTGCTCGGGCATGACCCTGCCGCCGCGGAGCAGTCCGCGGAAAAGATGCGCGCCATCCCCATCCGTGAGCCCGTGGTGCGCGCCGCCGTTGAGGCCTACGCCGATGCTGTTATTGCGATATCTCTGCGGGAGCGTGAGATCGTCGACATCGACAAGGATGTGCTGGGGACCGAGGGTCGGCTGATCGGGCGAGTAACGAAATTGTTGCGCGAACTCAGTGCGGAGCGCGAGCGGGTGCTTTCGCACGATTTCGCGCGGACGCTGGCCGAAGCCAAATGGCAGAGCATCATTCTCGGCAGCGTGGGAATCATAATTGGTCTCTTAGCAGCCATGTTTGTGGTGCGGCGGACGATCCGGCCTCTGAAGGCAATCGCGAGGGCGATCCGGAAGTTGGCTGGCGGCAAGCGGGAGACGTCAATTCCTGCAACCGACATCAATAACGAGATTGGCGATATCGCCCGCGCCGCCGAAGTGTTTCGCCGGACGCTCGCTGAAGCCGATTCAGCGCGGGAAGCCGCCGTTCACGCGCTCGCCGAGCAGCGTCTTGCCGAGGAGAGTTACCGCAAGCTGTTCGAAGGCTCGGTCGATGGCATCTACGTCACGACGCCGGCTGGTCAACTGCTCGATGCCAACCCGGCGCTGGCGCGGATATTGGGCTATGACACTTCAGACGAGCTGATGCACGGCATCAGTGATAGCACGCATACGATCTACGTCGATCCGAATGCGCGTGACGAATACCAGTCGCGGATGGAACGTGACGGGACCGTCCGCGGGTTCGAATATCAGGTGCGCCAACGCGACGGCGGCGTTCTCTGGCTCTCCGACAGCGCGACCGCAGTGCGCGATGAGAACGGCCGCGTCGTCCGTTATGAAGGCGTGGTTCGCGACATCACAGATCAGCGGCGCGCCGAAGAGGCTATCTCAGAAGGATGGCGCGTGCTGCAGCTCGTGATCGACACCGTGCCCGCAGTGATCAACGTCAAGAATCCCGACCTGCGTTATGTCCTGATGAATCGCTACATGGCGGGCATCTTCGGGATAGAACCTGCGGATGCGATCGGGCGGACGACGAGCGATCTGATGTCACGTTACGGCGCGGCAAAGACCGACGAGAACGACAAGAAAGTTCTCGAAAGCGGCAAGGAGCTCGGATTCTACGAAGAAGAGTATGAGGATTCGTCAGGCACGATGCGGCAATGGCTTGTCAATAAGCAGCCGATCCGCGGCGCCGACGGCCGGATCGAGAACATCGTTACGGTCGCACTCGACATCGGCGAGCGCAAGCGCAGCGAGCACGAAATGCGGCAGGCCAAGGACGCAGCCGAAGCGGCGCTGCGCAACCTTCGCGAAACCCAGAACTCGCTGATCGAGGCGGAGAAACTTGCGGCGCTCGGCCGTCTCGTGGCCGGCGTCGCGCACGAGGTCAATAATCCCGTCGGCATCAGCCTGACGGTAGCCTCATCGCTGGAGCGCAAGATCGCCATGTTCGCCGAGGAAGTCGCGCGTGGGGAGTTGCGGCGCTCGAGCCTGAACGATTTCGTCGCGACCAATCGCGATGCGGCGTCGCAGCTTGTCGCCAATCTCAATCGCGCGGCCGAATTGGTCCAGTCATTCAAGCAGGTTGCCGCCGACCGCAGTTATTCGGACAAGCGGACTTTCGATTTGGGCGAACTGACTGAGCAAGTGGTCATGAGTCTGCGTCCGGGCCTGCGCAAGCACAATGTAACGCTGTCGGTCGATTGCGAGCCCAATTTGGCGATGAACAGCTATCCCGGGCCTTACGGACAGGTGCTGACCAATCTTTTCCTCAATTCGCTGGCGCACGCCTTTCCGGACGGCAACGGCGGCGCGGTCGATATCAGTGTGCGGGGACTCGGCCGGGACAATGTCGAGATCCTGTTTTCCGACAACGGATGCGGCATGAGCGTTGATGTGCGGCGCAAGGCTTTCGACCCGTTCTTCACGACGCGGCGCGATCAGGGCGGCACCGGTCTCGGTCTGCACATCGTCCACAACATCGTGACGAACCGTCTCGGCGGGCGTCTCGATCTCGACTCCGTATCCGGGGAAGGTACGCGGATTCAAATCTTTTTACCGCGCGTCGCACCGATGGAACTGGTTGCGGAGTAGCGGCTCGAACCATGCAACGACACCCGCGAGCGACGACATGGGTTCTTCCAAAATCCGTTAGTCCGCTTCGGCCAGCTTACGCAGCGTCGCCTGGAAAATCTGACTGGCCTTTCCGACCAGTGCCGTGCCGTTCATTGTTCCGGTCGTATCCGTGAATGTGCCGGTAACACCGATACCCACGGGGTCCGAACTGTCGAACAGCAGCTTGCCGTCGGGACTCGGTGTATGGCACTGGATCAGAACCTCGCCCCTGAACGTGCCATCGTTTTTCGTGAAGTAGCTGCCCGTATAGAACAGATAGGCATCGCCGCCGAGGATCTTGCCGTCGCGGAACATCACGACGCCGCTGCCTTTGCCTATACGCCCGTCGAGCAAGGCGACATGAACCGAATACAGCCCATTTTTCATGGTGATCCGCTCGCAACCGGCATTTAGTCTTGTCCCGACGCCATTATGTCAAAGAGGGCGCAAGCGCGTCAATGCGACAACTCGCGAGGAACGCCTTAACAATAGAGCGCGACACAGCACGACGAGCGTTATGCCCGTGCGCGACAGTCGCAGATCAGTTCGTGATCTGGAATTAAATCATGCGGCCCTCTCCAAGAGCCTTCCCAGAAGGATAAGGAGAGGGGGCATTCCCGCGCTAGGCCGGCCCCAGCCTAGTGGCGGCCGCCATGACCACCGCCGCCATGACCACCACCGCCATGACCACCACCGCCATGACCACCACCGCCGTGACCCCTTCCGCCATGATGCATTCCGGAGTGACCTGGACCGCCGCGATGAATGCCGTGGCCATGATCGTGGTGATGGCCGCCGAACCGGTGGCCGCCGCCGTGCCAGCCATGCCAGCCTGCACCGCCGCCCCAACCCATGCCACGACGGACCGCATAGCCGCACCAATAGAAGCCGGGGCCTTGCCAGCCGTTGTCATACCAACAGTAGTTCCGTCCGCCGTAAAAGAACTGGACTGGCTGAATGGCGCTAGACGACGGCATTGACGCCGGTCCACTGGCAGGCACTGCCATGGAAGGAGTCGACAAAAGCGCAGCTCCCAGTATCAACGATGTTACGAATACGATCTTTTTCACTGGAGCCTCCGTTGTGAATCCTCGTGGTAACAATGTCTGATTGCGCCAAAAGTTCCACACGGTTCCACAAGAGGCTTGGCCCGCCGGAGCCAGCGCTCATCCGCAGACGCAAATTCGCTCCAGGAGGTGGGGTACCGGCTCGGCAAAGCAGCGCGCTCGCATACACCCAGCTAATGAGGGACTAGCGTGATGGCTATCAAGCCCGTTACAGACGATGACATGCCGACTGAAGCAGCGACGTAAGGAAAGTGCGCCGGATCATCAACTTTCGTAACCCGATGATACAGGTGCGTGGCCTTTTCCCGGTCCTGCGCCCATTGATACGCGCATCCAAATATGCGAGTCGCGACTTACCGCATCCGACTGACAGGAGCTGAGCGATGACTGAGATCTACTTTCTCGATACCGAATATGACCGGTTTGCAGGAGCGCTTTTGAACGCCACACCAGTCCTTAGGATCAAGCAGTGAGCAGTTGGACGCTTGTTGCTCGACCCGAAAGGGGCGTTGGCGCGATTGATGTTGTGATCGATGGGGGTGACCCGCTCATACTGGGCTTGGGCGAAGCTGAGAGGTTAGAAAACGCATTAGGCAAGGCGCTTGCGGGCATTGATAATGCATCTGGCCAAATTTCATGCGTGAACGCAGGCGCCCAAATCGTCGTTGCGGTCGATAAAATCACGGTTGCCTCGCTTAGGTATGACAAGGCGGAATTGATGCGCAGCCAGTTGAAAGAACTTCTGGCAGGCAACGGCGCTGAATTTACCGGTTAAGGTGCCGTTAGACACCAAGTACTGCTAGATGTGGGATCGCCAAGACCCCGAAGCTATCATTGATCCAACAGACTGAAACGGACGGAAGGTGCGACCATGAGTAACGAGGGCGAAATCGCTGGTACGGTCAAATACCGTGGTAAAAGACGAATATATACTGCGGACTATGAGGCCGACACGCGTGATGATTTGGTCCTCCTGTTCCCGACGAACTTCACGGCTGCGGTGCCAGCGATCAAGAAAATGCCGGATATGTCTTACGAAGAAACGGCGCTATTTCAGCTTAAAAAACTGGTCGATCATGAGATCGAGGCCTAAACGATCGGATCAAATAAGGCGGGCGGGCAGCCATGTCCGAATGGGTCCGCTCCAGTTTCCCCGGCCCAAAAGGGCAAACCACGAACGTCGCTAAGTATTTGATTTAATTGGTGCGCTCGGAGGGATTCGAACTCCCGGCCCTCGGAATCGAAATCTTAGGCGCTGCCAGAGAAATCAATAGTTTAGTGCCGCGGTGTTGCGCTGGTGTTGCTGTCAGCCTGGTCGGCCTCAGCATCTTTGAAGGTGCCCGTAGGTATCGAAGGTCTCTGAATGGTGCTGTGGCCCATGAGCGTCTAGATCCTTTTCGGATTCATGCCGTTTTCGATCCAGAGCGCGGCGCAGGCGTGGCGTAGGGAGTGCATGCCGTATCTGGGGGCATCTCTCATCACCAGCTCGCCGGCGTTATTGATGGTGGGCTTGCCGCTTTCGGCCAAGACCGGCTCGGGCATAGTCATGCCGCCGGCCACTAGATGGGGCTCAGGCCGCGCCGGGCGATGTTGGCGTGGGATTCGACCTGGCCGTTGCCAGTCGGGAAAACGAGGCCCAGCGCGCCGTTCGGGCACACCAGCTTCCACTCGCGCAAGGCATTGATCACGATCGGGGGGCAGGGGATCGATCTATAACCGGCCTTCGACTTCAGCCGGCCGATCTTGTGGAAAGCATCGGCGCGCTGGCTAACAATTATCTGGCGTCCCTCAAAGTCGCCAGAACAGCCCGCGGAGCTCGCTCTCTTGCAGGCCGCAAAATACCGCGACCAGGATGAGAGGCCGCCAACGACCGGTGGCGCCCGCGATGATGACTTGCAGCTCGGCCTTGGTCGGCATGACCGGGCGGGGGTCCTCCCGCCTGGAGAGATTGAGGTCGAGCCCGGCGGTTGGATCGACCGCCGATAGGCCGCGTCGGCGAGCTTCCCGAAAGATTGCGCCCAGGGACCGAACGACGCGAAGCTCGCCACCCAAGCGATGAAGATCGCGAAGGCTTATGGCGCCAAGCCTGAAATCTATTCGCGATTATCCTGGAACGCGCCGTTGCATCTGGCGTCGCCGGCCCTCCCAGCTGCCACGCGGGAGACTCGCATCTGTATCGGCGAGCATATCGGCGCACCCGAGATCCGCACAGCGAGCGCGGCGCTCAAGACCCGCAGGTCACCGCAGCCTGCTAAATCCGGCTCAAGACGCAGCGGGCGTTCGAGTTTTCAAACTGTCGACGGCGTGCACCGGCGGCGCGTCACCCCGCATCAAGTGAGCGATTGCGCTGTACACCAGCCGCTGCCTCTCGAGCGTGCTCATGCCGGCGAACACGGGCGACGTCACTTCGATGCTGAAGTGTCCCCCGCCGCCGTTGACTGTGGCCTGTGAATTGTGAATCTGCTGCTCGATGGCCTCGCGCAGCGCGTCAATGACGGAACCCTGGAAGTCGGTCGGATGGGATGACATAGTGGTCCTTTTCGCTTTCCCGACGCAATTATCTCGCGGATGATGTCCGTAGTCCCCGACAAACTGCTCGTCAACGTACAGTTGCGGAATCGTGGGCCACTGGGGAGAATTCCTTGATCGCATCGCATCTCCGGTGAATCCACCGGCGGGCTTTGCCGGAATAACTTCTTTCACCAACCGCAAATTTCTAGCTTGGCGAGCCGTTCTCTCTCTCTCTCTCTCTCACGGCCTTTGCGGACGGCGTTCGGCGCCGCTTGAACCAGTCGATCCCGCTCAAATGCTGGACTCCCAATCGCCGCCGCCAGCATTACATTTTCTGCATCGCATGTGGAGTATCGCGATGTCCAGAGACCCGCCCTATCGGATGGCGGCGCTCCAATTCCATCGTGTCCTCAAGGGCATGAAAATATGGAGTGCGGATAGCGACGGCTATTCCTTCACAATCAGTTTCTTCGAGAGTTTTTCCGGTCCCGGATTTCACGGTAGGCCAGGCTATGTGGCCTCATGGCGTCCGCTTTATGGAGGCCGCGGCGCAATCAAGATCATCGGCTCACCATTTAAGTCTTTCGACGAGGCCGAAGTCGCCTGCGATGCGATGCTAAAACACCTGCTGGGCGACTCGAGGCAGAGATGATGTCTGCGGGGGTTCGACGTCATAGCAAAGAAGCCCCGCAGCTTGCCGCGATCTGGCCCAACAAAAACCCGGCCGGGCTGATAGGCAACCCGCCGGCGCTGATCTCGGGTCACCGGCGGGTCCGGCCGGTGACCGCAACCCATCCAGGGAACCCTAACACAGTGGGACTGCAGACCCGTCCGTATTGGCAACGCAGCGAGTGGAGGGGGCGTTCCGGGGCGATGGGCCCACCACCAAAAAGGCCCGCCGGAAAGGGCCACAGCGAGCCAATTCGGGTTCGGGGATCGTGGGCAGGTAAATCGACCCGTTCCGCAAAGTTAATGCGCGGGCCCCTCAGAGCGTTCCTATCAAAAGAAAGCCCGCCACGGGCGAACGAGACGGGCTCAGTTGAGTGAAGATCGACGGCACCCCGACCAAAGCCCCTCTGGACCGCGTAATGCACGTGTGGGCAAAGATGTTCCGGAAGGAAGAACCCGCCGGCGAGGGGGCTCACCGACGGGTTCTGGGGGATAGAGCGCGAACGGATGGCTAATCCGTCCAGGCAGATAATGCTCGGGGTGGGAACGGGTTCCCCCGGCCCATTCGCGAAAGAGGGCGTGCCTTCTATGGAAGAATGTCACTCCTCACCCGCTTGGCGTACTTGATGTTGTCGTCGCCGCCTTCTTGATCTTCTCGTCGAGCTCTTTCCGTTTTTCCTCGGTCAACTGTTCCATGGTCTTGCCGGTCTTCTTCTTGGCCTCAGCGTCGAGGCCTCCACCCGAAACATTGTTGACCCCAGTTGCGTCCGGCGCGCTCCGCAGACGTTCCAAAGCCATCGCCACGCCCACGCAATAGGGACTACGGCGGGGTTCTCTATCGCGGGAATTTGATGGAAACGGACGCAGTGTTTCTTCGTTGGGCCGTAATTTCGTTAGGCTGTAAAAAGGAGAGGCGACATGAAAACAGTTCTCTCAGCAGTTCTGGCAATAGGAACACTGGTTAGCGCCAGCGCGCCAGCGTTAGCTCAACATCGGACGTTGGCTCAATTTCGGACGACGTTCGCTCAATATCCGATGATCGCTCAATATGATGCCTACTGCTTGCAGGGCGAGGATTGGGGCCAGCCCGGTGATTGCCGGTTCTCGACCTATGAGGCATGCAGAGCGACAGCGTCAGGAATTGGCGGAACATGCGATAGAAATCCGATGTCGAACCACTATCCTACTCCTGGGTGGTAGCACCGGCTCAAATTCCCCGTCAGTCCAGGCTGGCGGGGTTTTCTATTGCTGGCGTTGTGGCGGCAGCACCAGTCGCGCTGCATGATAGCCATGTCGCCGCTCTGTGAAGCGGACCAACGTTCGGATGTCAGCCAAGGCTTTCTTTGGAGTCTAACGGGGGGTCTCCGGGCCACTCTGCCGACGGCGTGGCCACGCGCGCAAGCAGAAAATGGCGGGCAGTGCAAAAAGCCCGTCTCCAAGGGGGCACCTCAAAGACGGGTTGAGCAGTGCGAACGAAAATCAGGAACGACGACCGGCTAATCAGATAAGGAAAATCGCCAACAACACGACAACGGTGACCACGACCGCGGCACCGATCGTCCCGAATTTGATGAAGGACTTATACGTTTCCTCGTGCGCCGGATAATCCATTCCTTCCGCGGTCGAGTACGTCAATTCGCCATGATCAGACATGTCAAGCTTCCCAGGTATGGTTGATCTTGCGTCTCTCTCACGACGGTGACCGGTGAGACCGATATAGCTGCCCGCGGTCGCCGCCAATTCATGCAGTTCTGTGAGCTTACGCTGGCGGGTTATTCGTGCCGGTGGCTCTCGGTCTGACGCTCGCAATAAGCTAGTGCCAGCGAAAATATGGCTATGACGCCGGCAACAAATGCGGTCACAATGATTGTTTCGGTTGGCATGTCGATCTCCCTTTTTGCTTTCGACAAGCCAAGAATACATTCAGATCACACGCATGTTTTTCATCTAGCGCAAAGACGCCGTTATTCTCTCACAGGATGCTCTGGGGCGTCAGACGTCAGGAATGGAATCTCTTCGCACAATGCGCTGCGGCGTTGCTGATGCTGGGGATCGGCTTGGCGATGGAGTGCAATGCCTTATTGATCTAGAACAAATTATACAAATAGAGGGTATGTTAAACGAGTGAATTGCCGGTAGAGACCCCGGCGATATCCGGGCCCGCCCTGGGTCCGTTCCTCTCTGACTCGGCCCGATGCTTCACCGCGTCGGGCCTTTTTGTCGTTTATAGATCAGGCTCTCCTCAAGCTGCCCTGGCGGGAGTCCTGCCTTCCATTTTTCAAAAGCTTCCTGAAAGAGTTTCTTGGCCTGCTCAAAAGCGCCGCGTCTTGCGGGTACGTGTGAGTTGGTTTTTGAGGGCTCCGGCGCGAGGACCGCTCCGTTTAGCCGGCGCATTGGCGAAGCGCTTCGAGATCCAGAATGTCGATGTGGCGGTGCGAGGAAATCTGAATTACTCCGACTCGCCGCAGCCGCGTGAGCTCGCGCGAAACTGTTCCAATCGTCAAGCCGAGAAAGTCGCCAATTTCGGCGCGCGTAAGCGGAAGATCGAAAGCTATAACGGCATCGCCTCCCGCCAACGGATCAATCTGCCAAGCCATCATCATGAGAAAGCTGGCTACCTTTTCGTGTGCCGTCTTTCGTCCAAGCGCGAGCATCCACTCGCGACCCTGATCGACTTCGCGAAGGGCTTGGTGTAGCAGTTTTGCTTCGAGGGCCGGATTTTCTTCGAGCATCTTCCGCAGCGCGTTCCTGGTTATGCTGCAGATCTCAACATCCGAACAGGCTTCGACCCGGACATGGCTCTCCTCTTGATGAAGTCGTCCGACGAAATCGGGCGCGAATTGAAGTCCGACGATTTGTTGGCGACCATCGGCCAAAGTCTTGGTCAGCTTGAGTACGCCGCGCATGACATTGGCATAGGATCTGATCGGTCCCTGCTCTTGTAAGAGAACGTCGCCGGCGGATACCTTTACGACACGCGTGAATTTGGCGAAGTCCACTAATTCGTTGGCGTTGAGCGCGCCGCACATACCCTTGTGCCGTACATCACAGCTCTGACAGAGCTTCGGCACATTGGAGTTATGGATGTCCTTCCGGGGCGTGTTCATACTGCTCTAGCTTGAGGATGATCGTCTGCCGGGCCGAGACACTGCCTCTTTTCGACCAGCTGTCGGTCCTCCAGACGAACCCTGCATCCCATAAATTTTCCTGTCTTTGCGGTCGCGCAAAGGCAGACCTGGATTTTTGCGTTACCGCAATCTCAAAGGCAGCGCGCGATTTTCTGAACTGAGAACTAGTGAACGGCAAGGCCCATTGCACTTCTCACGGCACTGGCCATTGTCGGGCTGGCGATGGTGGCGGCGGATGCGCGCGACGAGCGACGAACGCTCGAGCTTGATGCCTTCCAGCAAATCCTGATCGCATGATGGCTAGTGCGAGTGCTGTTGGATTCTGGACTCGCCCCCAACTTGGCTGTTCCACTTCGCTACCATCATAGCAAACGTGACAATCGCCCAAGCAGTGAACCCGAACAGGGCCGCAGCAATCAACGTTTTTCGCATTGGGTAATAATCTTCATGAAAGCAGGCTATCGCGCTCGAAATCGTCGGAACCCTAATCCGGATTGCACACGCACGAAAGCGCTCCGGCGGGGTTTTCTATTCGCCCTTGCTCGAGGTCGTTGCTGCCGGGCGACACCCTGGATCACCAGGGAAATCTTCGGATATGGCTTCATTCAACCCGACAGCGGCGGCAAGGACGTCTTTGTTCACATCTCGGCAGTCGAGAAGGCTGGCCTTAGCTCGCTCAATGAGGGCGCCAAGGCGAGCTATCATGAGATGGAAAACCGAGGCAAAACGTCCGCAGAAAATTTGAGGGTTGGCTGAGATTGAATTGCCCGCCGGTTCACGTCGGCGGGTTCTCTGTAGGGTCTGCGAGGAGTGTCCTTGGTATCTCCAGGCCCCTGCCTTGCAACCAAGCAAGGCAGTAAACCTGCTTATCCGCCCACCATGGGCATGAATATCGTCGGCCCGCTTGCGCGCGACGATAGGCAAGCTTCCGGCTGAGTGTTCGACGCCATTCCCACCAATCATCTGCCATCGTCATGGCCTCAACGAATTGGGAAACCTTTACGCGAGCCACTGGCCGACTCACGATTGTCATCTGCTATTATAGCCAATGCTGAAGACACTGCATGTCGGCGCGCGAGCGTCTATCGGCGGAGGCCTGATCTAACAACCGAACATGTGACCTCGGCATCGCGCTGGTCACGCTATGCCTGGACGTTGGCTTCCTGTCAGCGTCGGTAGGATCACGCGCGCGCCAACGAGAAGCGGCCTTGATTCGCGTCCGGTCATTTTTGGCGGCGACCGCTCCGGCGATTCCAAAATACGATGCCAGCAACGGCCGCGAACACGAGGAACGGCACAAAGGCAAAAATGTGAAGAGCTGTCATGTGCCTAGCTGCCGCTCAAGAGGATGATTGAAGGATCGTGCCTTCTTCGTCAGGGAAGTCGAGAGTTTGTTGCATAAGGCGGAGCGCAGGTTGCATGGAGCGCGCCGTGGTCGTTCGTAACTCATTGATTCAGCTTGAGGCGGCACGCAAAGCTTCGCAACACCAACTTAACCGTAGAACGAAGCAAAAACTGGAAGAAACCATCTGTTTTTAAGTGTTTAATTGGCGCGCTCGGAGAGATTCGAACTCCCGGCCCTCGGAATCGAAATCCGTAATACGTGACTTCCAAGGCTGTTCAGAGCCGTTCAAGCTTGCCCGAGTTCATGATGCAGCGAAAGGACTTTCATCAACGCGGCGGTGGACAATACCGATGGCGAAGCGCCCAGCTTATCAACTCGTTCTTTCAATTGAATGAGTAGCAACCCGTGATCTTCGGTAAGCGGTGTTCCGCGCGGTCACCTTCCTGAAGATGTCCTGATCTGCGAGTTTGATGGTTCTGATAGCTCTTGCGGCATGCGATAAGCGCCGTTCAGGAATCATATAGGCAATCGAGAGCGGGACTACAAAAGGGTTAAGCCAGTGCTGATCACCGCTTTCACCATCCTCGGAATTGCCGTGCTGCTGGGCTCCGTGCTTGCGGTTATGTATATGGCTGAAGGCGCTGCAGCGCCGTCCTGGCGGCTGGCGGCATTGCACGGACTGATAGCCATCGGCGGTCTCGGCTGTCTCAGTCTCGCCTTGCGTGGGCCGCCTCGTGGGCTCGATCAGGGGGCCGGCTCGTTCGGCATGATTGCAGCCGTGCTGATCGCGCTGGCGGCCGTCGTCGGCTTTGCCCTCTTTTCAGCGCGCCTTCGCAAGCGGCGGCTCTCGGGCACGCTGATCGGCATTCACGCCACGCTCGCGATCAGCGGCTTTGTCGTGCTCATCGTCTACGTGACGGCTTGAGGCGGCTGAGACCGGATCGTCTGAAAGGCTTGCCGCAGCTTCGCGAGCCGTCTTCGGAAAGACAACCGGTGGTTCTGCGCGGTAGTCTCTCTATCTCGACTTCGAGTGCTGCGACTTCTGCGAGCTTTGTTTGAGGTCCGGTTTGAGCTCCGGCGCTGTGGCAGAAGTAACCTGCTGCGAAAGCTGATCGAAGCGTTTGTTCAGATTTCCTACATCCGTCTGAAGAGCGTTTATCGTCGTTTTGACGGACTCAGAATTTGCCGTCGCGGCGCTGTCCGTCTTCGTCTTGAGAGCGTCGAAATCCGAAACCCTGAAAGTGCCCAACTGCGTTTGTATCGCCGCGACCTGAGACTCCAGACCCTTAAGTTGTGCTTCGAGCTGAGAGGTATCGAATGTTGGGGGAACCTTTATCTTGGATTCGACCTGTATCAAGCGCTTATCAAGCATGGCGACTGCATCTGCTTGGGGGGACGCGACTTGTGCCTTCGCCTTCGGAACTTCTGCTATCGGTTTCGACGGAAGCGCGTTGCCGCTGCTCCAAACCAAACCCACGCTGCCCGCGACAAGCAAACTGACAACGGTCATGGTCACGATCATCAACTTATTGGCGCGGTCGTGTTCGTTCATCACGGCACCCTCCCTTCAAGCCAAGCTCAAAGTATGACCGATCTGCGACATTTGTACAGGGGGTGGCGCGCGCATCTTCGGCGCGGCGCGCGGGCCGTGGCATATGGGCGGGGAGCTACGTTGTGCCGTGGGCTTACCGAGCGTGCATCAGGGATGGTGGACGGCCTAGCGGGTGTTCGGATGATGCGAATGCGCAATGACGACCTAAAACCCAAGTGACCTGAACACGTTTGTGCAGTTCGAGAGCATGAACCACAGTGGGGAAGAACAAAAGAGCGTCCAGCTTAAGCAAACGACAAGCCAGACCGTGTTCGGATGATCCGTTATCAGATCGGGCCGTTGCAGAATGCTGTTAAAGATTTTCTCTGAAAACCGTCGCCATCGAATAACGATGAAGCACACCCACGCAGTCGGAACAGCCGTGAATAATAGGATCAGCAATCCTACGTGCGTTTCCGACGGCGTACCCGGATAGATGGTCCAATTAGGACAACTCTTGGACAGAGGATTGAGGGTGGCGAGCAGGATCAGTTCGATCAACAGCCATCCCACGCAGACAGTCGACGACCATCGCACCACTTTCAGACAATAATCGGGATCGAAGAAGGGCACCTTGAAGTCTTCGTCCATTTGCAAACCCCGCGCGGGAAGTTCGTCATATCGCCAGCCCAATCGCGGAACGTTGAGCGGAAGCCGTGCGTCGTCGCCTCTCTTCGGTTTGGCGAGCAATCGTCTTCGCGAGCGACGCGTCGCTAATCGGTTTGCCGCCGCCCGCCGAGGAAGATCAAGCCCGCTTTCCCAAAGTGCTCCCGAGCAACGTCCCAACTTCCAGCGTGGCATCGTCAACGGAACGACATGCGGCAGCCGGTCGCACCCTCTCGGGCTCGCTCGGGCCGTGGGGGGTTGGGCGCAACTGCTCGCCCAATCCACAACATTTTACAGAGGGGTCACGACTCGCCCGAAATAGGTTTCCCCACAGTTTCCCCGACCTAAAAAGGCCAAACAGAGAACGTCACTAAGTATCTGATTTGATTGGCGCGCTCGGAGAGATTCGAACTCCCGGCCCTCGGAATCGAAATCCGATGCTCTATCCAGCTGAGCTACGAGCGCACGCGTTCCCTTATAGAAAGGGCAGGGCCCCGATGTCACGCAGTTTGCCGCACCGCGGGGCAAAGCGGCGATCGAGGCGCCCTCTCGTTGGTGATGTTTCGCACCTCTGTTCGGATCATGTCGCCAAGTCATTGATTTCATTATTTCAATGTGTGGTAAAAAGGTGACGTCCCACTGAAATCACTTCGCCGGATGATCAGGGTCGTTCCAATTGGGCCGGCCAACGCTAATCTGGCGCCCATTATGTTGCGGATTTCCCCGATATTCCACGGAGATGGAACGGAAGCCTCGCATCAAAGATAGTTTTGGGTGGTGGCGGCGTGAAACTTGTCCAGACGGCGAAAGCCGTATTCATTTTGCTCATGACGATTGCCTGCTGCTCCGGGGCCGCGGCGCAATCATCCGCGCCCCCCGTCACGGCGGCGACCGTGGTCCAGCAGGACTACGATGCGCTGTTTCAGCAGATGTACAAAAATCCCTCCGATCTGGAGGCGAGCTTCAAGTTCGCGGAGCAAGCCGTGAAGCGCGGCGACTATGAAGCCGCTATCGGCGCGCTCGAACGTATGCTGTTCTTCAATCCTAATCTGCCGCGCGTGAAACTCGAACTGGGCGTGCTGTATTTCAAGCTCGGCTCTTACGAACTCGCGCGCAGCTATTTTCAGGAGGCGATCAAGGCTGCCGACGCCCCTGATGACATCAGGGCGCAGGTTCTCGCCTATTTGACCGAGATCGACCGCCGGCTGGCGCGCTACGAGTTCAGCGTGTTCACCACCGCCGGCTTCCGCTATCAGACCAACGCCAACCTCGGTCCCTCAAGCCTGATGGTGCGCGCCTTAGGCCAGGAGGCACTTCTCGACAGCGCGTACGGCAAGCGCCCCGACTGGAATTTCTTCCAGACACTTACGGCCAACTACGCCTACAAGATCGGCACGCGCGGGGACGCTATCGAGGCGAGCTTCCTTGGCCTGAATTCGCACCAATTCAAGCTCAGCCAGTTCGATCTCGGCCTGGTCGAACTCGTCGTCGGGCCGCGCATTGCTATCGGCCAGAACGCATCGTTCAAGCTCTACGGCATCGGCGATCAGGTCTGGCTCGGGGACGCCAATTATTTCTCGGCGGGCGGCGGCGGCGTGTCCGCGCGCACGACGGTCGGCGATCTCGGACTTCTGGAGGCGTTCGTCGAGCAGCGGCACCGCGATTTCTCTGATTCGAGTAACTTTCCGACGGCCAGCCAGCAGACCGGCGATCTGCTGTCGGCGGCGGTCACGTCGGATTTGCGGTTCGGAGCGCTGCATTGGACGGCGCGCGCTGGATACGATCAGAATCGCGCGATCTTCGATTATTACTCCTACAAACGCTATTCGATCGACATGGCGTTTCCGTACGAGTTTGCTCTGCCGGTGTTCGGCGCGCCGCATCAGTTCGTGATCGCGCCCACGATCGGCTTTAGCTGGGTTAATTATGATGCGCCTAATCCGATCGTCGATCCCTTCACGATGCGGAACGACACGGAGCAACGCTACGGCGCGATCTTTGATGCGCAGGTATACAAGAATGTCGGCGTACGGACGCAGGTCCAGTATATGAAGATCGATTCCTCGCTGCCGAACTACAGGACCGACAACTTTTCAGTCTCGGTCGGACCGACCGCGCGGTTTTGAACCGGACGTTTTTTCTGATGGACTCGCGCGTCAAAGCGCTGCAGCTGTGTATCCCTGCGGGTGGACGGCCCGCTGGACCGAACGGTTGTCTTTCGCAGGAATATATTTCGCGGTTGCAGAGGCCCGCAGTCCCTTATCGGCATCTTCCACGACGACCGACATCGTTAGCCCTTCGACTGACGGTTGGAGTCTTTGGACGACGCCCGGTTGCGATGCGATGACGGTTCGGGCTGCCGCAATGGCTCCGGCCGAACGTGCATCTGCGGGCTGATCAACGTTCATCGCCAGCGAATTGACGCCCGCGAGCGCGGCGTTGTCGGCGAGGTCCTGCAAGCGAGGGTCGGTTCCGGCGTGGATGGATACCGCATATCCAGTCGCCGACGTTAACGACAGGATCAGCGCTGCCATCAGCGCGAAGTTCGGCGTGCGGAAAAATGTTCGGGCCGTCGCCATGGTCGCCTCCGGTTTTCTGATCGGCGCTGGCGACGAGGATGAGAGACAGACAGCGGATTTCTCGTTAATCTGGGGCGGAAAACCGGAAAACCTCTGATAGTGCTGAAAAATCGGCTATTTTCGTCACGCCAAATTGAGCGGAGTTCGTTAGTTTGTCGGTAACCTCGTTGTTCCGGCGGGTGTCGAACCACCGATCGCAAAATCATCGAACCGGATTAGGGCCTTGTCGTCGTCCCTTGGTTACGCCGATCTCAGTTTGCCCAGGCGACGCTCA
The DNA here is from genome assembly GCF_051912485.1 of Nitrobacter sp. JJSN. Lineage (GTDB taxonomy): Bacteria > Pseudomonadota > Alphaproteobacteria > Rhizobiales > Xanthobacteraceae > Nitrobacter. Next base: position 1,623,198 of record NZ_CP196822.1, on the reverse strand, counting down.
GTGATGCGCCGTGGACTGACGCGCTGCCATGTAGGCTGCACCGGCCATCTTTTCGCGCCTGCAATCGAGGCCGGGCGATGAAGGCTACCGCGCATTTCCGAGGCACCTTGCGTGTGCGGACGATGCTGGCGTGGGTGCGTCTGCGCCGGCTGATGCGCAACAAGAATCTCCGTGCGGTCGGCGCTGCGGTGGCGACGCTTGTGCTGCTCACCTCGCTGCGCGCTTACGATCCGCGCATCGTCACCGAGTTGAAGGAGCGCACGTTCGATACCTATCAGCGGCTCAAGCCGCGGACCTATACCGATCTGCCGGTGCGGATTGTCGATATCGATGAGGCCTCGATCGCCGAATACGGACAATGGCCGTGGTCGCGGACGCGTCTTGCCGCGCTGACTCGCCGACTTGCCGACCTTGGTGCTGGAGTGATCGCCTACGATGTCATCTTTTCCGAGCAGGATCGCACCACGCCGAGCCGGCTTGCTAACGACTTGAAGGACTCTGGCGTTCCCGATCTCGACCAGACCATGAAGCTGCTCGCGAACCTGCCGGATCATGATCGGGCCTTCGCGGATGCCATCGGTAAAACGGGGGTCGTGCTTGGCTTTGCCGCCGGCGACGCCGCCAACGACAAGCGTCCTCCGGTCCGGGCCGGACTGGCCTTTGTCGGCGTCAATCCGACAAAGGTGCTTGCGCCATTTCATGGCACGGTGTCGAGTCTGCCCATCTTCAACGAAGTGGCCGCGGGCATCGGCGGCATCAATCTGAGCTCGCACGATCGCGCCGGTATCGTCCGCCGCGTCCCTATGCTGTTCTCCGACGGCGCGAACGTCTACCCTGGTCTTGCGATCGAGGCGCTGCGCGTCGCCCAGAACCAGAAAAGCATCATCGTCCGCGGGACCGGATCGAGTGGCGACAACGACACCGGTCATGCAGCGCTAATCGATATGCGCGTCGGCGCGTTCAAGCTGCCGCTGACCAACAACGGAGAGTCCTGGGTCTATTTCAGTCGCGACCAGCCGCAACGTTACGTGTCGGTGAAAGACATTCTCGATCCCGCCAAAGAGGTCGCGGTCAAACCTCTGATCGATGGCGCGATCGTCCTCGTCGGTGCATCGGCCGCGGGTTTGATGGATTCACGCGCCACGCCGCTCGGCGGGCTGGTTCCGGGCGTGGCGATCCAGGCGCAATTGATCGAACAGATCCTCGCGCAGGACTTCATTGAGCGTCCGGACTGGACCAACGGGCTCGAGATCGTCCTGACCGTATTGTTCGGCGCCTTGGTCGCAGGCCTGGTCTTGGCGTTCGGCGCCCGTTTTTCATTCTATGCCGGTGTGGTGGTGTTCGTGGCAGGGCTCGCGGGATCGTGGATCGCTTTTTCGCATTTCCGGTTGCTGATCGATCCGATCTTTCCCTCGCTGGCGGCGCTGGCGGTTTATATCGCTGTCGAGCGCGTGCTTCACGTCGCCTCCGATCACGAGAAGAAATTCGTGCGTCAGGCCTTCGGCCAATATCTTGCGCCAGAACTGCTCGCGCAGCTTGAAAAATCGCCGCAGGCGATGCGGCTCGGCGGCGAATCTCGCGACATTTCCGTGATGTTCATGGATGTGCGCGGCTTTACGCCGATCTCCGAGGCTCTGACGGCGACGGAACTTGTCGATTTCATCAATGTGTTGTTGGCGCCGCTGTCGGATGCGATCCAGGATGAATTGGGAACGATCGACAAATACATCGGCGATTCGATCATGGCGTTCTGGAACGCGCCGGTCGACGTTCCCGATCATGCGACCCGAGCCTGTCGCGCCGCGCTCAAGATGCGTGCGGCACTCGACGCGCTCAACGACGCCGACGTGTTCGGGTTTTCCGCGCGCGGTTTCAAGGACCCGCGTGTCAGGATCGGGGTCGGCATCAATGCCGGACTAGCCTGCGTAGGTAACATGGGATCGCTGAGACGATTCAATTATTCCGCGATGGGCGACGTCGTGAATGTGGCGGCCCGGATCGAGTCAGCAAGCAAAGGGCTCAATGTGGACCTTCTGGTCTCGGAAGACGTGGCGCAGCGAGCCAAGGGGATCGCGCTGCTCGAGGCAGGAGAGATCCTGTTGAAAGGCAAGACGCGGCCTACCAAGATTTACGCGATCGCAGGCGACGAAGCGGTGACGGCGTCGCCGGAGTTTGTCGAATGGAAACGCGTGCATGGTGCGCTGCTGATCGCGATCAAAGCTGGTCGGGGGGACGAGGCAGACGTCGCGCTGGCGCGGTGTCGGGAACTCGCCGGCAAGGACATGCAGGATTTCTATCGCCATTTTGCCGAACAGATCGCGCGGCTCGACACCACGCCGCTGCAACAGACTGCCTCGGCGGGCAGGCTCGTGCATCGATGACAGCGGATGGGTTCCGGAGCGGCCGGTTGCCGTTTTTCAGCCAGAGTGCCGTGGTTAACGAATTGCCAAGAGAGTAGGGGGCAGAGTTCGCGATGCGAAAGGTCGCGAGGCCGCCCGCATTCCGAAACGCAGGCTTTCTCTGGTCACCTGTCGCTCCCATGCGAATTGCCGTTTTTATGATCCTGCTGCTGTCTACGGTGCCGGCCCGCGCCGATCTCCATATTACGCGCGATCACGGCGGCTTGGTCACCGAATACAAGGCCAAGTATGAGCGTATCCGCGATCGCCACGAACGCGTCATTATCGACGGTATTTGTAATTCGGCCTGCACCATGGTGTTCGGTATCGTACCCATGAACAGGATTTGCGTGACGCCGCGCGCCAGCCTCGGATTCCACGAAGCGTATTATGACAAGGCGTTCACCTTCGGCATCAAGGTCACAAGCTATAAGGGGACATCCGACCTGATGTCCTACTATCCGCCGTCCGTGAAGGACTGGATTCACCGCAATGGCGGCCTGACCACCGAAATGAAGAAGATCAAGAACGGTCCGGAACTTTGGAAGATCGTCGATCCGTGTCCGGAAGATTTCTGAAGACGTACACGTTATTAGAATGTCACGACGCTGCGGATCGACTCGCCTCTGTGCATCAGGTCGAACGCCCTGTTGATGTCGTCGAGCGGCATGATGTGGGTGATCATCGGGTCGATCTGGATCTTGCCCTGCATATACCAGTCGACGATCTTCGGTACGTCGGTGCGGCCGCGTGCGCCGCCGAACGCCGTGCCTTTCCATACCCGACCGGTGACAAGCTGGAATGGCCGCGTCGCGATCTCCGCGCCGGCTGGCGCAACGCCGATCACGATCGACTGCCCCCAGCCGCGGTGACAGGCTTCCAGCGCTTGGCGCATCACCTTGACGTTGCCGGTGCAGTCGAAGGTGTAGTCTGCGCCGCCGATCTGATCGGCGCCAGACTTGGTCATGTCGACGAGGTGAGGGACGAGGTCCTTGCCAAGTTCCGTCGGGTTGACGAAATGCGTCATGCCGAAGCGCTCGCCCCATGCCTTGCGGTCGTCGTTGAGATCGACGCCGATGATCATGTCGGCGCCGGCAAGCCGCAGGCCTTGCAACACGTTGAGTCCGATGCCGCCGAGGCCGAACACGATCGCTTTCGCGCCGGGCTCGACCTTCGCGGTGTTGATGACCGCACCGATGCCGGTGGTAACGCCGCAACCGATGTAGCAGACTTTGTCGAACGGTGCGTCCTCGCGGATTTTGGCGACCGCAATCTCCGGCAGCACGGTGTAATTGGCGAAGGTCGAAGTGCCCATGTAGTGGTGGATCTTCTTGCCATCGAGCGAGAAACGGGACGTGCCGTCGGGCATCAGCCCCTGGCCCTGGGTGGCGCGGATCGCCGTGCAGAGATTGGTCTTGCGCGACAGGCATGACGGGCATTGCCGGCATTCCGGCGTGTAGAGCGGAATGACGTGATCGCCTTTCTTCACCGAAGTCACGCCCTTGCCGACATCGACGACAATGCCTGCTCCCTCATGGCCGAGGATCGCCGGAAACAACCCTTCCGGATCGGCTCCGGACAAAGTGAACTCGTCGGTGTGGCAGACGCCGGTGGCCTTGATTTCGACCATGACTTCGCCTTCACGCGGGCCGTCGAGTTCCACGGTCGTGATTTCAAGCGGCTTGCCAGCGGCAACAGCGACTGCGGCGCGAACGTGCATGGTAATTTCCCGTTCTCTGTCGGTGTTCAGGAGAAATTGCGCGAGCATGCCTCGCGGCAAACCGGTGTTGCCGCATAGCATAGGTTCGGGCGCTAAAGGCCGCAAACCATGAATCGCGATTTCGACGAGCTGGGGATGATCCCCGTCAATCGAAGCCGACGAACCGCGGTTGACTAGATGGTTCACGACGAGATGGAATGATCTCGGTCGTCGTCATTCGACGTGCCCGCAAAAAAAAAGGGGACGCCGAGGCGTCCCCTTCGTTCTTTCGCTGCGCAACGAATTACTTTGGCTGCGGCACGATGCGGATGTAGGGCTTCGGCGCTTTCCAGCCCTGCGGATAGAGCTTCTTCGCTTCTTCATCGCTGATCGCGCCACCCAGGATGACATCCTCGCCCTGTTTCCAGTCGGCTGGCGTCGAAACGCGGTGCTTTGCGCCGAGCTGCAATGAATCGATGGCGCGCAAAATTTCCTGGAAATTGCGGCCGACCGACATCGGGTAGACCAGCACGAGCTTGATCTTCTTGTCCGGCCCGATGACGAAGACATTGCGCACGGTGGCGTTATCGTTGGCGGTGCGGGTGCTGACGTCGCCAGACGTGCTGGCCGGCAGCATGCCGTAGAGTTTCGAGACATTGAAATCGGTGTCGCCGATCATCGGAAAATTCGGCGCGTGCCCTTGGGTCTCCTTGATGTCCTCGGCCCACTTCGCGTGGTTGGCGACGGGATCGACGCTCAATCCGATCGTTTTGACACCGCGCTTGTCGAATTCGGGTTTCAGGCGGGCCACCGCACCCAGTTCCGTGGTGCAGACCGGGGTGAAATCCTTCGGGTGGGAAAACAGAAGCCCCCAGCTATTGCCCAGCCACTCATGGAAACGGATGTGACCTTCGGTGGTTTCAGCTTCAAAATCGGGAGCGTCAGCGTTAATCGCAAGTGCCATAGTGTGACCTCATGTCGTTCAAATTACGGGATTTTATGGTCTCGATCAGTATAGGGCGCGCGACCGCGGAAGGGAACCGTCTGGCGGAAAAGGATAGAACTTTCTCCATTCTGATAAATCACTGGCATCGTGTTTTGCTTCGCTGCCTGAAGGCGAAAAGATTGCATTGTTTTAATGTGTCCGCCGCGAAGTTGCCGCGGACCCGCCCCGCGACCGCCGGATCGCCTTGCGATGAACCGAGACGTTGATCGCAGCGACGACCAGCTTGTGACTGAGTTCTTTCGCAAGCAACTAAAAAAGACGCGACCTGATTGTTGATTCCTTAACCAGCCGTTTACACCCGCAATGGATTGCTGGGATTGAAGAAGAAGAGAAATAGCAATGTCCGCCGCCTTAGCCTTCACCGAACCGACCGCCTTTGAGCCCTCGGAAATCACAGACCGCATGGCGGTCGTCCAGGCCCTCGCCATGGTGCGGGATGGCGTCATCACCGGAGAGGGACCGACCGCACGCGGCCGCGTTCATTTTTCCCGCATGCTCGACTCCACCGATGCGTCCTGGTGCGCGCGTCTTTTGACGGCCGCCGCCATGGATAACCAGCCGGTGAGCCGAGAGGAAGCCGAAGCCCTGTTTGAAATCAACGATGTCGCCGCCGAGCGAAGCGATGACGGGCGGTTCGACGATCTTTTTGCCAAGGCGATCGTGCACCACGCTACGTCCGCATCGGGCTTGCCGGTGCCACCGCGCAGCATCGCCCTGTCGCCGGGCACCCCCATCGAGAGTTGGGCGCCGACCAAAGCGGTGGGCGTCAACATCGAAGTGCTGGAGTGGGTCGCAAGTCAGATGCGCGGTAAACGTCGCAGCAATCGTCGGCTGATGGCGCTGGTCGCGAGCCTGATCGGGGCGGCGACCTTGCCGCTGACGCACCTCCCGAACGTTTTCGATATCGGCATGTAAGCCGCGCGAAATGCCAGAAGCGACAAACGGTGGGTTATCTGCTTCCGTCGTTTCTGTAGCCATCGGCCCGTAGTCGTCTGCTCATCAGTGTCGCCGACCGCGCAAGCGCTCGGGCGGCGGCGCATCAAGCCCATTGAGAGGCGCTCCCGCCGAAAAGCCTTTGCTCTTGTTTTGTTTTTCTGTACGACGGAACAGTTACGCCGCGTCCCTAGGCCAGATCGCTCGCACCGTCCGGAAGACTGGACCGCGCCTCAAGGTTGCAGGTCAACAGGCACATGTTCAAACGGATTCTGATCGCCAATCGCGGCGAGATTGCCTGCCGGATCATCAAATCGGCCCATCGGATGGGCATCGAAACCGTTGCCGTGTACTCGGAGGCGGATCGCGACGCGCTTCACGTCGAGATGGCCGATGAGGCTGTGTCGATCGGCCCGCCGGCGGCGGCCGAAAGCTATCTCGTCATCGAGAAGATCGTGGAGGCTTGCCACAAGACCGGGGCGCAAGCCGTGCATCCCGGCTATGGCTTTCTGTCCGAGCGCGAGGCGTTTCCGCGTGCGCTCGCCGACGCCGGCGTGGTTTTCATCGGCCCCAATCCCGACGCTATCGCTGCGATGGGCGACAAGATCGAATCCAAAAAGGCTGCGGCCAAGGCCGGGGTTTCGACGGTCCCCGGTTTCCTCGGCGTGATCGAGGACGACAGGCACGCGGTGAAGATCGCCGACGAGATCGGCTATCCCGTGATGATCAAGGCGTCGGCGGGGGGAGGCGGAAAGGGCATGCGCATTGCACGCTCGATCGCCGAGGTCGCCGAGGGATTTAATCTCGCGAAGGCGGAGGCGAAGTCGTCGTTCGGCGATGATCGTGTCTTCATCGAAAAGTTCATCGTTGATCCACGCCATATCGAAATCCAGGTGCTGGGCGACAAGCACGGCAACGTGATCTATCTTGGCGAGCGCGAGTGCTCGATACAACGGCGAAATCAGAAGGTCATCGAGGAGGCGCCGTCACCCCTGCTCGACGAGACCACGCGACGAAGGATGGGCGAGCAGGCCGTCGCGCTGGCTAGGGCAGTGAACTACAACTCGGCGGGCACGGTCGAATTCGTCGCAGGGCAGGATAAGAGCTTTTACTTCCTTGAGATGAACACGCGGCTGCAGGTCGAGCATCCTGTCACAGAGTTGATCACCGGCATCGATCTGGTCGAGCAGATGATCCGCATTGCTGCGGGAGAAAAGTTATCGATCACGCAGAAGGACGTGACACTGACGGGATGGGCGGTTGAATCGCGCGTCTATGCCGAAGATCCGTTCCGGGATTTTCTGCCGTCGGTCGGACGTCTCGTCAAATATCGTCCGCCGGACGAAATGAACCAGGACGGCGTCATCGTGCGCAACGATACTGGCGTGTACGAGGGCGGCGAGATTTCGATCCATTACGATCCGATGATCGCCAAGCTCGTCACCCATGGACCATCGCGCGCCGCCGCCATTGAAGCGCAGGCTCAGGCGCTCGACGCATTTTATATCGACGGCATCCGGCACAACGTTCCTTTTCTGTCGGCCTTGATGCATCACCAGCGCTGGCGCGCCGGCAATCTCTCGACCGGGTTCATCGCCGAGGAATTCCCAAAGGGATTTACCGCGCAGGCGCCGCAAGGAGAGATCGCGCACAGATTCGCCGCGGTGGCGGCCGCGATTGATCACGTGCTCGGCGAGCGCAAGCGGCAGATTTCCGGCCAGATGAATGGGCGCGCGGTGACGCGCGAAGGTCGACGCGCTGTCTGGCTCAACCGCGATGAAATCCTGCTCGACGTTGCCCGCGACGGCGATGCAATCACGATCCGCTTCGTGGGTGCGGATGGTGGTGTCGGCAACGCGCATCAGTTGCTCTCGCGGTGGGTGCCAGGCCAACCGGTCTGGCAAGGCACGCTCGACGGGCATCCCATCGCATTGCAGGTGAGGCCGATCGCAAACGGATTCCGGCTCGCGCATCAGGGGTTCGAGGCCGCGATCAACGTATTCACCGAGACCGAGGCGGCTGCTGCCCGGCTGATGCCGGCCGCGACCACGGCCGATACCGGCAAGAAGCTGCTGTGCCCGATGCCGGGCCTCGTCGTCTCGATCGCCGTGACCGAGGGACAGGAAGTCAAGGCGGGCGAGACGCTGGCGGTGATCGAAGCCATGAAGATGCAGAACGTGCTGCGTGCCGAACGCGACGGAGTCATCAAGACGATCGCGGCGGTGCCCGGAGCGACGCTGGCGGTGGATGCGCTGGTCCTCGAGTTTGCGTGAGGCTGCAGGCGTTTTCGACAGCGTCTTAAGCCTATGCTCGCGGCGTGAGGTTACCGGGATAAAATTAAATGGAAGACCTGGTTCGTCAGATCGTGATCCGCGGCCGCGTCCAGGGCGTCGGCTTTCGCTATTGGACGATGAGCGAAGCCATCCGTCTCGGCGTTGCCGGTTGGGTGCGTAATCGCCGTGATGGCAGTGTAGAGGCCTTGTTCGCGGGACCGGCCGATGCTGTCGCGGCCATGGTGGCGCGCTGCCGGAACGGGCCGGAGTTCGCGCGCGTCGATGCCGTCGAAGATCAGGCCGTGACGGCGAACGCCTTGAAAATGATCCGGCCCGGCGAGCGCTTCTCGCAACTCCCGACGGCGTAGGCAAAGCCGCGCATCGAAAGCCCAATCAAACGGGTCAGGCCGTCGTTTCCTGCAGACGCAGTTCCGAGGGTCCGAACACCGCTCCGAACGCCTGCCTGAGGGCAACGTCGACATCCGCCAGCGCGACGGGGAGGCCGAGGTCGGCGAGGCTGGTGACGCCGTAGCGTGGGTCGGTGACACCGCAGGGCACAATGGCTTCGAAATGGCTGAGGTCGGGGTCGACATTGAGCGAGATGCCGTGGAACGATACCCAGCGGCGCAGCCGCACGCCGATCGCCGCGATCTTGTCCTCATGGCCCGGCCCCTTGTCCGGGCGCGCCACCCAGACGCCGACCCGGTCCTCCCGCCGTTCTCCTTTGACGTCGAAAGCGTCGAGCGTGCGGATGATCCATTCCTCCAGGCCAGCGACGAACGCCCGCACGTCGGGGCGGCGACGCTTCAAATCCAGCATGACATAGGCCACGCGCTGGCCGGGGCCGTGATAGGTCACCTGACCGCCGCGGCCGGTCGAAAACAGCGGAAAGCGGACCTGTAGAAGATCGGCTTCGCGTCCACTGGTGCCGGAGGTGTAGAGGGGCGGGTGCTCCAGCAGCCAGACCAGTTCCGGAGCCTCGCCCGAGGCGATCGCCGCCGCCTGCGCTTCCATGATGGCAACAGCCTCGGGGTAAGGCACCGGAGCATCGGACAACCGCCAGTTCACCGGCTCGCTAGGCGAGGCTGCAAACAGCTTCAAATCGATGGTCTGGCGGTTGTTAACCATTGTCTAACCATAACTGTGGTGGTCTGGAACCGTAGCAATTTGCATGGTCTGTGAGTTTGTATTCGTGGCAACGCTCGATAAAGTATCTGTCGATCTCATGGTGGTCCTGGGGACCACTTCGATGCCTGTCCATCAGGTCATGCGGCTCAGCCGTGGCGCCATTATCGAGCTTGATGCCACCGAGCAGGACGAGGTCAAGATCCTTGCCAACAACCTGCCGGTCGCCAGCGGGGTGGTGATGGTCAACCGCAACCGCATCGCGGTCGAAGTCAAACAGATGCTGCCGCGAACCCCGGACCGCAGATAAGCCTTCCGGATCGGACTTGAAGGCCCGCATGTCCGGGCCGGGATGGGCGTCGGGATCAAAAGAGCAATCGAAGCCCCTGATTCCAGTATCGTTCTGGTTCGGGCGGCAGTCCTCTTCCCAGCCCTTCAGCCCGGGAAGAACGTCCCCGGGGCCTTGTCCCCCCATCATTGTTTTGTTACATCCGCGCCGTCGATCCGGTCGGGGCGCCAGCTTCGGTCCGTTTTCTCAGCGCTCGTGGCGGAATTGGTAGACGCGCTGCCTTGAGGTGGCAGTGAGTAAAATCGTGGGGGTTCGAGTCCCTCCGAGCGCACCACCTCAAAAAATCAGCTTTGATATTATTCAGCTTTTCGCTCTAAAACCCCCACCTTTTGCTCAGGTGAGGGTATAGGTTTTTCCGTTTCGTTCCGCGCCAGCTTGTCGATCGCACCGGCGGCGAGTTTCGTTCGGTTCGCAGACTTCGTATATAGCGACGCCATTGCATCGCCTTCCCATCCGAAGATCGCATTCATCTGCGCAGTGGTCGCGCCGTTGTTCGCAGCACGCGTCGCAGCAGCCTTGCGCAGTCCGTGAGCCGACTTCTTCACACCAGCCAAGTCGCACGCCTCGCGAAAGCGATTCCCCAATCCGACCTTGGTCATCGGGCGCCCGAACACCGTTGCGATGAATGTGAGATCGCCAGTCGGTCCGGCGTCCAGCGTCTTTTGCAGGTCATCAAGGATTGGAATCGTGACCAGCATTCCGGTTTTCTCGGTGTGGATCGAAATCACACCGTCGCGGACATGCTGCTTTCCGACCACAGCGGCGTCGCCGCGGCGCAGGCCCGTGTAACAGAAGATATCGAACATCAACCGCTCGCGCGTCCCGCGTGGCCATCGACGCTCGTATGCGAGGATATCGTCGTCGGTCCAAACCGGGAAACCTACGGACTTCTTGTCCTTTCGCGACCGCTTAAAGTTGATTCCGTGGGTCGGATCGTAACGTACTAATCTATCTGGATGATCTAGCGCCCACATGAACATGCCGCGCATGGTGGTGACAAAATGCTTCGCCTGTGTCGGCGTCTTTGCCCGACGTTCGCGGCCCGCCATGATCGCTTTCTTGTCGATGCGGGACAGCGGTTCGTGACCGGCGGCTTTAATAACGGGGCGCATGATGTTTTCGCGCTGCTTCCGCGTCGCCAGTGAAAGGTCGGTCCACGCGCTGGATTGCCGGTAGAGTAGCCAGAGCCATTCCAGCGTGCCCTTGGCGGCCTTACCCAAGGGCTGCGCTTGCTCGCCGGATACGGCGGCTCGATAGGCAGCGTCGAATTCTGGCGAGCCGTACTCGCCACGGATACGGATTTTCGGACCTCGCCCAAAGCGCACGTACCAGACCGTCTTACCGTGTCGGGTGACGGCGCGCTGGAGGTGCGGCGGGCGAGGGCGGGGCATGGTTATAGGATGACCGGCTCATCGCCGTCGTCAATGTCCTTCGGTGCAACCGGCGGGGCGTCCAAGCGTATCAGGATGCACCCGCCCGGCTGGATTTCCACGGATGCTGCACCGGCCTGCCGCGCCGCCCGCAACGCGCGGGCGACGTCGGCTTGCACGAAATGGGCGGCGCGACGGGACATATTATGGATGTCCCTGCCGGGTGCCGGACAGGGGGCCGGTATACATCGAGCGAACCGGATTTTTCTTGGCAAATTCCAACCGTTCGATGTCTTGGCGAAGCTGATCGAAACCTTTCCGCCAAACATCGAGCGCATCAATGTTGGCATTGACCGGGTAAGCTTCGGCCTCTTCGGTAAGCCGTGCTTTCAGGCTGTTGAGAGTTTTTTCCATCACGCGGCCTCCATGACAAAGCTGTCGGCGGCCAGTTCTTTCAACTCGCACTGCCAATCGTCTTCCGCGCCGCCGTTCTCGAAGAACTCCTTACGAACAGCCTGTAGCTGCTCGCACGCAGTGCACCGCGCAAGCCACGCGATGTGCTCAAAAACGCCGGCGAGGCTCATTTCGTACTCGCGTTGATTGGCACCGATAACGAAGCCAGTGGGGGCGATGAGTTGATAACCGACGCCATATTGAGCGCGAGTCCAGTGGCGTGCCGGTGCCTTGTTGAGGCGAAAGCCGTGTTTCTTCAATTGGTTACGAGCCTTTTGTTCGCGGATTTTGGTCACAGGGTGGGTTCCTTTGGTTGACAAACTAGGGAAACGTAGTAATGTGGCATTCGGTACTGATTTCCGAATAGCCTATTCAGTAGCCTGTACCGAATGTATATGTCAAGAAAAATATGGATGTCCCGATGAGGCTCTCTGATCTGATCCCGCACACATCGGCTTGGACCGGAATTCCGGAAACCCACGTCAACACTGTGGCGCGTGCGTTGCGACCTACCGGACTCCTGTCAACAGCCGGAAAGGGTCCCCGCGCGGCGGAAATGACCACCGACGACAAGATTAATCTGTTGCTCGGCGTGTGTGGAGTGGAGGTGGCAAATCGGGCTGCGGAGCATGTTCGTGTGTGGCGCCAATTGATCCGGATCACTTCGCATACGGATGACCCGTTCGCTTTCACCAAAAGCACCACTGTGAAAGATTTCTTCGTTGACCTCATTACGAAGGATTTGAACGGCGGCGCGCTCGACGCGTGGCTGAAAGAAGAGGGCACTCAAAAGGGCGAAGTAGTCCTCGACTTCTATGTGGACCAAGGTGTCCTGACGCTAGTCGTCTCGCGACTCGTGCATTTTGCCGATCCGGAGAGGCCGGACTTTAAAAAGACGGCTACGGAGAGTTTAGAAACTCGTTTCATTCCGCCTCCACCTTACGGCGAAACTGACTTCATCCTTGGCTTTCGACAACGCGGTTACAAAGCGGGATCACAACTCATCCGGCGACTAGATGCCAAGAATCTTCGCGGCTGGGGCACCTGTCTGACGGATGACGTCGCCTAATGCACATCACCGCATCACTGCCGCGGGCGACGAACGCCACTCTCCGAAACTGCAAATCGTTGCACGAAATCTTCGACGCTACTGCTGTGCGGCTGACGTTTGGAAAAACGACACGGGAGTGCCTACCGTATTCACCGGTGGACCCGCGAGCCATGCTTGTAGGTGTTCGCAGGTAGACACCCTTGGTTTGCCTTAGAAATTGATACGCCCCATGCAATTTAGTGAATCCCTGAGGACTGGTGGACAATCCTGCACACACGTTTCCATAACGGAGGATCAGAAATGGTTTCGTTGACGATCGATGAGTTTTGCACGGCGCAGAGAATCTCCCGCGCATATTTCTATATTCTGGCACGCGAAGGCAAAGCGCCGCGGTCTTTCAAACTCGGCAAGACCACGCGCATTTCGGAAGACGCGGTTCGCGAATGGATCGCTGCTCGCGAAGCTGAGACGGCGGTGGCTGCATGAGCGTCGATTATCCCATTGACGTGCGCACGAAGGATATCGCCGTTGCCAGCGAGATCGTTGCCGAACTCGAACACAACGCCGGACGGCTCGTCGCTCAACTTGAACGCCAGCGCCGTGACATCGCCGATCTGAAAGACACTCTGGCAGAGTGGCGCACGCGCCGCGTCTGACCAAAGAAAAACCCAGCCGGCCAGGGCTGGGTCTGAATGCGCGTAGGAGGCGCATGTAGTATTATGAATGACATCTTACCACAAGATATAGCGACGTCAAGTACCACGTTTGACCGCACGACCATCCGTAACCACTTTTGGATGCTGCATCACCTCGCCGAGCGTGCCAACGTCCCCGGCAAGCTGGTGTTATCTGCGATCGCCGCCGATAAATCGCTAGGTCTCCCGCCCATCAATCGGCATTTCCAGATCGGCGACATAGACGGAATGACCGCCGGCGCGATGGCGTTCGAAGGCCTGCCTTACGGTATCTATGAGTCGTACGCCGTCATGCGGCCGGACTTACCGGACGGTGCCAAAGGTGGCCAAGACGACGTGGTTGCAACTCTGGCGTTCCCGGTTGATGCCGACGCCGATCATCCGGGCGTAGCACCGCCGCACGCACCTGTTGCGCCAAACTTGGTCATCGAATCGTCAGAGGGCAACTTTCAAGAAATTATGATCCTTGATCGGGCACTCTCACCTGACGAGTCGAAGCCGTTGGCAAAAGCTCTCGGTGAACTGACCGGCGACAAGATGTGTGTCGCGGATATCTCGCGCATCATGCGCGTTCCCGGCACGCTCAACTGGCCCAACGCGGCCAAGATAAAGCGCGGACGCTCGCCAAATCCGCAGCCGGTGCGCGTCAAGCAAGCTTGGGATAGCTGGACGGTTGTAGATAATCTGCGCGCCGTGGTGGCCGCTAACGTCAAACCCAAAACAGCCCCTAAGATCACCGCGCCCGTGCCCGATGCGTTCGATGGCGTTTCCCATGATGGCATCCGCTACGCTGAGGTGGTCTGGTACTGTCAGCATATGGCAAAAGTCTGGACGCTCGATGACCGCGAGACGACGCCCGATGATTTCGAACTTGCGAAGCGTATCAAGTTGTCGTTCCCTGGAGAGGACGGCTTGAACGCAGTCCTGCTACTCGAATGGGGAAACAGGGAAGAGGAAATTCGAAAGCGTTGGTGGAAACCGAACGACTTCAAGACCGAAGGCGAAAACCTCCTAACGCTGCTCGGGCTGAAAGAAGTGAACTGGATGTTCCGATACGCGTTCGGCTGCCCCATGCCGCCACCCGGGCCCGCTATCGAGATTCCGGCAGAGATACTGGTGCAGATGAACGCTGCGCGAGAGCAATATCTCGCCGGGGCAATAGGGCCGTTACCGGATCATCCTGAATTACCGATCGATCAAGCCAACGCATTGACGAATTTTTGGGCGCATCTGCCGTCCGGAAAAATCATCCACGAACCGTCGCGCGGCCTTTGGGCGTCCGGCAGCTTCGACAAGCATTGCGGCCGGGTTAAAGACGCGATGCAAGCGTCTGGACCGGGAATGCTGGCGTCGACCTGGTTGTCGCAACATCGTGCTGTGCAGTCGATGGGCTGGGATCCCGGCGAACCAATGATTATCGAGGACAGAATCCTCGCGGATGATTGGGTCCGAGCACCAGGATGCCGAAGCTTCAACCTTTACCTGCCTTCCTCAATTAACCCGGTCGAGGGCGACGTCTCGAAGTGGCTTGATCATATCAAGTTTATCTATCCCGGCGAATGGGCGCATATCGTCCTCTGGTTCGCGCACCGCATGCAGCGGCCGGGAGAGAAGGTGAACCACGGACTCGTCTTCATTGGCCAGCCGGGTGTGGGCAAAGACACGGCGATTGAGCCGGTGGTCGCCGCCGTAGGGTCGCATAACTTCAAGAGCATTTCGGCGAAGACATTCTTCACATCGGATTTCAACGGGTATCTGAAATCTGTGATGCTGCGGATCGACGAAGTCCATGATCTCGGCGGGGAATCGAAATACGCCTTTCACGATCGGACTAAGCCAATCCTCGCGGCGCCGCCTGCAGCGCATTACGTCAACGAAAAGAATGTTCCGCACCATGCTGCCCGGAACGTCTGCGGCGTCATTCTGACCAGTAACCATGCGGACGCGCTTTATCTCGATCGCAATGATCGCCGACATTTTGTCTGCATTTCCGACAGGAAAAAAGAGGATTTCCCCGACGGCTACTTCGATGGAATCTACGCGTGGTTCGAAAACGGCGGGAACGAGGCGGTCGCGCACTATCTGGCAAATCTGGACCTGACCGGCTTCAACGCCAAGACGCCGCCGCCGAAGACCGCTGGATGGCATATGGTCGTCGCCGCCGGCTTGGCACCGGAAAGCGGCGATCTTACCGACGTGATCGAAACGATGGGCAAGCCTGCCGCTCTCACGCTCCCTATGGTCCGAGCGAGGATGCCGAGAGATAGTCACCTGCACTTGGTGTTCGACGACCCTAAACTTCGTCGGGCACTTCCGAAGCGCCTTGCCGAATGCGGCTATATTGCTGTGGCAAACCCGGACGCCCGAGATAGTGGCGGTCGATGGCGCATGAACGGTGGCAAGACGACGATCTATGCACGACAGGATTTGAGTGAGAGCGAACGTCTTGCTGCGGCGAGGCTGCTCAGCACGCCGGCTTTAGTGGCACCACCACCGTACTGAGCCGGGCGTCCGGGCACTGTGGGCGCGGTTTTTCATTGTGGTGAAAAACAGACTGTAAATTATAGGTAGACAGCCGAAAGTAGAGAATCTGAGAGAATCAAAAACCGTGCCCGGTGCGCCCAGCACGCCCACGTCGATGGAAGACAACAAAGAATAAAACCCCAGCAAATCGCTTCCATCATCGCAACGCTTTTCCTACGTCGTCGTGCATTACGTTGCCGCCGAACCTGCAAAACTTACAACTTTTGCATGTTTTTATTGACGTTGATTTTGCGCGGGTTTATACCTGCAAAAGTTAGCTGCAAAAGTGAGGGCATTTCCAATGACAATCTACGGTTATGCGCGAGTATCGACGGACGGCCAGACAGTTGCCGCCCAGGTTGCCGCCTTGAGCGCCGCCGGTGCCTCTAAGGTTTTCAGCGAAACGGCGTCCGGCGCCAAGACAGACCGCGCACAGTTGGCTAAGGCGCTGCGCGTCCTTCAGAAGGGGGACACACTGGTTGTGACGCGTCTCGATCGTCTCGCACGTTCCACCCGTGACTTGCTCAATGTCTTGCATACGCTAGGCGAACGCGGCGTCGGCTTCCGATCATTGGTTGACACATGGGCCGATACCACGACCGCCCACGGCCGGCTCATGTTGACCGTTTTAGGCGGTCTCGCCGAGTTTGAGCGCGAGTTGATCCGTGCTCGCACCGGCGAGGGTCGCAAGCGTGCCATGGACCGCGGCGTCAGGTTCGGACGCCCACGGAAGTTGACACCGCACCAGCGCCAAGAGGCCATAGCGCGGCTTGCCGCTGGCGAGACACAAGCCGACATCGCACGATCATACGCCGTCGATGCGACAACCATCGGCCGGTTGCAGCAGGCGTAATTTGCTATTTTCCGCTCGCCGTGGTATACCCCTATGGGGTATGCATATGCGCGACGGAATTTTGCGAGTGGGAATTGGGTAAAAAGGGACCGCGCTGCACGGTATGTCAGCACGACGAGCGCTGGCGGATTGAATTGCTTCGCGCCGGCGGCGCCAGCCTTGACAATCTGGCAACTAAGTTCGGCCTGTCTCGGGATAGTATTCATCGCCATTGGCAGCACCACGTCGCCGACGAAGTGAAGGCGTCGTACCTCGCGGGTCCGGCGCAGCTTGCCGACCTAGCGCAAACCGCCGCGGCGGAGGGCGCATCGGTCCTCGACCACTTTCGGGTCGTCCGAACGATGTTGATGAGCCAACTGGCTTTGATGACCGAAGCCGGCGATGGCCGGGGCGCCGCTATTGTGGCGACATCGCTCACGTCGGTCCTGGAAAAGATAGGCAAGGTGACTGGCGAGATCGCCACCATCGCGCAAGGCCAAATAAACGTTACGAACAACGTCGCGATCATCAACAGCCCGGCCTTCGCTAAGGTGCAGGCGGCGATCCTTCGCGCCCTTGCCCCACACAGCGCCGCACGGGCCGACGTGGTGGCGGCTTTGCAGGAACTGGACGCGGATGATGCCGACTCTATCCGCGGCACTGGCGGGCCGGGCAGGGCGCGTCCCGAGCCCATTCTAATCGAGCATGAACCGGCCGCACCGTCCGCCATTCTTCCCCCGCCGTACTGAGGATTGAAAATGTCTATCGCATCGGCCCTCGCGGAAACGCTTCAAGACGGCGGCTGGCGCGCTAAAGCCCGATCAAGCCAACTCCCACCGCAGGGCGACTGGAACGGATGGGTGGTTTGCGCAGGCAGGGGATTCGGTAAGAACTTCACTGGCGCGGGCTGGATCAACGAATGCGTCGAGACTGGCACCGCGGGTCGCATCGCATTGGTCGCTGCCACCGCCGCTGATGCGCGGGACGTTATGGTCGAAGGCGAAAGTGGCATCCTGCGCCTGGCACCATCATGGAACGTGCCTCAATATGAACCCAGCAAGCGCCGTCTGACATGGAATAATGGCGCCACCGCCACCTTGTTTTCGGCTGAGGAGTCCGACCGGCTGCGAGGACCGCAGTTTGACCTTGCATGGGCTGACGAGCTGGCAGCGTGGCCGGATCCGCAGTCGACATGGGACATGCTCATGTTCGGATTGCGCCTTGGTCGTCATCCGCGATGGTTGGCCACCACTACGCCGCGACCGATAAAACTGCTTAAGGCCCTGCTATCTCGCGAAGGTCAGGATGTCGTCGTTACCCGCGGCTCAACATTCGAGAACGAGGCCAACCTCGCGCCGACATTCATTCAAGCGTTGCGCGATCGGTACGAAGGCACGCGCCTGGGTCGGCAGGAAATCAACGCGGAGATGCTTTCCGATACGCCGGGCGCGCTTTGGCAACTCGAATGGCTTGACCGTGATCGCGTAGCGAAGGCGCCCGAACTGCGCCGCATCGTTGTCGCGATCGATCCCGCCGCTTCGAACAATGAAGGCTCGGACGAAACCGGCATCGTTGTCGCTGGTGTTGGCGGCGACAAGCACGCGTACATTCTTGAGGATTTGTCTGGTCGGTACGCGCCGCACGAATGGGCGGCAAAGGCAATCGATGCGTACCGTCGGCACAAGGCGGACCGCATCATAGCTGAAGTAAATAACGGCGGTGCAATGGTCGAGGGAACGATCCGCGCTGTGGACCCGCTCGTAAGCTACCGGTCCGTACACGCCAGCCGCGGCAAAGTGGTACGCGCCGAGCCGATCGCCGCGCTTTATGAGCAGCGAAAGGTGCACCATGTTGGCAGCTTCGCGACGCTTGAGGATCAACTGTGCGCCTTCACCAGCGACTTTGATCGGGGCAGGGCTGGATATTCGCCGGATCGGGTCGACGCGCTCGTGTGGGCATTGACCGAATTGATCGCTCGGTGGCAGGCGCCAACGGCCGTCGTTGGTACTTATCGGGGTCACGCGGGCGGGTATGGCGAACCAAGCAATCCCCTGAACGGCGTCTATGGCACCTGATCCGGGCGGCTAAGGGTAAAATAAATTCCGTAGCCTACTTGACGCGCAAGCCGAAATATTGCAGCCGTTGACAAACACCGTGAACCGTAGTAAAGTGTTTTCGATGAATTATCGAAAACTAATCGTTTTCGCCCCGCCTGCGACCTGACGCGTCGCTTGCGGGAGTTCTTGTATGTGCGAGGACACACATGGACGCATCTGACTTTGACTGTAGTCCGACGATCGTATGGGGCGCCGGCGCTATCGCACGCGAAATCAATCGGTCGCGACAGCAAACCTACTGCCTCCTTGAGGCGGGCGCCTTACCGGGTGCCAAGAAGATCGCCGGTCGGTGGGCGTTCCGGCCCGACGTGTTTCATCGTTCGATGAGCGAGAGCGCCGCGTGATCCTGCCGATGAAAGAACCCCGATTTACCGGCACGGTGAAGATGTGGAATTCCCCGAAAGGATTTGGCTTCCTTTCTCGCGATGACGGCCAGCCGGACATTTTCGCGCACATCACGCAAACCCCCGAAGAGTTTGATGAACTGAACCGCGGCACGCGCGTGTCATTTGAAATCGGTCCTGCCCATCGGAATCCGGCGAAAATCGAAGCCAAAAACATCCTCATCGTCACCTGACATCACAAAAGGAAAACTATGAATCCTAACCTCGCCAGTCTTCTCGCCCGTCTCGACAAGTTCAAAAGCAACCCGCGACACGCTGCCGTTCGCGCATCCGCCGAAGCCGTGGCCACCGCCGTGGCTGAATTTTCGAAGCGGAGCAGCGGAATCGCCGCGAGCCGCCAGTACACAGAAGCGGGCATCAAGGCGGCGGTGCGTGATCTAGCAGCGCCGGCGCTTCGCGCGCAACACGTCGCTACGCAGCCCATCCGCACTCTAGATCGCGACATCAAGGCAAAGCGCGCGTGTTTGCAGCCGGCGGATCCTGACAAAGCTGATCTGGCGGGTGCGCTTGAGCGCGGCGAGATTCGTCAGCATTTACGCTCGCTGAAACCGCTTGAGCGCGAAGCGTTGTTGATGACGACGACAGACTTGCGATTGGTCGAAGCTGCGGTGACCGCGCCACCCGAGTTGAGCGGCTTCGCCAACGGCGACATCATCGATAAAATTGAAGCGCGGTATATCGAACTCAAGCACCCCGCGGAGGTCGCCGAGATTGAAGCGCTGACTGAGCTTCTCGCAGAAGCCGAGGCAATCGTGGCCGTTGCGCGAAATGAAGCGCGGAATATCGCGCAAATGGAGCCGCGAGAATTCGAAGCTGTGGCTGCAAAGGTCGAGGCAGCGGTTTGGCTGGTCGGAAAACCTGGCGAGGAGCGAGTCTGCGAACCTGGTCCCGACGGCATCGCGGATTATCGGCAGCCAACTCCCGATGAACTTGTGACAGGTCAGCGCTTCACAAGCCCGGCCGAGTATTACGCGGCGCGTTTAGCTGCGTGATCCTAGGAGCGAGGCATTCGGCGGATGTACCCGGTGCTTCGTTCTCTGACAATGAAAAGACTCGCATGACACCACACGCTCGCCAACGACTTGCCGAACTTGAGGCGGTCGCAAAGCTGCAACTATCCCGCCGCGATTTCACCAATACCGCAAAAACATTGCTGGAGATCGATCGGTCCGCGCGCGTTGCGGGCATAAAGACCGACACTACGCTCAAGAGCGTCGACCCTGATTTCCGCGCGAACCTCTGGCTGCGGATGGTTCGCTATCTGCGGATGAACAATCAGCCCAACGAGGCCACCGCAATCTCGAAACTTTGGGGCAAGGATCGGGGTGCGGCGTGATCGAAAGACGGCCGGCGACGGCCGCGCGAAGGACATTGCCGTGGCCAAGAAGCCGAAGGTAAGTTCGGAGAAATTGACGATTGCGATGTTCGTTCGGATGTTTGGTGGGGGGAAGCTCAGCCGCAACGGATGAATGGCGCGCTGGATCGTTGCGAGGCATTCACCGATTTTGTTTGGAACCCGACGAAACTGTGGCTAGCTTGGCCGACCGGCAACGATCCGGCTCCAGGAGACGACCTTCAGCCCTGCCAGCGGATGGCAGGGCCCTTTTTTCCGTCAAAGTGTGGCGCGCTGACTACAGCGCATCCAAGGTTGTATCTTTAGAATACGAGCATCGATTCTAACTTTGGGGTGCGGATAATGAAAAAGATTTTTCTCGCGACAGCCGCTGCGCTGATCAGTGCGTCGGCCGCAAATGCTGCTGATCTCGCACCGCGCATGTACACCAAGGCGCCCGCTCCCGTTGCAGCGGTCTATGACTGGAGCGGCTTCTATGTGGGCGGCCACGTCGGCGGCGGCTGGGCTGACCAGGGGCACACTATAGTGGATGATGGTAACCGTGGATTTGGTCTCGGTGGGTTCGGTTTATATCCGACGGGAACTGCGCTCAACAAGAGCCATCCAAATGGAGTCCTCGGCGGTGTGCAGGGAGGATTTAATTGGCAAGTCAACAACTTCGTCTTGGGTGTGGAAGGAGAATACACTTGGGCAGGCCTGAGAGGGGAATCTCGAACTGCCGACCCCGTGTTTCCGACTGTTGGCATCCGTTCCGTTGATAGAATTGATGATATAGCGACGGTTACAGGTCGGCTTGGATACGCATTCAATAACTGGCTTTTCTACGGCAAGGGCGGTTGGGCTTGGGCGCGGGGTGCGTCCGATGGCGTGATAACAGTTACTAACGTTCCGTTTGGAGGGCTTTCCTCCAGAAGCGAGAAAGACGGCTGGGTAGCCGGCGCGGGCATCGAATGGGGCTTCGCGCCTAATTGGTCCGCCAAGATTGAGTATGAGCATATCGACCTCGGCAACAAGACGGTGCAAGTCAATACAACCGGGCTTGGGCTTGGGACGGTGTTTGCCGACTCCTCCACTCGGATTGACACGGTGAAAGCGGGCGTGAACTATCGCTTCAACTGGGGCGGTTCGGCCGTCGCGAGGTACTGATCTCGTCAAAATTAATGTGAAAGGCCGGCAAACTGCCGGCCTTTTTCTTTGCTCCGAATATGTCAATTAGATCATCCTTGGCTGCCACCGAACCAATCCGGCCAGCAGCCGTCTTCTTCGTGACGTCGGGTGCGATGCTGGCAACCGTCGTCGAGTAGCCTTTGGCCGACATCCTTCCACACCGCGTGCGGCCCGTACAAGCGCAGCGCGTCGGCCTTCTGGATTTCCACAACCCTGGCGCACCTCATGCACTCGACGCGGAGTAAGTGCCGCGGGATTTCATTGAGGCGCATCTGATGAATCGGGAGGCGAGGGGCGCCGGCCGCTCGCGGATCGTTCAGTACCGATTCCCACCAACCGTCATCGACATCGGAGGCGGGTTCTCGTGGCCGCTCGCGCGCCAGCTTTTCCATCTGTTTGGGAGAGGGCATTCGCCAATAAGCCGACCAGTTGCTCATGGCAGAAATTAGAACGAATAGGGAACAAGGTCGAGTCGAAACTCGATCGTCCCCCCGATAAACCATCGGTTGCAGGCGCCTTAGCGCAACAGCGTCCCGAAGCGGCCAGAGTAGGCACCTGTGTAGGCGACCTTTTGGCGCACGCCCCCCGTTACTTCCCCACTTCTGCAACGTTTAATTTAGGAAAAGTAACGCTTTATTCGAGCCGGCAAATTGCAACCTATGCGGTGCAACTGGCCCAATCCGGGGTAGCCCCGCACACCTACATAAGCTTATTGTGCTTCGTCTATCAGCGGGGGCGCATGGCGACTTGGGGTGTTTTTGAGATTGGCGGGGTCTCGTATGATCTTGTCCATCTGGACGATCGGCGAACTACTGTTCAGACCAAGGATGCTGAGATCGGCATTCTAGTGACGTTCGAGGACCATTGCTTCACTGTTGATGCGGGGGAAGGCGATACTCGTCCAAAATTCCCTGGGTCCACTCGAAAGGATGGCCGGTTTTGTACCGAGCGCCATGGGGCTTCACTCGACATTTGGGCTCGTCTCGATCACGCCATGAAGGGGAAGGTGTGGCTAGGACATCAAGACCGCTGCTTGGTGATCAGTGCGGATACGGGTGACGATGATATCCCTAATCATTACATCATCCCGTTCACGTTGGAGAGGCACAAAGGCGTGGAAGGCATCCACCTATTGATGCGGGTACGAAGTGGATTCGTACGAACGCCTGATCGGTACGTCGCGACATTTGGCGAAGTGCGCTTTTCGAATTTGGTTGATCTAGCTCTGAAGGGAAAACTGCCCAAGCGAGTGACTAGCCAAAATAGGAAAAAACCGTGGTAGAAATAGAAACAGACCCTTTCGGGTCTGCTCGACGCCTAAGCGTCTCGGGGCGAACCTCTTGGCCCTTGCGGGCTGTCCATCCGTTCGGATGGTCCTAGTTTTACCTAGGCGGGGCTGGTTATACGCACGCCCTATATCCAGCGATCTGTAGTGAAGCTAATACATTTTCGGTGCTTTTGCAACGATCGTCTCTACGTTAGCCCCGTAGGGTGAGGGCACTGCCGAAAATAACCGTTGGGGATCAAAAGGGTTCCACGCTCCCACCTTTTCTATAAGTAGTTGAAAACACTTGATTGTTTCACTCCCTCCGAGCGCACCACCACATACCAAATCATAAATCAAAGCGTCGATCCGCCTCACGAGAAAGCCGTAAGGGTTCGACAAGTACGTCCGCACAGGGGCGGGCGGTGCATTGACGCGATCGATGTCGGAGCTGCACCTGGTGTCCGTGGATGTATGCCCGGCCCAGAATGTCGATGGCTTGATGCGCGCCTTTGGTCATTCGCTAACGTTCGGTCGAATCACAGCCGACGAGCTTACACGCCGCCGAGGGTTGCGGAGTGGAGGCATGACGGATGGGAGACCCTCCCTGCTAGAACCGATCGCATCGAGCCGGCACAACGGTTTCAACTGTTGTCGGACGATACCGACGCAACGGCCAACTCGGAGTTTGTCTGTGTCGTCGAGTTGACAGACAGCGACTGAAACACGGCCGACGCTGATAACGTCTCTTGCGCCTCACGGAATTCAACGGCGCAAGCAGATGAGTCATGGCCGCTGCTACTTTGAGGCAAAGTGACGCTGAGCACCATCGCGCGCGATGGTAACGAGTATCGCGTTGATCACGCATGATGCGCGAGTATCGGACAGTGTCAAAATTCTTGCATCTGGTCCGACAGCGCTGAGACCAAAATATCTTCGCTCTCAATCGTACATGCTGAGTCAAGTATATTACGGATGAGTCAAGTATATTGCCACCTTTATGCAGAACGCGCGGGGGTGCTCTGAAGCTAACGCTAGAAGTAAAAGGCGCGGAGTATAGTAATCTATGCGTATCCCCTGGACGTAAGAAAGCCCGCCGGGTTCTCCGGAGAGCTGCGTCGCGGATCTCCTCGGATGGGACTGACTCATCCGGATGGATGATGCGTGGGATAAGGGGAAGTCAGGAAGAAAAGAAATGATGTCAGATGCAGATAGAGTAGAGTTTGGCAATCGTCTCGCAAAACTTGTTGCTGACAAACATTGGACGCCAGCGCAGTTCGCCCGCGAAGCATCCAAGCATTTCCGCGGCCCTTATGATTTCCGCCGCTGCGACATCGGGCTCTATATGCGCGGCATCCAGTTTCCGAAGCCTGCGCGCCTGAAGGCGATTTGTGAAACGCTTGGGGTCGACGAAAAAGCATTTGGGCCCGTCGTTCACGTAGGTCTGAAACACTAGTTTCAAAGAACAACCCCGCTCCGGCGGGGTTATCTCTATTGCCACGGACGGAGGCCGCTCATTGGACGGCCTCCCACAATCGGGCTCCGCCCTTAACCGGTCCGACGTTGGGACAAACCGGTGTGAGACACTCCCGTGATGGGAATGGCTCTGCCGAGAGAGTCGACCGGACGCATACCGGTTATCGAGTCGTTGGCGTCATTGGCTCCGAGTGCTTCGGTGATTGTAACGTACACACCGGGACCTACAATTTTCGGCCACGGATTCTGCCACTGCCAATCCTTGAAGAACTGCCAGTTGCCTTCAAGCACAACGAGCGATGATGTTTGATCGTTGAAGTCAAAGTGGTCGACTTGGTTGCTGAGATTCTGGATGTGGTCAAATACGTGCTTGTGGTTGCCTTGAAAATCAGCGTTCTCAAACAGAATAGCATGTGCTGGCATGGCGGTGACTCCTCCTCGGTGTTGGTGGTCCCGCAGGACCTAACTGGGTAGTTGGTCCCACCGCCGTTCGGGTTCGCCAGCTTTCTTGTCTATCACGGAGTAATGATTCAATTTCGCATCGATATTGCGCGAACGCCTCGTGTGCAATTCTGAGATTCGATCATCAGAATCTGCCGTCGTCGTTAGCTGACGCTTGCGTTGTGTTACGTCGCTTCGGAACCTGAGTGACCAATCCTCAGCACACGTCTCGACTCAAAAAACTGTTTTCCTTTTTCGGTCACGGACCAGGCGATGTGATTGGAAAAACCTGCTATGATTGACCGAGATTTGATTAAGCCGAGTGTCTCCAGTTTGTCTCGGATGACGGCTGTGCTCTTTTCGCCGAGTTCGCAATAGTTCGAAATTTGAAATTTCTGTCGGTACCAGTATCCAACAAGCTCTCGGACGTATGCCTCCGAGGGGTTCTTGAGGAGATGGTCGTATAGTCCGATATAAACCTCGCCCAATGAAATTGTTTTAGATGTGGGGTCCGGAAACCCTTCTTCTGATCGATAAACAAGGAACTCTACAGTAATTGAATCGGCTGATCCTATAAGATCAGTTGATGAATCGCCGCGATTGAGATCGGTGATCTTCTGACGAAAATCCTCGTTCTCGATCCGGAGTCTTTCCAGTTCCTGGAGGAGCTTTGGATTGATGGCTTGGTCACCCCGTATCCAGCCAACCCCCGGCTTCAAATTCGCAGCGGTTGCGACGGCCAGCACGACTTTCATGCAAAGATCGTTTTCGTTACTCCAAAATTCGACGATGCCGCTCGTGCTCAAACGAGCCTTGAACGCGTCCAGTTTTTCTTTTAGCCGTGCGTCCGTCTCAGCGCCGAGCGCGACGTCGCCCGAGCTTTCAGGAAGGAACGCGAGAATGGGGACGTCTTTTGATCGCGCGTATTCAAACAGTTTTTCTGTGACAGCCAGCCCATCATCGGAGAGCGGGCCGCAACGACTGCCAACGATCACGACGTAATAGTCGCTGCGATCAATGATCCGGTTGATATAATCGAGTTGCTGTCGGTCAGTTGCTGGAAGCAATTCCAGGCCAGCGGTCATGTATCCCGCTTTTGCCAGCGTATTGCTGACGGCCTGTCGTTCGTCCTTCAAATCGATGTAGGTCGAACTAATGAAAATCTGAAAAACCCGATTCACTTGAACTTTTCCTCATCCTCCCAATCCGGCCAGCAGCCGTGCTCTTCATGACGAAGCGACGCTAACAGCCACCGTCGAGCAATCTCCGTCCGACATCTTTCCAGACAGTGTGGGGGCCGTATAGCCGCATCGCATCGGCCTTCTGGATTCCCACAATGCGCGGACGGCGTAGGCAACTGGCGCGCGGGATAGGACGCGGGATTTCGTTGAGGCGGCTCTGGTCGATCAGCAACCGCGGTGCGCCCGCCGTGCGGATCGTTGAGCTCCGACACACCAATGGGCCGCCCACCTGGTCATGAGGATATGTATAGAACATAAAGGGAACATTTCAGATAGTGATTTGTGGTTTTCGAATTACGACGGATCAACGGCGTAGGCATAGACCTTAGTTGTTTCGAAAAGTCTGCGGTGCATCGACGAAGCGGTCCTTGCCGGCGCTTTTTGTTTAACGAATGGCGACGATCGGACCGGGGTTTTCGCGAAAACTTGCACCGGCGGACAAACGAAATGCCAATGCGGGAGTCGTAGTTTATCGCAATTCGGGGGGGCTCCCTCGGTCGGTCCGAGTCAAAGCGCGAGTCCGGCAACGGCTGTCAGCATCGTCATGTCACTCGATATCTTGACTCTTTATCTCGTCGCGGCAGTTGCCGGCGTGATGCTCGGTGGCATGCTGTTGTTCTTCGGACGGCAACAGAAAATTCCCACGCTGAGCTGGTGGGGTGCGGCCTATATCCTCGGCGCCATGTCGATCGGAGTCTGGACCGTCGCGGGCTCGCTGCTGGGCGATACCGTGGCACTCGCGCTCAATGCGGTCGGCTTTGTAGCCTGCGGCATGGTGTGGAGCGCGGCGCGCGTGTTCCACGGCCGCAAGCCGAATTGGCTGGCGTTACCGCTCGGCGCTGCAGTCTGGCTGATTGTCATCCTGTGCCCGCCTGACGAGTCGTCCACAATGCGACTGACGATTGGCGCGAGCATCGTCGCGGCCTACGCGGTTCTGACCGCGAACGAACTGTGGTCCGAACAACGCAAAGGCATGCAGAAACGCTGGCCGGCGCTACTGGTGCCTATCCTGCACGGTTTTGTGCTGATGTTCCCCATACTGCTGGGGCACATGTTGCGCGCCGACGGCAGCACATTCCGCAGCAGCTTCTGGGTTCCGATCTTCGCGTTCGAACTCGTGCTCTATGCGCTCGGAACTGTTTTCGTCATCTTCATGCTGGTGTCGGATCGCACTGTGAAGGCCCACAAGGCAGCGGCTTTGATCGATCCGCTGACCGGCATGTTAAACCGCCGGGGCTTCGCGGAGGCGACTGCGCGGTTGATAGAACGTCAGGCCAGTGCCGGGTGCCTCGTGACGGTGCTCATTTTTGACATCGATCATTTCAAGTCAATCAACGACCGCTTTGGCCATGCGGCGGGCGACGAAATTCTCAAGCTGTTCGCCATCGTCGTCACCAATACGTTGCGGATCACCGATCTGTCCGGACGGATCGGTGGCGAGGAGTTTGCTGCCTTGCTGCCTTGCTCGATTAAAGAGGCGGCTTGTGCGGCGGAGCGCGTACGTGAGGCGTTCGCCGCGAGCGGCATCACCGTGGAGAACGCGCCGGTCGAGACGACCGTGAGTATCGGTGTAGCAAGCGGCCCGCCGGGCGCTGAGCTTGAGGTACTGCTCGCCGCGGCCGATGCGGCGCTCTATCAGGCCAAACGCGGCGGCCGCAATCGCATTGAGGTCGCGGAGGAAGAGTCCCTATCGCTCGAACGAAGGCGGCGAAGGTCAGCGGCACGGCCAGCAGCCCTCGCATCCCGTCAAACATCTGTCATGTGGCCGATATAGTTAGAACTCATCCGCTTAGGCTTCCAATGTCATTATAGAAATTGTTAACCTTTTATTTACCATGTGACTCCTAGCATTCCTCATGATGATCTCGCGCAGCAGCACTCAAAGCGAAATACTATCGCTCGAAGCGGCAGCAGCGGCGGCGCGCAGCGGATTTGCCTGCGTCTTTTCATCCTCCGACGAGTACGAGCGCGCGCTCATTACGGAACGTCGCGCTCGGGGGAGATATGCCACCTCACGAAGCGCTTGGCTGATGATGGCCATCATTGCTCTGGCAATCACGATCGTGGCCGCGGTTATTTATTACATGTAACACCGCCAAGACTGGACGCTGCGGAACGGATCACCGGACACGCGTGAGCCGGAATTTGTGCTTCCTGACCAAGGAAAAGTTACGCGAGAATTCTTCCAGCTCGCCGGATTTCCGGGTTAGAAGGAGCCGGTAATCCCAGTCGGCAGGTGAAAACATGGTGGATAAGCAGGCGATGCGCCAGGAGGCCGAACGGCTCATACGCGAGGCGATGGAGCGCGGCGTTGCCGTGAAGCAGGGCGAGACCCGCATCGTGGCCAAATGCGGAAAATGTGGTGCCGAAAACAAGACGAAGGCGCCAAAGGGTGCCGCCACGCGCGTCACTTTTACCTGCAAGGAATGCGGGCACACGCAGGTCGCACTATAAACCTTTCTGAAAGTGCCAAGCGTCCTTTAGGCCACGCGGCGCCAAAAGTCGGTGCCAAACCTGATTCTGTTCTGGATCGAGCGAAACGAGAAACCAGATTTTAACTGTGGCGGCATGGCGCGGTGGCAGGTTGCGGCCTGAGTGCTAAACTTGCGGGATGGTCCAGCTTGTCACAGTTGCATCAGTAATATCCACCTATCAGAAACCGGCGGTCGCGGTGGATACTAGTAACGACGCCCAGACCGACATCTGGGCAAGCCGCCTGAACGTGTCCCGTGAGAGGTTGTTGGAGGCTGCCGGCCATGTCGGCCCTTCGATCGCAGCGATCCGCCACTATCTCTCTAAATAACGCAATTCCCCGTTCGCACTGCGTCATTGCCGGTTGATGTCCTGATACGCCTTGGGGCGCAGTTCCATTCCTGATCCGTGTCATGGAGTCGGCGCCCGCGTGAGTCAGATCACGGACCGATCCGGCTCCGTCTTGCATCGTGGACGCGTCGTCAACCCGACGATGTGTCAATCAGCGATGGAGAACCACGATGACCAAGACTTCCATGATCAGTGACATCCGTGCGCTTACGGATGACGAACTCAACAGCGTATCGGGCGGCATGAAGGCCGTAGTGTTTGTCGACCAGATGTTCATGACCATTGAGGCCGACGCCAACCATTACGGCGTCGTCGTCCGGCCTGGCTTCGAACATACCTGCGTCAGCTTCGGCGGCGATGGCTGCTGAAGCTTGGCCCTCGACGAAGTCACACATCAACATCAGGAGATTGCAATGACCCCGCAGACCCGAAACCTCGGCAACGAGATCCATATTCTCACGTCAGACGAACTGGACGCAGTGTCCGGTGGCGCAAAGTCACTTCACAACGAATTCTCGATCGGCGGTTACAAAATGACCATCGACGCGGACGCGGTGCACTACACCGTCGTCGTCACCGAGAAATAACTTGCGGATGTGGTGAGCCGGTCAGGCGCCTGAGGTCGGGCGGTCTGACCGGCATGTTCCGCGGACAGTCCCTTGCGGCAGCCGCGCTACCTTCCATGGGGCAGGCGGATTGCTTCCGGTCGCTCGAAATCTCCCATATCCACCATATATTGCCCAAACATCGGAGCGCAGGCGCAACACCTTGGCCGTCCTAAGCCAATGTGCTATCTGGCTGGCGCCGCTTCGATCGTCTGTTACTGCTGCTCGCACCCGGTCTAACGGGCTGCGCCTCCAAGGATATTCTGTAGATGGACTCTTCTGCCAAAACCGCCTCTACGCCCGATTCCTTCTTTACGGCCACCCTGACCGAGGCCGATCCTGAGATCGCCGCTGCGATCAAGGGCGAACTGGGTCGTCAACGTCACGAGATCGAGCTGATAGCGTCCGAAAACATCGTCAGCCGCGCGGTTTTGGAAGCGCAGGGCTCGGTGATGACCAATAAGTACGCTGAGGGGTATCCGGGCGCGCGCTATTACGGCGGGTGCGAGTGGGTCGATGTCGCCGAAACGCTGGCCATCGAGCGGGCCAAAAGGCTGTTCGGCGCGCAGTTCGCCAACGTCCAGCCGAATTCGGGCAGCCAGATGAACCAGGCCGTGTTCCTGGCGCTGCTGCAGCCCGGCGATACCTTCATGGGGCTCGACCTCGCCGCCGGCGGCCACCTGACCCACGGGGCGCCGGTCAACATGTCCGGCAAGTGGTTCAAGCCCGCACACTACACCGTTCGGCGCGACGATCACCTGATCGACATGGACGAGGTGGCGCGCCGTGCCGAGGAGGTCAAGCCGAAGCTGATCATCGCTGGCGGCTCGGCCTATTCGCGGCCATGGGACTTCAAGCGCTTCCGTGAGATCGCCGACAGCGTCGGCGCCTATCTGATGGTGGACATGGCGCATTTCGCGGGCCTCGTAGCCGGTGGCGTGCATGCCTCGCCGGTGCCGTACGCGCATGTGACGACGACCACCACCCACAAGTCGCTGCGCGGTCCGCGCGGCGGCCTGATCCTGTGCAATGACGAGACGCTTGCGAAGAAGTTCAATTCGGCGATCTTCCCCGGCCTTCAGGGCGGCCCGCTGATGCATGTCATCGCCGCCAAGGCCGTGGCGTTCGGCGAGGCGCTGCGTCCGGACTTCAAGATCTACGCGAAGAATGTCGTCGAAAATGCCAAGGCGCTGGCCGAAAACCTGCGCGGCCATGGCTTCGACATCGTCTCGGGCGGCACCGACAACCACCTGATGCTGGTGGACCTGCGGCCCAAGGGGCTGAGAGGCAACGTCTCGGAAAAGGCGCTGGTGCGTGCGGCCATCACCTGCAACAAAAACGGCATCCCTTTCGATCCCGAAAAGCCGTTTGTGACCTCCGGTCTTCGTCTCGGTACGCCGGCCGCCACCACGCGCGGCTTCGGGGTTGCCGAATTCAAACAGGTTGGCGGCCTGATCGCGGAAGTGCTCAACGCCATCGCGCAGGCCGACGACGGCAAGGCCCCGCTAATCGAGGCGGCGGTGAAAGAGAAGGTCAAGGCGCTGACAGATCGCTTTCCGGTCTATCAGGATAGATGAGTACGCGCGTATGAAGTTTGGAGGCGTTTCGATATTTTCTACGTCATGTGCGAGATTAACCCGCGTATCCATCTTATTGAAAACGATGGATAACAGGGTCGCGCACCAGCAGAGCAACGCCGTTCTTCGAATGGCTGTGCCCGGCAATGGCAAGGTGGGTTGAGCGATGCGCTGCCCCAGTTGCAACAGTCTGGATACCCAGGTGAAGGACTCCCGGCCGACCGAGGATTCGGCCGTCATCCGTCGCCGGCGCGTCTGCATGGCCTGCAATTTCCGCTTCACGACGTTCGAGCGGGTGCAGTTGCGCGAACTCACGGTGATCAAACGTAATGGGCGGCGGGTGCCGTTCGACCGCGACAAACTGGTACGCTCGCTGCAGATCAGCCTGCGCAAGCGGCCGGTCGATCCCGAGCGCGTCGAAACCATGGTGTCGGCCATTGTCCGCGAACTCGAGAGCGGTGGCGAGGCCGAGATTTCGTCCGAGACCATCGGCGAGATCGTGATGGAACATCTGCGGAGCCTCGACGATGTCGCCTATGTGCGCTTCGCCTCGGTCTATCGCAATTTCCGGGAGGCCAAGGATTTCGAGGCGGTGCTGGGCGAACTCTCCAGCGAGGACGACGCGCGGCAGGTGCCGCTGCGCAAATGATCTTCCGCATTCTGGAAGACCAGTACGGCGAAAAGCTTCGGAAGGCCAAGGCCGCCGACGTGCATTTCATGCAGTTGGCACTGGCGATGGGCCGCCGCGGCCTGGGCTCGAGCGCGCCCAATCCTGCCGTGGGCGCCGTCATCGTGAAAGACGATGTGATTGTCGGACGCGGATGGACCCAGCCGGGAGGGCGTCCGCACGCCGAGGTCGAGGCGCTTCGGCGCGCCGGAGAGGCCGCGCGCGGCGCGACCTTGTACGTCACGCTGGAGCCGTGTTCGCATGTCGGAAAAAAAACCCCGCCCTGCGTGGACGCCGTGGTCGCGGCCGGCATCGCGCGTGTCGTATCTGCGATCGAGGATCCCACTCCGGAGGTCGCGGGGCGGGGCCATGCGCGGTTGCGGGCGGCAGGAATATCGGTCGATGTCGGACTTTGTGCCGTCGAGGCGGCCTACCATCATGCCGGACATTTCCGGCGGGTGCGGGACAAACGCCCACACGTCATCCTCAAGCTCGCGACGTCCAGCAACGGAAAGATCGCTGCAGCCGGAGGCGCGCCTGTCGCCATTACGGGTGAGGCGGCCAAGGCGCGGGTGCATCTGTTGCGCGCGCAGTGTAACGCCATTCTGGTCGGCATCGGCACCGTGCTGGCCGACGATCCTCTCCTGACCTGCCGGCTTCCCGGCATGGAAACGCGCTCGCCGCTACGTGTGGTGCTGGATCACGCACTGCGTATCCCGCACGAGAGCCGGCTGGTCCAGTCCGCGCGCGAGACACCGATTTGCGTCATGGCCTCTGATTTTGCCGACGCACTCACAGCCGTGAAGCTCGGCGCCGCCGGCGTGCAGGTCGTGCGCGTTCCGGTCGCGGCGGGCGCGCCCGGGCTCGATCTGGCGGCGGTTCTCCGCGCCCTGTCCGAAAGAGGCGTTACCCGTCTGATGGTCGAAGGCGGCGCGCGTGTTGCAGCGTCATTCATTGCGGCTGCTCTCGTCGATGAAGCTTGGCTACTGCGCGGTCCCGATCCGATCGGCGAGGACGGCGTGCCGGCGCTCGGCACCTTGCCGCTGGCTGCCATTACCGAATCGCAGCAGTTCAGGATTCGTGCGAGTGAGATGCTGGATCAGGACACTCTCGCGATTTACGAGCGTGTCTAAATCGAGTTACGCTTCAAGGGGTCATTCTTTGAACGGCTATGCCCGGGCATGACGGTCGCAGGTATTGGATTCGAAAGGTTCTGATGTTCACCGGTATAGTGACCGACATCGGCGAGATCGAAAGTCTGACGCGGACGGCGCAGAACCGGTTGCACCGGCTGCGCATCCTCTGCCGCTACGATCAAAGCTCCATCGCGGACGGCGCGTCGATCGCCTGCAGCGGCGTGTGTCTGACTGTCATCGCCTCTGGCGTCGCCGGGGGACGGACCTGGTTCGATGTCGATGTCGGGGCTGAGACGCTCGACGTGACGACGGCAAAGCACTGGGCGGCGGGAACGCGGCTCAATCTCGAACGTTCGTTGAAAATAGGCGACGAACTCGGCGGCCACATCGTCGCGGGCCATGCCGATGGCATCGCCACTGTCGTTATGCGCGACGATCTGCATGGCATGGCCCGCTTTGAATTGCGCGCGCCCCGGGATTCGGCGCGTTTCATCGCGGCCAAAGGCTCGGTGACGCTGGATGGCGTATCGCTGACGGTCAATACCGTTCGGGACGAGGCATTTTCGGTGCTCATCATTCCGCGCTCACTCAGCCTCACCACGCTGGGCGATTGGCGCGCAGGCAGCGAGGCTAATATCGAGGTCGATCTGATGGCGCGTTACGCGGCGCGGTTGAGTGAGATGAAGTAGGCCTCATCGATAAATGTGCCATGCGCGGGCTTGACCCGGGTATTCATCCTCTTAACAAGATGGGTTGCCGGCCACATAGGCCAGCGAAGCGCCGCCGTTCTTCCGGACGGCTATGTCCGGCAAATGACGAACCAGGGACACGGAATGGCAGACGCACGGCGCGCAGCGCTCAAGGATCAGACCGACGTCTCGGGGGCGCGCGCCCTGATCGTCGAAGCGCGGTTCTACGACGATATCCAGGACGCGCTGCTCGAGGGCGCGGTCGCCGAATTGAAGGCTGCCGGCGTCGGCCATGACGTCATTACCGTTCCCGGCGCTCTGGAAATTCCGGCGGCAATTGTGATCGCGCTCGATGCGGCCGAACAGAGCTGCAAGCCTTATGATGCTGTCGTCGCGCTCGGCTGCGTGGTGCGGGGCGACACGATCCATTTTGAAATCGTCTCGATGGAGTCCTCCCGAGCGCTGATGGATCTGTCGGTTCAGCGGCGAGTGCCCCTCGGCAACGGTATCATCACGGTCAACACCGATGCGCAAGCGTGGGCGAGGGCGCGTGCGAGCGAATTGAACAAGGGCGGCGACGCGGCGCGGGCGGCGCTGGCAATGTTGCGGATCAAGCGCCGATTGGCGAAGGCATAACGGCGCAATGGCGGGCATCAAACAAAGCATCGACAAGAAGGCCAACAAGCGCGGCGCGGCACGACTTGCCGCGGTGCAGGCGCTGTATCAGATGGAGATCGGCGGGGCAGGGATCAACGATATCTTCGCGGAGTTCGAAAGCCACTGGCTAGGCAACGAAGTTGAAGGCGACAAATATCTTCCTGCCGAGGCGGCATTCTTTCGCGACGTGGTGGCGGGCGTGGTCCGCGACCAGACCAGGCTCGACCCATTGATCGACGATGCGCTGTCGAAGGGTTGGCCGCTAAAGCGGATCGACGCGATCCTGCGCGCGGTGCTGCGCGCTGGGTCTTATGAACTGGAGCATCGCAAGGATATTCCGGCGCGGGTCGTGGTGTCCGAATATGTCGATGTTGCGCACGCCTTCGTCGAAAAGGAGGAGGTGGGCATGGTCAACGCGGTGCTCGATCAGATTGCGCGCCGTTTCCGCGCCGACGAGTTTGCGCAGTAATAGTGCGGCCTCCTTTCGTCATGACGAGGAGCGCAGGGCGATGTGTGGTGCCGTCCCGAGAGCGACGAAGCAATCTGGCCTTCGGTTGCGGTCGTGTAGATTGCTTCGCTCTGCGAAAGTTTTGCGAAAGCCAATTTGTCGTGAGCTCGCAATCACGAGGATCGAAAATATGCCATCCGGTGAAGACGATCTGATTGCACGCTACTTCAAGCCGATAGCAACCGATCCGGGCGCGCTGGGGCTCGCTGACGACGCTGCTGTCTTGAAAGGCGGCAGCGACGATCTTGTGGTCACGACCGATGCCATTGTCGAAGGGGTGCATTTCCTGAGTGGTGATCCGCCGGAAATGGTCGCCAAGAAGGCCTTGCGGGTCAATCTCTCCGATCTCGCCGCCAAGGGCGCGACGCCAGCCGGCTTCGTCATGACCCTGGCATTGCGCAACGCCGACGAGAGCTGGCTCGCCTCATTCGCGCGCGGGCTCGACGGCGACGCACGGGCATTTGATTGTCCGCTGCTAGGCGGCGACACAGTCGCAACGCCTGGGCCGTTGACGATTTCCATCACGGCCTTCGGCCGCGTGCCGCCCGGCGAAATGATCTTGCGCAGCCGCGCGAAGCCGGGCGATCGCATCGTCGTCTCCGGTACAATCGGCGATGCGGCGCTCGGGCTTGCCATTCTTACGGGCAAGGTGACGGTCAGCGACGCTGCGATCCGCGAGGTGTTGCTCAGCCGCTATCATGTTCCGCAACCGCGTATCGGCCTCGCGATGGCCCTACGGAACTATGCGCGGGCCGCGATGGACGTGTCCGACGGTCTCGCCGGCGATCTCGCAAAATTGTGTGCAGCGTCGGGAATCTCTGCGCTGATCGATGCTGCGGCCGTGCCGCTGTCCGACGCGGCACGCGGATTGATGGAGCAGGGCCAGATGAGTCTCGAGATCGCGGTGAGCGGCGGCGACGATTACGAGATCTTGTGCACGATCGCTGAGGATCGCCTCGGGGCCTTCGTCCGGGCGGCACGCGGCGTCGGCGTCGCAGTAACGCCGATAGGGAAGATCGTTGTAGGCAACACGGCTCCGAAATGGCTTGATGCGGAAGGCAAGGAAATCGCTCTTCCGCGGCTTTCTTACAGTCATTTCTGAATTTTGCTCCGTCTGACCATACGCGAAAACGCCCGGCTAGGCCGGGCGTTTTGACGTTTGCGAAGTGATCAGTTCAGGTGCCGTTGCCGAATCGGCGCGACCACCATCCCGCACGGCGCGGCCGGTCTTCGTTCGATTCTTCCGGAGGATGTTGCGGCTCAGGCGCCGATTCTTCCGGCTGGCTTTGAACGACTGGCGCTGCCGGCGGTGCCTCTTCCGAGGCGAAGCTCACCTTTTCGCGCACCGTCGAGCGACGCCGAACGGCTTTTTCGGATTCTGATATGGTCTCATCCTTGACCTCAACCGGAGAGTTCGTCATTTCCGGCTGCGCCGCGGTGTACTGCGGCTGAGCTTCGATTTCAGACGAGTCGGCTTGCGGTTCAGGAGCGATCGGTGCCGAATCGAAGTCTGCAACAGCTTCGACGACTTCCGGCGCTGAGGTAGGACCAAGTTCGTCGGAAATCGAGCCGACAAGGCCCGCGCTACCGCGGCGCCGGCGACCACCACGACGTCCACGACGACGCGGACGCCGTTCTTCGTCCGGAGACTGATCTGCTGGTGCTTCGCCGTCCTGAGCTATGGCGTCCCGAGCTCCGACGTCGTCTCCGTCATTTTCAACGTCGCCGGTCATGAAGCGTGCCGCAGCGAAATCAGCGGCAATCTGCACATCGGAGCCGTCGCCGGCGTGCGCGGCCTGGTCGTCGCGGATTTCTACGGATCGTTCACGCCGGGGCCGGCGGCGCCTCCGCTTGCGACCATCGCCCTCGGTTTCACCACCCGCTTGCTCATCGGCGCGAGCCTCGGTGTCGTCGGTCTCGATCTCGGCTTCGATATCAAGTGGCTGCTCGTCCTCATAGGCCTCTTCGGCTTGCGGTGGGGATGCAGCTAGTTGCGCGGCAAGCAGCGCTTTCGCAGCCTCCAGCGTATGCACCTGCTCGCCGCGATCAATGATGAAGGATTGCTGGCCGGCGATCGAAGGATCGGCGACCACGGAAAGACCAACCTTGAAGCTGTGTTCGAGGTCGCGCAGATGGCCGCGCTTTTGATTGAGCACATACAGCGCAACGTTAGTGCGTGTCCGCACAACGAGGTTGTGCGTCGCGCCTTTCATCAAGGTTTCCTCAAGGCTGCGCAGCAACTGCAACGCCACCGAGGGAACCGAGCGGACGTGGCCCGTGCCGCCGCATTGTTGGCAGGGCTCCGTCGAACTTTCCAGCATGCTGGCGCGAATGCGCTGGCGTGACATTTCCAGAAGACCGAAGTGCGAGATGCGTCCGACCTGGATACGCGCGCGGTCGTGACGTAGACAGTCGCTGAGCTTGCGCTCCACCGCGCGGTTGTTGCGCTTCTCATCCATGTCGATGAAGTCGATGACGATCAGGCCGGCAAGATCGCGCAATCGCAACTGTCTGGCGACTTCCTCGGCGGCCTCGAGATTGGTCTTGAGCGCTGTGTCCTTGATGTGGTGTTCGCGGGTCGAGCGGCCCGAGTTGACATCGATCGACACCAACGCTTCGGTTTGGTTGATGACGATGTATCCGCCGGAACGAAGCTGCACCGTCGGCGAGAACATCGCATCGAGCTGGCTTTCGACGCCCGTGCGCGAGAATAACGGCTGGTAGTCGCGATACGGCTTCACCGCACGGACGTTGGACGGCATCAGCATCTTCATGAAATCGCGCGCCTCCTGATAACCGGCTTCACCGGCTACCTGGATTTCGTCGATTTCCTTGTTGTAGAGATCGCGCAGAGAACGCTTGATCAGCGAACCTTCCTCGTAGACAAGCGTCGGCGCCTGCGACCGCAGGGTCACGTCGCGCACGGTTTCCCACATGCGGATCAGATATTCGAAGTCGCGCTTGATTTCCGGCTTGGTGCGCGCGGCGCCGGCGGTGCGCAGAATGACCCCCATGCCTTCGGGCACGTCGAGGTCCTGCACCACTTCCTTCAGCCGTGAACGGTCCTGCGCCGAGGTGATCTTGCGGCTAATGCCGCCACCGCGTGCGGTATTGGGCATCAGCACGGCGTAGCGGCCGGCCAGCGACAGATAGGTCGTCAGCGCCGCGCCCTTGTTGCCGCGCTCCTCCTTGACCACTTGCACCAGCATCACCTGGCGGCGCTTGATGACTTCCTGAATCTTGTACTGACGGCGCGGCCGGTAGGCGCGCTCGGGCACTTCCTCCAGCGCATCGTCACCGCCAACGGACTCGACCTGCTGGTCCTCGGCGTCGCCTTCGTCGTCATCCTCTTCCTCTTCGGCTGGGGTCACCTCGCCAGGAGATTCGAACCCAAAAGGCTGATCGCCCTGTTCATGCACGCCGGGATCGTGAGCTCCGTGGTGATCGTGAGCTTCGTGTGTGCCTTCGGAATCAAGGAGAAGGGCCGGGGCCGCATGATCGTCTTGATCACGGGCCGGCGGCTCGAAGTCGACCGCATGCTGAGTCGATGCGTCGGCCCGGGCTTCGCCGGTTGACCCGTGCGCCTCGTCGTCGCGGTGCGCGCCAATGGCGTCATCCTGGTCTCGCGCGACAGCGAGGTCGTGCAGATGGTCGGCATCGATGTCGTCATGATCGGAGCCGTACGGATGGCTGTGCCCAATATCGTCGTGCGCATGCTCGTGCAGATGATCGTGATTCGCGTCGTCCTCGTGCGGATGATCGTGATCTTCGTGTTGCTGCCCGACGTCATCGCCGGGCGCCGATTCGTCGTGCCCGAAATGCGACGCGCCTTCATGGTCCGCATCCTCGACGACGGCGCTCTGAACGCGTTCGCCGTGATCGCGCCGACGCGAACTGCGATTCCGTGAACGGCGTCGGCCGGAGCGATCTTCCGACTCTTCCTCCGCCTCGCGGTGCGCCCGCTCGTCGGCTTCGATCAGTGCCTGACGGTCGGCGACCGGAATTTGATAGTAGTCAGGATGGATTTCGCTGAATGCAAGGAAGCCGTGCCGGTTTCCGCCATATTCGATAAACGCGGCTTGCAGCGAAGGCTCGACGCGAGTGACCTTGGCCAGATAGATGTTTCCACGCAGCTGCTTGCGCTGGGCGGATTCGAAATCAAATTCCTCGACGCGGTTGCCGCGGACGACGACCACCCTGGTCTCTTCCGGGTGGGTGGCGTCGATCAACATTTTGTTGGGTTTGTTGGACATTTTGGAGCTCTTGGCGGCGGAGGGCGCATGGCACGGCTCGCGCGTTCCGCGCGGCCGGGTGACGCAACGGTCCACCTGATTCGGGGGTGAGGGGAAGGCCGCGATGCGATCCTGAGCGCCCTACCGACCCTGTTCCCGGCGCGGCTCGGCGCGCGAAGCTCTCGCCTCGCGTCGGAGCGATCTTTGCGGGGATATTGGTCGGCTTTTCAGTCTGGCGCATCAGGCGTCGGCCCGTATGAACAGGTTGGCGGCAAAAGCACCGCCGTGTATCTCGCTGCCGGACCGACGCGGCGCCAAAGTGCCTGTCGGCTGTTGTACCTCGTGGCCGCAGGGCCGGGACAATCGGTCATGACCTTCTGAAACCGTCCCCGGCGCAAAAAACCTGGTACCGGACGCCCCTCGAGCTTGAAACCGCCGCTCCGAATCCGCCGCGCGACGCGCTGGCTTTGGAGGGGTCAGGAAACGCGGGCACTTCTAGCAATTTGAAGCCCTGCGCTGCACCGGGAGGCTGTACGCGATACAACCGGGAGTTTAACCGTCAGCATTGACTTACATACGTGGATTGCTGGCCGCTTGCAAGGGACACCGTCGCCGGCCGGTAACACCGCCAGTATTTGCTGTGGGCGGTTTCCAGTATTTGCTGTGGACGGATTAAGGTCCGATTAACCCTGCGATCCTATTGCGGTAAAGTCAGCTCGGAGGCATGGGTTCGTTGACGGGCCGCGCAAACCTAGGGATCGTTTGGCTGTGCGCCACAGCGCTCTTTATTCCCGGCGCGCCTTCACTCGCCGCCGGGAACGAGCCTGTTCGCCAGGCGGTCGCGGGTGATTTTCCAGTCGCCTCCGAGGTCCGGCTCGCAGGCGACACGAAACAGACCCGCTTCATTCTCGATCTCGACAAGAAGATCGACATTCACGCCTTTCTGTTGGCCGATCCTTACCGGGCCGTGATCGATATTCCCCAGGTCAGCTTCCGCCTTGCGCCCGATGCCGGCGACAACGGACGCGGCCTGATCAAGGCGTTCCGCTACGGGCTGGTGATGCCGGGCGGATCGCGGATTGTGTTCGATCTCGCGGGGCCCGCGAAAATCGACAAGGCCTATGTGCTCGATGCAGCGAACGGTCAGCCGCCACGCTTGGTGGTCGAACTGGAGGCCGTCGACCCTGCTGCATTCAATCGTCTACTGGCTGCTTCGAGCAGTTCTGAACGGCCGAAGGACGCCGATTCCCCGGACCCCGTCGTCGATGCGACCGGTTCGACGGGGGCCGCCGCGACTTCGGATAGTCGCCCCGTGGTCGTGATTGATCCAGGCCACGGCGGAATCGACAACGGAACCCAGGCCTCAACGGGAGAGATGGAAAAGAATCTGGTGCTGGCTTTTGCCGTGGCATTGCGCGACCGCATCGAGCAGGACGGCAAATACCACGTTGTCATGACGCGAACGGACGACACCTTCATCCCGCTGGCCGAGCGTGTCCGCGTCGCCCGGAACAACGGTGCCGCGCTGTTTGTATCGATCCATGCGGACGCCCTGCCGCACCGCGAGGGCGACGCCCAGGGCGCGACAATTTACACGTTGTCGGACAAGGCATCGGACGCCGAAGCAGAACGGCTGGCGGAGGAAGAAAACAAGGCGGACGCGATCGGAGGCGTCAACCTGACGGAGGAGCCGACCGACGTCGCCGATATTCTGATCGACCTTGCGCAGCGGGAAACACGCACGTTTTCAAACCGCTTCGCCCGGTTGTTGATGAGCGAGATGAAAACTGCCGCGCGGATGCATAAGCACCCGCTGAAGTCGGCCGGGTTCAAGGTGCTGAAGGCGCCGGATGTGCCGTCGGTGTTGGTTGAACTCGGTTACGTTTCGAACAAGGCAGACCTCCGTCAGATGGTATCGGACGACTGGCGCTCCAGAACTGTCCGTTCGGTCGCAAAGGCCGTTGAGGCGTTTCTTGCAAAAAGAGTGGGTTCGGCCGGGCCAACTCACTGAAAAGGGCTGGCCTCAATTCGGAAGCCCTAGTTTGGCCACAGCAGCCGCTCTATAGAAAAGTTGTCGCAAGTTCGCAGAATCGGCCAAAACCGGAGTTCTTAGTCCGGCGGATGCTTCGACGAACGAAACGCATCAACGGACGATTGAGGCTTGCGGACGCGCCGCCATATCGCCAGGCCGCCGGCAACGAAACGGACATTCGGTAATGCGCTTGCTGCTGCGTTTCACGGGTTTTCTTTTTGCAGCGGGAACCATCCTGTTTCTGGTCGGCGTCGCGGCGGCGGCGGGACTGATCTGGCATTTTTCCAAGGACCTGCCGGACTATTCCCAGCTTCAGAATTATGAGCCGCCGGTGATGACCCGTGTGCATGCGTCCGACGGTTCGCTGCTCGGCGAGTACGCGAAGGAACGCCGGCTCTACCTCCCGATACAGGCGGTGCCGAAGTTGGTCATCAACGCGTTCCTGGCCGCGGAGGATAAGAATTTCTATGAGCACGGCGGCATCGACTATTCAGGCATGGCCCGCGCGGCGTTGCTTTATGCTCAGAATTACGGATCCAACAGGCGGCCGCAGGGTGCCTCCACGATCACCCAGCAGGTTGCCAAGAACTTCCTGCTGACCAACGAAGTTTCCTTTGCCCGCAAGATCAAGGAAGCGCTGCTCGCGATGCGCATCGAACGGGCCTATTCGAAGGACAAGATCCTCGAATTGTACCTGAACGAGATCTATCTCGGCCTCGGCGCCTACGGCATCGCGGCCGCATCGCTCGTGTATTTCGACAAACCAGTCAATGAGTTGACCGTCGCCGAGGCTGCCTATCTGGCGGCCTTGCCCAAGGCGCCCTCGACCCTGCATCCGGTCAAGAACCACGACCGTGCGGTCGAACGGCGCGACTACGTCATCGACCGGCTGCTGGAGAACGGCTGGATCAAGCAGGCCGACGCCGACAAGGCCCACAAGGATCCGCTGATCGTCACCAGCCGCGCCAACGGAGCGCATACCTTTGCCGGCGAATATTTCGCCGAGGAAGTCCGGCGCGACCTGTTCGAACGCTACGGCGAAAAGAAGCTCTACGAGGGAGGGCTGTCGGTCCGAACGACGCTCGATCCGAAACTGCAGGCGATAGCGCGCAAGACCATGGCCAACGGCCTCGTCAACTATGACGAGGCCCAGGGTTGGCGCGGCGCGATGAGCAAACTCGATATCTCCGGCGACTGGGGCGTAAAACTCGCCGACGTCAAATCGCTGTCCGACGTCACGCCGTGGCGGATGGCGGTCGTGCTCGAATCCGACGACAAGTCCGCACGGATTGGCTTTCAACCCGGCCGCGAGCTTGGCGGCGCCGTGAGCAAAGACCGGCAAACCGGCTTGATTACGCTCGACGGGGTGAGGTGGGCCAAAGACGCGTCCGGACCGACGCGAGGCCGCACGCCAACGAAAGTATCGCAGGTGCTTTCGCCTGGCGATGTGATCTATGCCGATCCTCTGATTACAAAGGACGGCAAGACCGTCGACGGCGAATACCGGTTGCGGCAACTGCCCCAGGTGTCCGGCGCGATGGTCGCGATGGATCCTTGGACCGGACGTGTGCTGGCAATGGTCGGCGGCTTCTCGTTCGATCAGAGCCAGTTCAATCGCGCGACACAGGCCTATCGGCAGCCGGGCTCGTCGTTCAAGCCGATCGTCTATTCTTCGGCACTCGACAACGGCTATACGCCATCGACCGTCGTCGTCGACGCGCCGATCGAGATCGACCAGGGGCAGGGCTCCGGCGTGTGGCGTCCGGAAAACTACTCGAAAGAGAAATACTACGGACCGCAAACGCTTCGGAATGCGCTGCGGCTCTCGCTCAACACCGTGACGGTGCGGTTGGCGCAAGACATTGGCATGCCCTTGATCGGCGAATATGCCAAGCGCTTCGGTATCTACGACGAACTTCCGAACTATCTCTCCTATGCGCTGGGAGCCGGCGAGACCACAGTGTTGCGCATGGTGACCGCGTATTCGATGTTCGACAATGGCGGCAGGCGAGTGAAGCCGACCCTGATTGACCGCATTCAGGATCGCTATGGCCACACCATCTACAAGCACGACACGCGCGAGTGCCGTGGGTGCGACGTGCCCGAAGGCTGGAAGGACCAACCCGAACCCCAGCTGATCGACCACCGAGAGCAGGTGCTGGATTCGATGACGGCCTATCAGATCACCTCCATGATGGAGGGTGTAGTGCAGGCCGGCACCGCCACGGTCATGCGCGATGTCGGCAAGCCGATTGCTGGCAAGACCGGCACCACCAATGACCAGAAGGATGCCTGGTTCATCGGTTTCTCGCCCGACCTCGTCGTCGGCGTCTACATGGGTTACGACAAGCCCCGCAATCTCGGCCGCACCGCGACCGGTGGACACCTGGCGGCGCCGATCGCGCGCGATTTCATGAAGGTTGCGCTTGCCGACAAGCCCGCCACTCCGTTCCGCATCCCTGCGGGCATCAAGCTGGTTCGCGTCGATTCCAAAACTGGCATGCGCGCTGGGCCCGGCGATACCGGCAAGACCATCCTCGAAGCTTTCAAGCCCGGCACCGCGCCGCCTGACAATTACGCCGTGATCGGTGTAGCGGACCAGGACGGACGCCAGACGCAGCCGCTGCCCGACGCCGATCGCAGTCTGTTCCGGCCGGGCACCGGCGGGCTTTACTAGCTATATACGATTGCTCTTTGTGGCCTTGGCGGCTACATCACCTGCCATCGCTGAACGACGTCGTGAGCCGCGGACCAGAAAAGCCATGCGCGCTGAAATCGAAAGACTTGTCGAAGAGATCAAGCAGTCGGTCGGGCTGCTGAGGAGGCATCTTTGACGTCGAAACATCGACCGCGCGCCTGGCGGAGCTGAACAAGCTCGCCGAGGATCCGGATCTCTGGAACGATCCCCAGAAGGCCCAAAAGCTGATGCAGGAGCGGACCTCGCTGGAGGATTCGCTGACCGGCATCGGCAAGGTGGAGCGTGAACTCGACGACCAGATCGGCATGATCGAACTCGGCGAGGCCGAAAACGATCGGACCGTCGTCGACGAAGCCGAAACCGCCCTGAAGAATCTCAAGAAGGAAGTCGCCCGCCGCGAACTCGAGGCCTTGCTCTCGGGAGAGGCGGATCGCTTTAACTCCTATCTTGAGGTTCATGCCGGCGCGGGAGGCACCGAAAGCCAGGACTGGGCCTCGATGCTGCTGCGCATGTATACGCGCTGGGCAGAGAATCGCGGTTTCAAGATCGAGTATCTGGAAGAAACGCCCGGCGAAGAAGCCGGCATCAAGTCGGCGACGATTCAGGTCAGTGGCCACAACGCCTACGGCTGGCTCAAGACAGAGGCGGGTGTGCACCGTCTCGTAAGAATCTCGCCGTTTGATTCCAATGCACGACGCCATACGTCGTTTTCGAGCGTGGCAATCTTCCCGGTGGTGGACGACAGCATCAAGATCGACATCAAGGAAGGCGATGTCCGCACCGACACCATGCGCTCCGGCGGCGCCGGCGGCCAGCACGTCAACAAGACCGAATCGGCGGTGCGGCTGACGCACATTCCGACCGGCGTCGCGGTGGTTTGTCAGGCCGGGCGCTCGCAGCACAAGAACCGCGCG
Organism: Nitrobacter sp. JJSN; assembly: GCF_051912485.1. Lineage (GTDB taxonomy): Bacteria > Pseudomonadota > Alphaproteobacteria > Rhizobiales > Xanthobacteraceae > Nitrobacter. Next base: position 1,578,488 of record NZ_CP196822.1, on the reverse strand, counting down.
CAGGCCTGGGACATGCTGCGTGCGAGACTCTATGAAATCGAGCTCAAGAAGCGGGAAGAACAGGCCGCTGCGGATCAGGCTGCCAAGACCGACATCGGCTGGGGCCATCAGATCAGATCCTATGTCTTGCAGCCCTACCAGATGGTGAAAGACCTCCGAACCGGAGTGCAAACGTCAGATACGTCAGGTGTGCTTGACGGCGACCTCGATGAATTCATGGCGGCGACACTGGCGCAGAAAGCCTTCGGTATCACACCCGGAGCGGTCGAAGACGTGGATTAGCCATGCTGGCATCAATTTCATTAGCTTGAACCCAAGACTGCGGACAGGCGGGCATCGTCTGGCTGGTGATTTCGTTTGACGGATTCACTTGAGTCATGAGGTGAGACGCTGAATCGTTAGATTATCGACCATAAACAACATTAAAATCAAAAAGTTGCTTGTGTTTCTTGGATTTCGAAGTTTGCAGTGAAAGACTGCAAGATTGTCACGAAAAGTCTGCGAACTCTGAAAGGGGATGCTTGGGTTAATTCGGCCATAGTTCCGGTCCACAGCGTCAAGTGTGGCCGCGATGCCCCAGCCAAAGAGTTTCGGTCGAGATTGCCCGCAAGGGGTTCCGCCGCGCTCCGGCGGCGAATATGATTGCTTGGGGATAATTGACTCGAGGGGTCCGGTGCAGAGGCGCAACGTCTTGGTATCCGGAACAAGAGATGGAACTCCGCGGATGGGTGGTGTGAGACTGCTGGCCGGGGCTACAGCATTAGCTCTTGTGACGGCATGGTCGGGGGCGACGACACCGGTCCTCGCCGACACGATCGAGGCGGCGCTGGTCCGTGCCTACCAGACCAATCCTCAACTCAACGCGCAGCGCGCCTCGGTGCGCGCCACCGATGAAAACGTGCCGCAGGCTCTGTCCGGCTATCGGCCCAAGGCCGCCATAACGGCGAACGGCGGTTATCAGTATACTGATGTCAAGAACGGTTTGCCGGGAGGCCAGGGGCTGTCGATTAATGGCGCACAGGCGCCGGCATCTGTAGGCGCCACGGTTACGCAGACGCTCTTTGACGGCTTCCAGACCTCCAACAAGACCCGTGCAGCAGAAGGACAGGTTTCGGCGTCGCGCGAGGGCTTAAGGGTTCTAGAACAGACCGTGCTGCTCTCTGCGGCAACCATCTACATGGATTATTTGCGCGACTCCGCCATCGTGGAAGTCCAGCGCAGCAACGTCCGCGTGCTTGAGGAGACACTGAAGCAGACGCGTGATCGTTTCAACGTCGGCGAAGTTACTCGCACCGACGTTGCGCAATCGCAAGCTCAGCTCGCCGCCGGTCGCACTCAGCTTATGACCGCCCAATCCACCCTCACGACCACGCGTTCAAATTTTCGCCGCATCATCGGCAACGAGCCGGGGCAACTGGCGCCGGGTTCGCCGGTCGACCGTTTTCTGCCGGCAACGCTCGCCGGCGCCGTGGATCTGGGCCTGACCCAAAATCCTAACGTCACCGCGTCGATGTATGGCATCGACATCAGCCATCTGCAGGTCAAAGTCGCCGAGGGCGCGCTGTTCCCGACCGTGAGTCTCCAGGCCAACGTGCAACAGGGCTACGGACAGCAACTCACGGTACAGAAGCAGTTCTTTGCATCCGCGATCGCACAGGTGTCGGTGCCGATCTACCAGGGCGGCGTGGAGTATGCGCTGATCCGCCAGTCGAAGGAAACATTGGCGCAACAACGTCTCACCCTCGACCAGGTCCGCGATCAGGCCCGCGCCAGCGTGGTGCAGGCATGGGGCCAACTCGTTGCGGGCAAGTCGCAGGTTGTATCGGCGCAGGCGCAGGTCGAAGCGTCCGAGGTTGCGCTCAACGGCATTCGCGAAGAGGCGAAGGCCGGACAGCGAACCACGTTCGACGTGTTGAACGCGCAACAGACGCTCGTCAACGCGCGCGTGGCGCTGGTAACGGCTCAACACGACCGCGTCGTCGCATCCTACTCCGTGTTGAATGCCGTCGGCCGGCTGTCGCCGCAGGTGCTGAAGCTAAACACCACCGTTTACGATCCCAGTGTCCATTATCACCAGGTTCGTGATAGTTGGGTCGGCGTACGTACGCCGGACGGGCACTGATCGCGCGCTGACAAAGGGCTGTGTCCACAGCCCTTTGCTTGCAATCAATTATTGCCGTGCCATACCTTTGCATGAGACCGCGAAGCAATTCGTGCGACACCGGTGTTTATCGGCCAGCTGCTGAAGTACGGGGCGGAGTATCGATGCCGGTGTCGATTCGTAACGCTCGATCCGGGGGCAAATCGGGTTTGCGATCAAAGTCCGAGTCCGCATCTGGAACCGGAAAATCCTCTATCGCTTGATGCCAGAACACTGGCGCGGGCCGTGACGATTTGGAGTTGGACATGACGCAACCTGCAAAGGTCCAAGAACCCTCGATGGAGGAGATTCTGGCGTCAATCCGCCGCATCATCGCCGACGACGAAAAGCCCGCGGCGGCCGGAAAGCCGGCGACCGCGAATGCAACGGTTGCGAAATCCCAGCCGGTTACTCCCGCCCCGGCCGCGCCCGCAAAGCCGGCCGCCGACAACAGTCAGGACGACATCGATGCGCTACTCGCGAATCTCGATGCCGCAACCACGGAGGAAGAGGTTCGACCGGCCCCGGTCGACGAGGTGTTTGAACTGACGGACGAGATGGCACTTCCGCCACCGGCAAAGGCCGCTTTCCAGAAAGTTGAACCGCAAGACGATCTGGAGTTCGCGGAGACTGCACCAGCCCCGGCCAGCCGGCCACAGCCGGCCGCCGTCGACTGGTCGGCCGTTCCGAATACCCCGCCGGCAGCGCAAATTCTGTCGCATTCGACAGTTTCAGCGGTCGAGACAGCCTTCAATTCACTCGCCAGCACGGTTTTAAGCAACAACGCCCGCACCCTTGAGGACCTCGTCAAGGAGATGCTGCGCCCGATGCTGAAGTCCTGGCTCGACGACAACCTTCCGGGGCTGGTCGAGCGTATCGTCAAGGCCGAAATCGAGCGGGTGTCGCGCGGACGTCCGTGACCCGTTCCCCAAGTCCGCAATACGGTGGCCGGATCTGGGTCGGCGAAGGTCGAAATTGCCCTATCTGACATCGTGAGGCAATCTGCCGCCCTTGGGCCGGTTTATTCGGCGGTCTGTTGACTTGGCGCGCGCTGACAGGCTTTTAGCGCTCAGACATCCTTCATTTTGCGCGTTCGGCTGAAATTGCCCCGACTGTGATTGCATCGCCATGATCGAAAAGACCTACCAGCCTGCTGATATTGAAAGCCGTATGTCCCGTATCTGGGAAGAGGCCGGCGCGTTCAAAGCCGGGCGGGCAGAGCGCCGCGACGCCGAACCATTCACGATCGTCATCCCGCCACCGAACGTCACCGGCTCGTTGCACATGGGTCACGCGCTCAACAATACGTTGCAGGACGTGTTGTGCCGCTTCGAGCGGATGCGCGGCCGCGACGTGCTGTGGCAGCCCGGCACCGATCACGCCGGCATTGCCACACAAATGGTGGTAGAGCGGCAGTTGATGGAGCGGCAGGAACCAGGCCGCCGCGACATGGGCCGCGCCAAATTTCTCGAGCGGGTCTGGCAGTGGAAGGCGGAGAGCGGCGGCGTCATCGTCAACCAGTTGAAGCGGTTAGGGGCCTCCTGCGACTGGTCGCGTGAGCGCTTCACCATGGACGAAGGTCTGTCGCGCGCGGTCGCCAAGGTGTTCGTCGAACTGCACCGTGCGGGCTTGATCTACAAGGACAAGCGGCTGGTCAACTGGGACCCGAAACTGCTCACCGCGATTTCCGACCTCGAGGTAAAACAGATCGAGGTCAAAGGCAGCCTCTGGCATCTGCGTTACCCGATCGAGGGCACGAACTTCAATCCGGACGATCCTTCGACCTATATCGTCGTCGCCACCACGCGGCCGGAGACCATGCTGGGCGATACTGCCGTCGCCGTGCATCCGGACAACGAGAAGCTTGAGCACCTGATCGGCCGCAACGTCGTGGTGCCGCTGGTTGGCCGCATCATTCCGATCGTCGGCGACGACTATGCCGATCCGGAAAAGGGGACCGGCGCGGTCAAGATCACCCCCGCCCACGACTTCAACGACTTCGAGGTCGGAAAGCGCCACCGCCTGCCGCAGATCGGCGTGCTCGATCGGGAAGGTCGGCTGACGCTATCCGACAACGAGGATTATCTGCGCGGCCTGCCCGAAGGCGCGTTGATGCTGGCCGAGGAGCTTCACGGCACCGACCGTTTCGCCGCGCGCAAGGCAATCGTCGCACGTCTCGAAGACTTCGGTTTCCTCGACAAGGTCGAGCCGCACGCGCACATGGTGCCGCACGGTGACCGCTCCGGCGCTGTCATCGAACCCTACCTGACGGATCAATGGTACGTCGACGCCAAGGAGCTGGCGCAGCCGGCGATGGCAGCCGTGCGTTCGGGTGATACGACATTCGTGCCGAAGAACTGGGAGAAGACCTACTTCGAGTGGATGGAGAACATCCAGCCGTGGTGCATCTCGCGCCAGCTCTGGTGGGGTCACCAGATTCCGGCATGGTACGGTCCGGACGGCAAGGTCTTTGTCGCAGAGACAGAGGACGAAGCAGTCGGCCATGCGCTCGGCTATTACGTCGAGCAGGGTATCCTCACCGTGGATGAGGGCGCCGAAATGGCGCGCGATCCGGCAAAGCGTGATGGGTATATCACGCGCGACGAAGACGTGCTCGACACCTGGTTCTCCTCGGCGCTGTGGCCGTTTTCGACGCTCGGCTGGCCAGACGAGACGCCGGAGTTGAAGCGCTACTACCCGACCAACGTGCTGGTCACTGGTTTTGACATCATCTTCTTCTGGGTCGCCCGGATGATGATGATGGGCATCTACTTCATGAAGGAAGCGCCGTTCTCGACGGTTTACATCCACGCGCTCGTCCGCGACGAGAACGGCGCCAAGATGTCGAAGTCGAAGGGCAACGTCATCGATCCCTTGCATCTGATCGACAAATACGGTGCTGATGCGCTGCGCTTCACTCTTGCGGCGATGGCGGCGCAGGGCCGCGACATCAAGCTGTCGTCGCAGCGGGTCGAAGGCTATCGCAATTTTGCAACCAAACTCTGGAACGCCTGTCGTTTCGCGGAAATGAACGATTGTGTCGTTCCTGCGCAGTTCGATCCGACCGTCGCGAAAGAAACGCTTAACCGATGGATCGTTCATGAGACCGCGCGCGCCACCAGCGAGGTCACCGCGGCCATCGAATCCTATCGTTTCAATGACGCCGCCGGTGAAATCTACCGCTTCGTGTGGAATGTCTACTGCGATTGGTATCTCGAGCTCGCAAAGCCCGTGATAATGGGCGAGGACGGTCCCGCCAAGTCCGAGACCCGTGCCATGATCGCCTGGGCGCGCGATGAAATCCTGAAGCTTTTGCATCCGTTCATGCCGTTCCTCACCGAGGAATTGTGGGCCGTGACATCGACACGGACACAACTGCTGACGCTGAGCCCATGGTCGATCAAGGCCGATCTCGCCGGCGAGCAGGATGCATTAATCGCGGCCGCAGATCCCTTTGCCGAGCCAGAGCCGCATGCCGATCCGTCTGAGCCTTATTTCCGCGACGACGCAGCCGAGGCCGAGATCGGCTGGGTGGTCGATCTGGTCACGGCCATCCGCTCGGTCCGCGCGGAAATGAATATTCCGCCCGCTACGCTGACGCCGCTGGTGCTCGCAGGCGCATCCGCCGAGAGCAAGGCGCGGGCACAGCGCTGGAACGACGTCGTCAAGCGAATGTCCCGGCTCGCGGACATCTCATTTGCGGACCGTGCGCCGGAAGGCGCCATTCAACTGCTGATCCGCGGCGAAGTCGCCGCGCTGCCGTTGAAAGGCATCATCGATCTTGCCGCCGAGCGGGCACGTTTGGGCAAGGAAATCGCCAAAGCCGATGCGGACATCAATCGCGTCGACCTCAAACTCGCCAATGAGAATTTCGTCGCCAACGCGCCGGAAGAGATTGTCGAGGATGAAAAGGAGAAGCGGGAAACCGCAATTGCGCGCAAGGCAAAGTTCGTCGAGGCGCTGGAGCGTTTGAAGGCTGCTGAGTGAGCGCTGCGCAGCCGTCATCGCTGCGTCCGTTGAGTTTGCTTTGGCTCGGAGGTGTCGGGCTGCGGCTCACGATCCTTGCCGTGCCGCCGGTTCTGGCGGTGATTATCTCGGATCTTGCGCTGTCCGGAACCGAGGTCGGGATTCTCAACGCCATTCCGGTCAGCCTGTTCGCGCTGATCGCGGTTCCAGGATCGCTGCTGATCGCTCGCGTCGGCGCCGTCAAGGCGCTCGTGGTCGGCCTCCTGATTGCCTCAGTCGGATCGGCGCTGCGCGGCTTCGCCATCGACGCCATGACCCTGTTCGCCGCGACCGCGGTGATGGCAGCGGGCGTAGCCGTGATGCAGCCGGCGCTGCCACCGTTGGTGCGGCAATGGGTTCCGCGCCGGATCGGTTTCGCCACGGCCGTCTACACCAACGGATTGCTGTGCGGCGAAATCTTTCCGGTCGTGCTCGCGGTGTTGGTCGTACCCCTGCTGGGAGGCGGGTGGCGCGCAAGCCTCGAACTCTGGTCGGTTGCGTCGGCAGCGATCGCGCTGGTTGTCTTCCTCGCGCGGCCAAGCGGGGAAGGCGTGTCAGTCCAGCACCGTCGCTGGATGCCGGACTGGCGCGATCCACTGCTCTGGAAAGTCGGTCTCGTCGCCAGCGCGAACAACCAGCTTTATTTCTGCACGAATGCATTCCTGCCCGGCCTGCTGCTCCAAACCGGCCATACCGAACTGATCCAGCCGGCGCTGTCGGCGCTCAATCTCGGGCAGTTGCCGGGATCGATCCTTCTGATGGTCGCCGCCAGCCGTCTTGAGCGGAGAAGGTGGCCGCTGATTCTTTGCGGCGTATTGGGCTTGCTTGCTGTCGTCGGGGTCGCGACGACCACAAGCCTGTGGGGAATCGTATGCGCCGCGGCGCTGGTGGGCTTCACCTGTGCCGTCGGCCTGACTCTTGTGCTGACGCTGCCGGCGCTGCTGGTGGCTCCCGATGACGTGCCCCGCAAGTCGGCCGGGATGTTCACCATCGGCTACGGCATTGCGATGCTGATCTCGATTGTCAGCGGAATGGTCTGGGATATCACGGGGAATGCCGCCTTCGCGTTTGTGCCGATCGGTCTTGCCGTCATACCGATGGTCGTGCTGCCGCTCGCAATCGATTTCAGGACGCAGCGCTCCTGAACGGCTTGCTCAGGAATTTCGATCCCTTCAATCCGTATCGCCATGGTAGGTCGGCGGCCTTGGTGATTCCGATGCGCACGCCGGCAACGACTTCAACCTCGCTTGTGCGCCGATAGACCGCGATCGGCGGCGCATCGATCGGCAGTGCGTTGTGCGCAATCGATATGCCGAGCGCCTCGCACAGTTTGCCAGGCCCCGAACACAATAGACGCTCCTCGTGCAGCCTGCGGCGCCGCCGCATCGTCGGAATGCCGTGGGTCGGTTGCAGCGCGCGGATCAGAACCGCGGCGGCGGAGCCATCCTTTTCGCACACGAAGTTCACGCACCAGTGGATGCCGTAGGAGCGATAGACGTAGACGAATCCGGGCGGGCCGAACATTACCATGTTCCGCGCCGTCGGTCCGCGATGGGAATGCGCCGCCGGCTCGGTATGGTGATAGGCCTCCACCTCGACGATGATGCCGCCGACCCCCTCCACCAGCAGCGTGGCGCCGATCAGATCGGGCGCGACGTCATGCACGCTGCGCCCGAAAAACGAGCGTTTGAGCGGGGTGCCAGGTGGGTCCGGGATGTCAGATGGCGCGATTGGAGTCATCAGGCGGCAATCGGGGCAGGCGGGGCGCTATGGGATATGTTACATATATGACTGATCTGGCGAAGCGGGTTGCAGCCCTGCGTCGGGCGGATTACCTAGCGCGTATTCCGCAAAAGTGGATACCGGTTTTGCGATCAGAATACGCGCAAGTTATTGGTTGAGAGTCTCCTGCACAGCGGATCATTCATGGTCGTCGTCCTCGATACCGTTTCTGCCAATCCCATCCGGCCTCGCCATCCGGAAAAGGTCAACCGGCCCGACGCGCCGTCGCCGCCGAAGCCGGACTGGATTCGCGTGCGCGCGCCGAACACGCGCGGCTATGCGGAGACGCGGCGGATCGTCAAGGAGAACGGTCTCGTCACGGTGTGCGAGGAGGCGGGCTGCCCGAACATCGGCGAGTGCTGGGACAAGAAGCACGCCACCTTCATGATCATGGGCGACACCTGCACCCGCGCCTGCGCCTTTTGCAACGTCAAGACCGGAATGCCGGGCGCGCTGGAAGCCTCGGAACCCGAATATGTAGCCGAGGCAACCCGCAAGCTGGGCCTGGCGCATGTCGTGGTGACATCGGTCGACCGCGACGATCTCGACGACGGCGGCGCCGAACATTTCGTGCAGACCATTCGTGCGATCCGCGAGCGCTGCCCGACCACCACCATCGAGATCCTGACACCGGATTTCCTCCGCAAGGACGGTGCGCTGGAAAAGGTCGTGGCGGCGAAGCCCGACGTTTTCAACCACAACCTCGAAACCGTGCCATCGCGTTATCTCACGGTACGGCCCGGCGCGCGCTATTTCCACTCCATCCGCCTGTTGCAACGGGTGAAAGAGATCGACCCGACGATCTTCACCAAGTCGGGGATCATGGTCGGACTCGGCGAGGAGCGTCACGAAGTCTTGCAGGTGATGGACGACCTGCGCTCGGCGGATGTCGACTTTCTCACCATCGGGCAGTACCTGCAGCCGACCCGCAAGCATCATGCCGTGATACGCTACGTGACGCCCGAGGAGTTTTCCGGCCACGAGACCGTCGCCTACACCAAGGGTTTTCTGATGGTATCGGCGAGCCCTCTCACCCGCTCGTCGCATCACGCGGGCGAGGATTTTGCGAAGTTGCAGGCCGCGCGCGCGAAGTTGTCGCGGTAAGCTTCACCGGGATGCCGACGTTCTCCAGCAAGCGCCGCGTGCAATACAGTTCGGACCAGATGTTCGATCTCGTCGCGGATGTTGAGCGCTATCCGGAGTTCGTGCCGCTATGTCAATCACTGAAGGTGCGCCAGCGTACGCCTGCAGCCGACGGCAAGGAAGTCGTCGTTGCCGATATGACTGTATCATTCAAATTGGTGCGCGAGACGTTTACGAGCAAGGTGACGCTGGATCGGCCGAATCTCAAAATTCTTGTCGAATATCTGCGGGGGCCGTTCAGTCATATGGAAAACCGCTGGACCTTCGAGCAGAAGGCAGATCGGGCATGCGACGTCGGGTTTTTCATCACCTATGACTTCAAGAGCCGGATGCTGGCGATGCTGATGGGCGCAATGTTCGACGCAGCGTTCCAGCGTTTCGCAGCGGCTTTCGAGAAGCGCGCGGACGTCGTCTATGGTCCGCCGCATACCTGGAAATAACGCGACGTCGTCTCAGGTTTTCTTCGGAGAGGGCTTCAGCGGTCCGCCGGTCCGGCGCCGCTCGGTCGCGCGACGCAAGGGCGCCCGCGCCGTTCGCGGTCGCAGGCGGCTGACGCTTTCGCGCCGGACTTTCGCGGGCGGCTTCGGGCCCCGCGCCATCTCGATCAGCATCCGCAGGGCTTCAACGACCGAACGTTGCCGCACCGCGCTGCGGCCGATCGCGCCAAAGCGGCTTTCGCGATGGCTCAAGCGGCCGTCACGTGCGGCGACTGCGAAATGAACGAGACCGACGGGTTTGCCCGGTGTCGCGCCGCCGGGACCCGCGATGCCGGTGATGGCGACGGCCAGATCGGTGCCGGCGCGTTCCAGCGCGCCGACCGCCATGGCGGTTGCGGTTTCCTTGCTGACCGCACCAAAACTGTCGAGCGTGCTGGCCTTGACGCCCAACATCGCGCGCTTGGCCTCATTGGAATAGGTGACGAAACCGCGATCGATCACGTCCGAGGCGCCAGGAATATCGGTCAGCGCACCGGCGACCAGCCCGCCGGTGCAGGATTCGGCCGTTGCGATCGTAAGCTTGCGCATCCGGCAAAGGTCGAGCAGCGAACGCGAGAGAGCGCGAGTATCGCTGCCGCTCATGTCAGGTACTCCAGCCCTTTTCGTCCCAAGGCAGACGGACGGTCGCGCTGGCTGTCGCCGCGATTCCTTCCTCGCGCCCGGTGAAGCCGAGCCGCTCGCTGGTGGTCGCCTTTACGGCGATGCGCGAGATGGCGACGCCTGTGATGTCCGAGATACGCGCGCGCATCGCATCGCGCAACGGGCCGACCTTGGGCCGCTCGCAGATCATCGTAACTTCGAGATTGGCGATGCGGCCGCCGCGCGACGTGACGCGATCGACAGCGTACTTCAGGAATTTGTCGGAAGCCGCGCCCTTCCACTGTGGATCGCTCGGGGGGAAATGCGAGCCGATATCGCCGTCCGCCAGAGCACCTAGAATGGCATCGACCAGCGCGTGCAGGCCGACGTCGCCATCGGAGTGGGCGAGGAAACCGCGGTTGTGCGGCACCCGGACGCCGCACAGCATGATGTGGTCGCCGTCACTGAAGGCATGGACGTCGTAGCCGGTGCCGGTCCGGACGTCGCCGAGCGCAGCCGCGAGGCGCGCTTCCTCGCGCACGAAATCTTCCGGAGTTGTCAGTTTCATGTTGGCAGCATCGCCTTCAAATGTCGCAACCGTCAATCCCACCCACTCGGCAAGCGCAGCGTCGTCAGTGAAATCGTCGCGGCCGTCGCGCGCCGCGCGGCGATGGGCGTCGAGGATTACATCGAAACGGAACGCCTGCGGCGTTTGCGCGATCCGCAAAGTTGCACGATCCGGAGTCGCATTGACGGCGCCGGAAGCATCGACCTGCTTGATGGTATCGGTCACGGGAATTACTGGCACGGCCGCGCCGGTCATATCGGTGGCGTCGATCGCACGCCTGATCAGCGCCGGTGTCGCGAACGGCCGGGCAGCGTCGTGAATCAGCACGATGTCCGGTGCATCAGCGGCGAGAGCCTCGAGGCCGGCGTGAACGGAGGCCTGGCGCGTGGCGCCGCCATTCGTTGGCAGCCGATATCGAAACCCGGCGACGGCCTGATTGAACATGTCGATATCATCCGGATTGAGCACCGGCTGGACGGCGAAGACGTCGGGATGACTACAGAACGCCTCCATGGCCCGCGAAATCACGGTTCGTCCGCCAATGGTTCGGTATTGCTTGGGACCGCCGGCGCCGGCGCGGAGCCCGCGACCTGCGGCAACAATGATGGCTGCGGTACGTTTTGAGGTCGGCATGGGAATCGGTGAGAACGAACAAGGTTGTTAAAAGGCTCGGCGTCACTGCCCTTATCATGCTCGGAACAAAAACAGCAGGATTCGACAGGAGCTGGAGGCAATATTTGTGTTGCGGCGCACTTGCATGATGCCAAAAACTGGCTACGGTGTAGGCATCGATCAGTTTTGCCTAATAAATAAGCTTATCATTTCAGAATAGCTGCGACGGAGCAGTTTGGACCATGAGCACGAACCCGACCGGTCCGGCGCCATCATCAGGTCTCGGGCCATTCACTGTTGGGGACATTCCGATCGCCAGCCGGGTTCTTCTGGCGCCGATGTCGGGGATCACCGATCGGCCTTTTCGAGGCCTTGCCGAAGAGCTGGGAGCCGGGCTCGTCGTCTCGGAAATGACGGCCAGTGACGATCTTGTCCGCGGGCGGCCCATGTCGGTGCTCCGTTGCGAAGCCACGGGCGGCGGACCGCATGTCGTTCAGCTTGCCGGCTGCGAAAGCCACTGGATGGAGGAGGGCGCGCGGATCGCCGAAGCTGCGGGCGCCGACATCATCGACATCAACATGGGATGTCCCGCCCGCCACGTGACAGGCGGCCAGTCGGGTTCGGCGCTGATGCGCGATCTCGACCATGCCCTGCGGTTGATCGAGGCGACGGTCGGCGCTGTGAAGGTGCCGGTCACGCTCAAGATACGGCTCGGATGGGACGACCGCTCGCTCAATGCGCCGGCGCTGGCGCAGCGCGCTGAGTCCGCGGGCGTGCAGATGATGACCGTTCACGGTCGCACGCGATGTCAGTTCTACAAGGGCCGCGCCGACTGGCAGGCGGTGCGAGCAGTGAAAGAGGCGGTCCACATTCCCGTCGTGGTCAATGGCGACATTACGTCCTTCGAAGCTGCTGTCGCGGCGCTGGAGGCGTCGGGCGCCGATGCCGTCATGGTTGGGCGTGGCGCGCAGGGGCAGCCCTGGATGCCGGGTCAGATTGGACGCCGGCTCGAAACAGGTATCGCGGAACCTCCTCCCTCGCTCGCGGACCAGTTGGCGTACATCCGCGCGCTCTACGACGACCTACTTCAACACTACGGCCTGCGCATCGGACTTCGTCATGCGCGGAAACATCTCGGCTGGGCGCTTGAGGTTGCGGCAGCGGCCGGCTGCGTCCCGCCATCGGTCCTCAAGACGTGGCGGGGAAAAATTCTGACGGCCGACGATCCCGCCGGCGTGCAGCAATCTCTGGTGGATGCATTCGAGGATTTTGCGTGGAGTGCCGCAGCATGACATCGCTCGCGGAACGCTCACATATCGCGCTCTCTGACGGCGAGGCGGTTCTCAATGCGCTGCCAAACCCGGTGCTGTTGGTCGCGCCTGACGGCAGGATCGTCGACGCCAACACTGCTGCGGAGTCCTTCTTTGAAATGTCGGCGCAGTTTTTGCAGCGGCAACCGTTGAAGGAAGTCGTCCCATTTGGCAGTCCGCTGCTGACGCTGATCGATCAGGTTCGGAACACCGGCTCTCCCGTGAACGAATTCAGGGTCGATCTCGGCACGCCGCGGATCGGCCGAGATCGCCAGGTCGACCTGCACGTCGCGCCGCTGACGGAACGGCCCGGCCACGTCGTGGTGATGATTCAGTTGCGTACCATTGCGGACAAGATGGATCGGCAGTTGACCCATCGCAGCGCGGCGCGCTCGGTAACCGCGCTCGCGGCCATGCTTGCGCACGAGATCAAGAATCCGCTGTCCGGCATTCGTGGTGCGGCGCAGCTTCTCGAGCAGGGAGCATCGTCGGAAGACCGGATGCTGACCCAGCTGATTTGCAACGAAGCGGACCGCATCGTTACGCTGGTCGACCGCATGGAAGTGTTCGGCGACGAACGTCCGGTGACGCGCGGTCCGGTCAACATTCACTCGGTGCTCGATCACGTCAAACGGCTCGCGCAGTCCGGCTTCGCGCGAGACGCCAGATTTATTGAGGACTACGATCCGTCGCTCCCGCCGGTCCTGGCCGATCGGGATCAATTGATTCAGGTCTTTCTGAACCTCGTCAAAAATGCCGCCGAAGCCGTCGCTGCTCTCGGAGGCGAGGGAGAAATCCAGTTTACGACCGCATTCCGCCCCGGTCTCCGTCTTTCCGTACCGGGCAAGAAATCGCGGGTGTCTCTGCCGCTGGAATTTTGCGTCAAGGATAATGGTCCCGGCGTGGCGGAGGATTTGCTGCCAAACCTGTTCGACCCTTTCGTAACCACGAAGCCGACCGGAAGCGGACTCGGACTCGCACTGGTCGCCAAGATCGTCCGCGATCACGGCGGCATCGTCGAGTGCGAATCGCAGCCGCGCAAGACCACCTTCCGCGTCCTGCTTCCGATGTTCGACACCAGCCCAAAACGCCGACAAAGCGACGATGTCGCCGTGCCGGAGACGCCGTCACATGCCTCGCGCGATCCAGGATGAGGACGAAAAATGCCTGCAGCCAACATACTTGTCGCGGACGATGACGCGGCCATCCGCACGGTGCTCAATCAGGCGCTGTCGCGCGCAGGATATGAAGTACGCCTCACCGGCAATGCAGCGACGCTGTGGCGATGGGTCAGTCAGGGCGAGGGGGATATCGTCATCACCGACGTCGTGATGCCGGACGAGAGCGCCTTCGATCTGCTGCCGCGCATCAAGAAGATGCGCCCGAACCTGCCGGTCATCGTGATGAGCGCGCAAAACACCTTCATGACGGCGATCCGCGCCTCCGAGCGTGGTGCGTATGAATACCTCCCGAAACCTTTCGACCTTAAGGAACTGGTCGCCATTGTTGGCCGCGCGCTCGCCGAGCCCAAGGAGCGTGCAGCCAGTCGCAGCGGCGAGAACGAATTTGATTCCATTCCGTTGATCGGACGTTCGCCGGCCATGCAGGAAATCTATCGCGTGCTGGCACGGCTGATGCAGACCGACCTGACCGTGATGATTTCGGGCGAATCCGGCACCGGCAAGGAACTGGTCGCGCGCGCGCTTCACGAATACGGCAAGCGACGCAACGGCCCGTTCGTCGCGGTCAACATGGCAGCGATCCCCCGCGATCTCATTGAGTCAGAATTGTTCGGTCACGAGCGCGGCGCCTTCACGGGCGCCAACACCCGCGCCTCCGGCCGTTTCGAACAGGCCGAAGGTGGGACCTTGTTCCTCGACGAAATCGGCGACATGCCGATGGAGGCGCAGACGCGCCTGCTGCGCGTGCTTCAGCAGGGCGAATATACCACCGTCGGCGGGCGAACGGCGATCAAGACCGATGTCCGCATTGTCGCAGCGAGCAACAAGGACCTCCGGATCCTGATTCAGCAAGGGCTGTTTCGCGAAGACCTGTTCTTCCGCCTCAACGTGGTGCCGCTGCGGCTACCGCCGCTACGCGAACGCATCGAGGATCTGCCCGATTTGATCAGGCACTTCTTCGCCCTGGCCGAAAAGGACGGGCTGCCGCCCAAAAAGCTCGATGCGCTTGCGCTCGAGCGCTTGAAACGACATCGCTGGCCCGGCAACGTCCGAGAACTGGAAAATCTGGCGCGCAGGCTCGCGGCGCTGTACCCGCAGGACGTCATCACCGGCCCGGTGATCGATGGCGAACTTACGGCTCCTCCGGTCGTCTCCGGACGCAGCGGACAGCAAGGTGTCGACAGCCTTGGCGGCGCCGTCGAGATGTACCTGTCGTCGCTATTTTCGGGCTCTCCGAATGGTGTCCCGCCGCCGGGCCTGTACCACCGCGTTCTCAGGGAGATCGAGGTCCCGCTCCTCACCGCGGCGCTAGCCGCGACCCGCGGCAATCAGATTCGGGCAGCCGACCTTTTGGGTTTGAACCGCAACACACTACGCAAAAAAATCCGCGATCTGGACGTCCAGGTCTACCGGACCGGAGGATAGCAGCCGCCGCATCCAATCGGTTTTCCACGGTTTTTCAGACCGAATCGGTGATTTATGCGAAGTTCAAGCGTTCCGCGCGATGGTCCGCGCCGCGGAAATGTCTCAATTGCGCAACATTGTTGTAGGAATGCATCAGTTTGCTATCGGGTATCGGCCGATTAGCCAGCAGCCTCAAACGCTCAACCATTTCCCCGGATGACTAGCGCAGACACGCCGGCCCCATCCCACGATCCGTCAGTCGCCGAGCCGCGCGGCTGGACCCTGCGCCGGCTGCTGGCGCCGGTTGCGATCGGCCTGGCGCTGCTCTCGGCGTTCCTGACCTTCGTCGTCCTGGTTGGCCTCACGCCGATCGAGCCGACCCATCGGGTCGTCATTGCGTTTCTGCTGATCGATGCCGCCGCCATCCTCCTGCTCGTCGGCATTATCGCCCGCGAGGTCTGGCGGGTGGTTCAGGCCCGTCGGCGTGGTCGCGCAGCCGCAAAGCTTCACGTTCAGATTGTCAGTCTATTCTCGGTGATCGCGGTGCTACCGGCAGTGCTGGTCTCGGTCGTGGCCAACATCACCATCGATCGCGGCCTCGATCGCCTGTTTTCGGGCCCGACAAAGGAGGTTATCCAGAACTCGCTGATTGTCGCCAACGCCTATCTGCACGAGCATGCTCAGCTCATTCGCGGCGATATCCTGGGCATGGCCAACGACATCTCCAACGCACGCCCCCTGTACGATCAGGATCGCGTGACATTTATCCAGCTCCTGACCTCGAACGCGAAGGCTCGCAACCTGCCGGGCGCGATGCTGATCGACAAGGACGGCAATGCGCTCGTGTCAGCACAAACCGGCATCGAGCGGACCTACACCACGCCCAACCCGGACTTCCTCAAAAATGTGGGGGAGGACGAACCGCAGATCGCGGTATTCCCGGAGGCAAACTACGTCGCCGCTGTCATCCGTCTACGCGCCTTCGACGATAAATTCCTTTATGTGGCGCGCCTGCTCGATCCCCATGTGGTCGCCCAATTAAAGCAGACCGAGGCGAGCGTGGCCGAATACGCCACCATCGAGGCGCGTCGCCTTGGCATCCAGGTTGCCTTTGCGCTGATGTTCGCCGTGATTGCTCTAACAATCCTGATGGCCTCGGTTTTGCTGGGCCTGAACTTCGCGGACCGGTTCGTCGCACCCGTCCGTCGCTTGATGAACGCGGCCAACCTCGTGTCCACTGGCGACTTGAACGTGCAGGTGCCCGTCCTGAAATCCGAAGGAGATCTTGGCCAGCTCGGCGAAACCTTCAACAAGATGACGGCCGAGTTGCGCGCGCAACGCGATGAACTCGTCAACGCGAGTGGCCTGATCGACAGCCGGCGCCGCTTTATCGAAGCCGTCCTGTCGTCGGCGAGCGCAGGCATCATTGGCGTCGACGGCGCCAACACGATCGGCGTTCTCAACCGCTCGGCCGAGAAATTGATCGGTCACTCCGAATCGGAAACGCTGGGGCGTCCGCTGTCCGAAGTGATCCCGGAATTGAACGACCTTATGCGGTCGGCGAGGGAGGGGACTCAACGACTGGTGCAGGGGCAGATCACGATCAATCGAGACGACAACGAGCGCAACCTCTCGGTGCGTGTCAGCGCTGAGCAAACCAGTCAATCGCGCGACAGCTATATTGTCACGCTGGACGATATCACCGAACTTGTAACCGCGCAGCGCACGTCAGCGTGGGGCGACGTGGCTCGGCGAATCGCGCATGAAATCAAGAATCCGTTGACACCGATCCAGCTCTCGGCCGAGCGCATTCGCCGCAAATTCGGCAAGGCGATCACCGAAGACAAGCCGATCTTCGAGCAGTGCACCGATACGATTGTGCGCCAGGTCGAGGATATCAGACGGATGGTCGACGAGTTCTCGCGTTTTGCGCGGATGCCGAAGCCAGTGATGGAAGGAGAGGACGTCGCCGATACGGTTCGCCAGACGGTTTTCCTCATGCGTGTCGGACATCCCGAAATCGATATCGAAGCCGACATCAGGCACGACCCGATGCGCGCCCAGTTTGACCGGCGGCTGATCTCGCAGGCGCTGACTAATATCATCAAGAACGCGACCGAAGCTATCGAGGCCGTGCCCCCGGAAACGCTCGGAAAAGGCCGGATCGAGGTCATTGCCGCGCGGGACGGCGACGACGTCGTCATCGACGTGATCGACAACGGCATCGGCCTGCCGAAAGTTGCACGAGCGCGGCTCCTGGAGCCCTATGTCACAACCCGCGAAAAGGGCACTGGCCTCGGTCTTGCGATCGTTGGGCGCGTGCTGGAAGACCATGGCGGAAAGCTCGAACTCAACGACGCCTCCGCCATAAGACCGGGCGCACGCGGGGCCTGGATGCGATTGCGATTCGCCGTGTCCGGGCGCGCGGATATCGAAACTAAAGGGCGCGACGGAGCGACTAACGACGACGCCTTGACCGGCGACAAAGCGAAAACAGAAGTTGCAACCGGCAACTGACTAGGCGGATCCAATCCATGGCACACGACATTCTGATAGTGGACGACGAGGCCGATATTCGCGACCTCGTTGCAGGCATCCTGGAAGACGAGGGTTTTACGACCCGAACCGCGCGCAACAGCGATGAAGCACTTGCGGAAGTTTCAAGCCGCCGCCCGCACATGGTCTTTCTGGATATCTGGCTGCAAGGCAGCAAACTTGACGGGCTGCAACTGCTCGAGATGATCAAGCAGGACAGCCCCGAGACGCCGGTGGTCATGATCTCCGGCCACGGCAATATCGAAACGGCTGTTGCGGCGATCAAACGCGGTGCCTATGACTTCATTGAAAAACCGTTCAAGTCCGATCGCTTGATTCTGGTGGCGACGCGTGCGCTCGAAACTTCCCGTCTCAAGCGTGAAGTCAGGGAATTGAAGCAGCTCGCGCCATCGGCCGGCTCGCTGGTCGGCCGTTCGCCATGCATGAACCAGCTTCGGCAGACCATTGAGCGTGCAGCGAAAGCCAACAGCCGCATCATGATCGTGGGTCCGTCCGGATCCGGCAAGGAACTGGCCGCGCGAACACTTCACAACCAGTCGAGTCGCTCGGAGGGACCGTTCGTCGTCATCAATGCCGCAGCGATTACGCCGGAACGAATGGAGTTCGAACTGTTCGGTGTCGAGCAGACTGACGGTCAGCAGCCGCGCAAGGCAGGAGCCCTGGAAGAGGCGCACGGCGGGACGCTGTTCATCGACGAGATCGGTGATATGCCGCGCGAGACTCAAAACAAGATCATGCGCGTCCTGGTCGACCAAACCTTCCAGCGCTCCGGCGGAGTTGCCAAGATTAAGGTCGACGTGCGCATCATTTCGTCGACAGCGCGCAATCTGGAAGAGGAAATCGCCGCAGGCCGTTTCCGCGAAGATCTTTATCATCGGTTGTCGGTCGTGCCGATCCGCGTTCCTCCACTCTCCGAACGCCGTGAGGACATTCCCGAACTGATCGAATTTTTCATGGACCATATCTCGACCACGAGCGGGCTGCCCAAGCGCCAGATCGGCGACGATGCGATGGCCGTGTTGCAATCGCACGTCTGGCCGGGCAACGTCCGGCAGCTCCGTAACAACGTCGAGCGCGTGATGATCCTGGCCGGAGGCGGTCCGGAGGTGATCATCACCGCGGATATGCTGCCGCAGGATGTTGGCTCGATGGTCCCGGCGATGCCGACTGGCGTCAACGGCGAGCACATTATGGGCCTACCGTTGCGCGAGGCTCGTGAAGTGTTCGAGCGCGACTACCTGATTGCCCAGATCAGCCGCTTCTCCAACAATATCTCACGGACGGCGGAATTCGTCGGCATGGAACGCTCGGCGTTGCATCGCAAACTCAAGGCGCTCGGCGTCAACTAAAATTCCTTTCGTGGTCGGACCCGCCGAATGTCGCGAATTGCTTATGTCAACGGACAGTATCGCGATCTGCGCGACGCCAGCGTTAACGTCGAGGACCGCGGCTATCAGTTTGCCGACGGCGTTTATGAGGTCTGCGAAGTGCGCGGCCGAAGGCTGGTGGACTTTCCCCGACACATGGCGCGATTGCAGCGCTCGCTGCGCGAATTGCGGATAGCCGAACCGATGCCGCTGTCCGCGCTCGGCATCGTCATGCACGAGGTGGTGCGGCGCAACCGCGTGACCTATGGGCTGGTTTATCTGCAGGTGACTCGCGGCGTGGCGCGACGCGATCACGCGTTTCCGCCGAATCCGGTGAAGCCGAGCGTCGTCGTTACGGCTCGTGCGCTCAATTACGAGAAAAACCAGCAAACCGCCGCTAAAGGCATCAAGGTCGTCACCGTGCCGGAAAATCGTTGGCCGCGGGTGGATATCAAATCGGTATCGTTGCTGCCCAATGTGCTGGCAAAACAGGAAGCGCGGGAGAGGGGTGCCTATGAGGCATGGTACGTCGGTAGCGACGGATTCATCACCGAGGGTGCCTCGAGCAACGCCTGGATCGTGACGAACGACGGCCGCGTCGTCACCCGGTCGGCGGACCACGGCATTCTTGCTGGCATCACCCGAGCCGTTCTCATGGAGGTGATGGAGGCGCTTCAGATCAGGCTGGAGGAACGTCCGTTCACGCTAGCGGAAGCGCACGAAGCTGCGGAGGCCTTCGTGACCTCGGCCTCGCAGATTGTCATGCCCGTTGTCGCGATCGACGGCCAGACGGTGGGGAATGGCCAGCCGGGCGGTATTGCGAGGCGGCTGCGGGAGGAATTCCACCGTTTTTCAGCATTTTCCTGATAGTTTTTGCGTATCCAGGCGAACCTGTGGTCCGAACCGGCTTGCCTAACACCATGCTCTGCCTTCTAATCAAAGTCGCCGGGTCCGCGAGGAGGATCTCAGAGGGGTCCCGACGACCAGGAGACGCTCCTAAAAGAGCTGTGTCCGGTTTAAAAAAAACGCAAAGCGAAACTGCGGGATAACAAAAATGGCGATAGACCGCGCACAAAATCTACAGGACACCTTCCTCAACCACGTTCGAAAGACCAAGACGCCGCTGACGATCTTTCTGGTGAACGGTGTCAAACTGCAGGGAATCGTCACCTGGTTCGACAATTTCTGCCTGCTGCTCAGGCGTGATGGTCATTCGCAGCTCGTCTACAAACATGCGATTTCGACCATTATGCCGGGCGCCCCGATCCAGTTGTTCGAAGGCGGCGAGGACGGTCCGCTTTGAGCAAATATTTGAGAGTTTCCTGATTGGAACCCCGGCGTCCTGAGGGGAGCATCGACCGTACAGGTCCGATGCAGGGCAAACCGACCGGGCAGGCGATTGTCATCGGTCCTTATCTGCGGCTACGGCGCGGCAGCGCCGACACACCCCAGGCGGGACATGCCATGCGCGATACCGACGCACGGCTCGATGAAGCCGCCGGCCTCGCGCGCGCGATTGACCTTGCGGTCGCCGAGGCGATCGTGGCGCCGGTCACCCAGATCAAGCCAGCGACATATCTCGGCAAGGGCAAAGTCGAGGAATTGAAAGGCCCGATTGTCGCCAATGGCGCGGATCTCGTGGTGATGGATTGCGCGCTGTCGCCGATCCAGCAGCGCAATCTGGAAAAGGCCTGGAGCACAAAGGTGCTCGACCGAACCGGCCTGATCCTCGAAATTTTCGGGCGCCGCGCCAAGACGAAAGAAGGCGCGCTTCAGGTCGAACTCGCTCACCTCAACTACCAGCGCAGCCGTCTGGTGCGGTCTTGGACGCACCTCGAACGGCAGCGCGGCGGCTTCGGCTTCATGGGTGGTCCCGGTGAAACCCAGATCGAGGCCGACCGCCGCCTGATCGGCGACCGCATCACGCGGCTGGAAAACGAGCTGAAGAAGGTGCAGGCGACACGCCGGCTGCATCGCGCCGGGCGGCAGCGCGTGCCTTATCGCGTGGTCGCGCTGGTCGGCTATACCAATGCCGGGAAATCGACGCTGTTCAACCGGATAACGCGCGCGGACGTCCAGGCCGCCGACATGCTGTTCGCAACTCTCGACCCAACGCTGCGTGCACTGACGCTGCCGCACGGCAGCAAGGCCATGCTGTCGGATACCGTCGGATTCATATCCAATTTGCCAACCCAGCTTGTCGCGGCGTTTCGCGCGACGCTGGAAGAGGTGATGGAGGCGGACGTTATCCTCCATGTTCGCGACATTTCGCACGAGGACGCCGAGGCACAGCAGCACGACGTCGAGGCTGTGTTGCGTCAGCTCGGCATCGATCCCGGACAGGGCGCGCGCATTCTCGAAGTCTGGAACAAGATCGATCGCTTCGATGCGGATCAGCGCGAAAATCTGGAAAACATCGCCGCGCGCCGCTCCACTGACGTACCGTGTTTTCTCGTTTCCGCCGAAACCGGCGAAGGGCTCGATACGCTGCTGGCGGCGATCGAGGATCGGCTTGCGGCGACCCGAACCACGCTGGACCTGTCGGTCGATGCCTCAGACGGCGCAGCGATCAGCTGGCTGCACCGCAATTCCGAAGTGCTCGCCAAGGAACTGCACGACGGCCGTTACGACATGACCGTCCGCGTCGACGAGACCAAACGCGACATCCTCATCAGCCGATACGCCGCGATACCGCACCCGCTTTGATGAATTGCGCGATCCCGTCCTTCGTCGCAAGGCAGGGTCGCGCAGGACGCGCTTGACCGGCAAGGTGTCGACGCTGTTCCATGCCGCAAGCAATCGCAGAAAGCCGCAGGAGATGCCCGTGAACTATCAGAACACATCGCTGCTGATCGACGGCAAGTGGCGTGCCGGTGCATCTGGAAAAACCATCGCCGTGCTCAACCCTGCTACCGAAGAGCAGATCGGCACGGTGGCTCATGCGGATCACGCCGACCTTGACGAGGCGCTCGCCGCTGCCGACAAGGGTTTCAAGGTCTGGCGCGCCGTCGCCCCCTTCGAGCGGGCCAAGATCATGCGAAAGGCTGCGGCCTTGATGCGGGAGCGCGCCGACAACATCGCAACGCTGATGACCATGGAACAGGGCAAGGTTCTCGCTGAAGCCAGGATCGAGACGCTGTTTGCGGCCGACGTCATCGAATGGTTCGCAGAAGAATCCCGCCGAGCCTATGGCCGGGTGATTCCGGCGCGCGGACCCGGTATCTACCAGATCGCAATCAAGGAACCGGTCGGCCCGGTGGCGGCGTTCACGCCGTGGAATTTCCCAATCAATCAGGTCTGTCGCAAGCTGTCCGCCGCGCTTGCTGCCGGCTGCTCGATCATCGTCAAGGCGCCCGAAGAAACACCGGCGTCTCCGGCCGAATTGCTCCGCGCCTTCGTTGATGCGGGCGTGCCTGACGGCGTGATTAATCTCGTATTCGGCGTTCCGGCCGAAATCTCCGAATATCTGATCCCGCATCCGGTGATCAGGAAAATGTCGTTCACGGGCTCGACCGCGGTCGGCAAGCAGCTCGCAGCGCTCGCTGGACAGCACATGAAACGCGCGACCATGGAACTCGGTGGCCACGCGCCGGCAATCGTATTCAACGACGCCGACATCGCAAGCGCCGCGAAGATCATCCTGGGCGCCAAATTCCGTAACGCCGGCCAGGTCTGCATCGCACCGACGCGCCTTCTCGTGCAGGACAAGGTCTATAAGGATTTTGTCGGCAAGTTCACGGAAGCCGCCAAGGCGATCAAGGTCGGCAACGGTCTCGACGCTAATTCAACGATGGGCGCGCTCGCCAATTCCCGCCGCATGACCGCCACCGAGAGCTTCGTGCAGGACGCGGTCGGCAAAGGCGGCAAGCTCGTCGCCGGCGGTCACCGTGTCGGCAACAAGGGTTATTTTTTCGAGCCGACCGTGGTCATCGATGTGCCGAAGGATGCCCGCGCCATGAACGAGGAGCCGTTCGGCCCGCTGGCGCTGATCTCACCGTTCTCGACCTTCGACGAGGCCGCGGAGGAGGCGAACCGCCTGCCGTACGGTCTCGCGTCCTACGCCTTCACCAGCTCGACCAAGACCGCGACGGCGGTTGGTGCTGCGATCGAGAGCGGCATGGTGGCGATCAACAATGTCGGCCTGGCTCTGCCGGAGAACCCGTTCGGAGGCGTCAAGGATTCAGGCTACGGTTCTGAGGGCGGCATCGAGGCGATGGAGGCCTACCTCATCACCAAGTTCATCAGCCAGACGGGTGTGTAAGCCGCACTTCCGCCTTGAAATGCTCAACCCTTTTCCTGCGCCTTGGCCTCGTTCCACAGCGCATCCATCTCGGCAAGAGACGCATCCTCAAGCGTTCGGCCCTTCGCAATAAGCGTTTGTTCGATATGAGCGAACCGCCGCTCGAATTTCGCATTGGCTCCGCGCAGCGCGATTTCAGGATCGGCATCGACATGACGTGCGAGGTTGACCAGCGCGAACATGAGATCGCCGGTCTCGGACGCGATATCGGACTTGTCGCCATGATCCAGCGCCGCTTCGATCTCGTCGGCTTCCTCGCGGATCTTGTCGAGCACGGCCCGGGGATCGTTCCAGTCGAACCCAACCGTCGAGGCCTTTTGCTGCAAGGCTATTGCGCGCGCCAGCGCAGGCTGTCCGGCCTTGATGCCAGCGAGCAGGCTTGAGGTAGGCGCTTCCTTCATCGGTTTGCGCGCGGCGCGCTCGGCTTTTTCCTCCGCCTTGATGCGCTCCCATGTTCCCTTCACGTCCGATGGCGCGATGGTGCCGGAACTGTCGGCGAACACATGCGGATGTCTGCGGATCATCTTGCGCGTGATGGCCTCGACCACATCGCCAAACGAAAAGGCCTCTTGCTCTTCGGCCATGCGAGCGTGAAAGACCACTTGCAATAGCAAATCGCCGAGCTCGTCGCAGAGATCGATCAGATCATTGCGCACTATCGCGTCCGCCACCTCGTAGGCTTCCTCGATAGTGTAGGGCACAATGGTCGCAAACGTCTGTTCGAGATCCCACGGGCATCCGGTGCCGGGCGTTCTCAGTTGGGCCATGATTTCGATCAGGCGCGAAATATCGCGGGAAGGGGTCATCGGTTCACCGGCATCGAGGAAAATTCGTTTTCTCTATGCCGGAAGCCGCGCCACAGTCCCAGCAAAAATCAGGCGATCGGCCACGCAATCCCCGCCGATTGGCGCGGGTGCCGATGGATGCTATTGGCATCATCATGGCCAATCAGCCCGCTTCTCGAACCGCACTGGTGCTGTTCTCCGGGGGACAGGACTCCGCGACCTGTCTTGCCTGGGCGTTGCAACACTTTGCGCACGTCGAAACACTGGGATTTGACTACGGCCAGCGCCACGCCATCGAACTCGACTGCCGCGGCGCCTTGCTCGCCGGCCTGAAATCGCTGCGCCCGGATTGGGCGGAGAAACTCGGTGAGAGCCATACGCTCGCCATCCCGACGCTGGCGGAGATTTCCGACACCGCCTTGACGCGCAATGTCGCAATCGAAATGGGCGAGGGCGGCTTGCCCAATACGTTCGTGCCTGGCCGCAACCTGGTGTTCCTGACATTCGCGGCGGCGCTGGCCTACCGGCGCGGCATGACGCATATCGTCGGCGGCATGTGCGAGACCGATTATTCCGGCTATCCGGATTGTCGCGACGATACCATCAAAGCCATGCAGAGCGCGCTCAGTCTCGGGATGGACAGGCAGTTCGAGCTGCACACGCCGCTGATGCTGCTCGACAAGGCCGCGACCTGGTCGCTTGCGCATGAACTTGGCAGGGAAGGGCTGGTCGATCTGATACGCCAACACTCGCACACCTGTTATCTCGGCGAGCGCGGTGCGCAGCACGATTGGGGCTATGGCTGCGGCGAGTGCCCGGCGTGCCGGTTGCGCGCTAAGGGCTGGCGCGAGTACATGGCGCGGGCGGTTTGACGGAAGCGCTGCGCTTGAATACGGCGGCATGAAGCCCTTGCCGCCGACCGGGCCATCCGTCTCGCAGGTCGGACGTGTTATAGTGTAGCAATCGACACGACGCCCGCGCTCGTGTTAGACAAACATTGCTGGCTCGGGACGAAGTAGGCCATTGACCCTCACCGCCACCAACGATCGAACCCATCGCCTGTGCGTCTCGCGCAGCAGGATCGTGATCGTGTTTCTAATCGTGGTGCACTTGTTAGCGGGCGCCCTGCACGAATGCTTCGACTTGGATGTGACTGCTCCCAAGGGTCAGATCGTAGTCTCGATAGTGCCAGTCCATACGGACACGAACGGACCGGGAGTAGTCGCGGAACACCATTGCCATGGTTGTTTCCCTGTCTCACTGCCGAATCCACCGTTGCTCGCTGTTGCCATTGCACCTGAGGCAGCCGTGATTCCGCAGGTGCTTTCGCGCCCCTCTGATCTTGTCCCGGGCATCGACACTCCGCCGCCTAAACGCCTGACCTGAACGTGTTCGCGGGGCGCGCGCATTGACGCTCTGAATCCGTCAGTCGTCAGGATTTTCCATGTTATCTAAATCCGCCACGCACCTTGCGTGGGCGATGGCATTCCTGATCAGCCCCTGGCTGATGGTGTCGTCGCATTCGCAAACGCTTACGTTGAAGACCGCACTTCAACGCGCGCTCGCCGCCAGCCCGCGTCTGACCGCCGCCGAGCGCGATGTCGGCATCGCAACCGGTCAACGCATCCAGGCCGGCGCGCTGCTCAACCCCGAAGTGTCCTACGAGCAGGACAACTCATTTGGCTCCGGCATCTATCGCGGGACGATGTCGGCGGAAACGACGCTACAGATCAGCCAGCTATTCGAGCTTTTCGGCAAGCGTGACGCGCGAATTGCCGTTGGCCGGGCTGGCGTCGAGACTGCGGCCATCCAGCGCAAGGCGGTTCGTCTCGAAGTTCTGTCGGAGACCGCCGTCGCCTTTCTAAGTGTGCTCGGCGCACAGCGCAGGATCCAGATACTCGACGAGCAGATCGCCGCAATCGACAAGTTGACGCCGTTGCTGCAGCGGCGGGTGGATGCCGGCGCGTCGTCACCCGCCGAGATCGGCCGGGCGGAAGTCGCATCCGCGTTGATGAAAGCGGACCGCGAGCGGGTTCGCTCGACCCTTGCCAGCGCCCGGCGCGAATTAGCCGTGCTGATGGGAGACACCTCAGCCGGATTCGCGGCGGTTTCCGGACGACTGGACGATCTGGGCCGGCCTCCGTCTTTTCAGGCCGTCGTCGCCGCGATCGATTCAAATCCTCAACTGATGCGTTGGACTGCGGTCTACGCGCAGCGCAACGCCGAACTCCTGCTGGCTCGGCTGAAGCCCTATCCGGACGTTCGCGTCAGCGCCGGCTGGCGCCATTTCAACGATACCAACGACGACGCCGTCAGGCTCTCGCTGTCCGTCCCCATTCCGATTTTCGATCAGAACCAGGGCAACATCCTGTCCGCTCAGGAAAGCCTCGCGAAGACCCGGGCCGAGCGCGAGGCCAACCGCAACATTCTGATCGTGCTCGCCGGACGCGCTTACGATTCGCTGCAAGGCGCGTTGCGCGAACTGAAAGTGCTGCGCGATGTCGCGATCCCAAAGTCGCGACAGGCCGCCGATGCCATCTTCGAGGGGTACGGGCAGGGGCGCTTCACGCTGCTCGAAGTTTTGGATGCGCAGGCAAGCGTCGCTCAGGCACGCCTGCGCGAACAGGAAGCACAGCAGAATTTCCACGTCGCCGTCGCCACCATCGAGGGACTCGTCGGCAATCCGTTCGCGCTGGCGCGGGAGACCGCTCGATGAGGAGTTCTACGATAATTATTACCGCCGTCGCGATGCTGGCGATCGCAGGTGCTGGCTACCACATGATGGGGCCGGCGAAACTCAAAGCACCGGTGACGCAGACAAACCATGACAACGAGAAGACCGCAAATAGTCATGTCGAGCAGGACGAGCACGGCGCCGATCGCATTCTGATCAACGACGTCAAGCTCGCCGCCGCCGGCGCGGTACTCGCCGAGGCCGGTGAGGCGACGCTGAGCGACACGCTGTCCTTCAACGGCGTGCTGCGCGCCAACCAGGAAGCAGTTGTTCAGGTCACGCCACGCTTTCCGGGTATCGTCCGTTCGATCCGAAAACGTATCGGGGACGCGGTCACCAAGGACGACCAGCTCGCATCGATCGAAAGCAACCAGAGCCTCACCGTCTACGACCTGAAAGCGCCGATCAGCGGTACCGTGATCGACCGTCAGATCTCGCTCGGCGAGTATGCTTCGGAACAGAAGCCATCGTTCGTCGTCGCCGACCTGTCGACGATCTGGGTCGATCTGTCGATCTATCGTCAGGATCTGAATCGCGTTCGAACCGAAGACGAGGTGCTGATCGATCCGGGTGACGGTGGCGCGGACATCAAGGGCCACATCTCCTACGTCGCGCCGATCGGATCGAGCGATACGCAGACGGCGATCGCCCGGATCGTTCTGGCAAATGCCGGACGTCTGCGTCCGGGACTGTTCGTCACGGCGCGGCTCGTGCTTGCAAAGCGCAACGTGCCGGTCGCCGTTCGCGTGGGCGCGATACAGACGCTGGAGAACAAGACGGTCGTTTTTGTTCGGGAAGGCGGGGACAAGATCGAGGCACGTCCGGTCGAGCTCGGGGAATCCGATGCGAAGTTCGTGGAGATCCGGGCCGGACTCTCGGCGGGAGAACCCTATGTCGCCGAGAACAGCTTCGTCGTGAAGGCGGAGATGGGCAAGGGAGAGGCCGCGCATGATTGATGCCGTCCTCGCCTTTTCAATCCGCCAGCGCTGGCTGACGATGCTGTTCGTGCTCGGGGTTGGAGTCATCGGAGCCTGGAATTTCACGAGGCTACCAATCGATGCCGTGCCTGACATCACGAACGTCCAAGTGCAGATTAATACGCGCGCGCCGGGCTACTCTCCATTGGAAACCGAACAGCGGATTACGTTTCCGGTCGAGACGGCGATGGGCGGTCTTCCAAAGCTTGAATACACGCGATCGAGTTCGCGCTACGGCTTAAGCCAGGTCACGGTCGTCTTTCACGACGGCACCGACATCTACTTCGCTCGTCAACTCGTCAACGAGCGCATCCAGCAGGTAAGGGACCAGTTACCAGCCGGCGTCGAAGTCGCGATGGGTCCGGTATCGACCGGTCTCGGTGAAATCTTCCTGTACACCGTGGAGGCCAAACAAGGTGCCAAGGCGCCCGGCGGCGACGAATTCACGCCGAGCGACCTGCGGACGATTCAGGACTGGATCATCAAGCCGCAACTGCGCACCGTCCCCGGTGTGATCGAGGTCAACACTATCGGCGGATACGAACGCCAGTTTCATGTATTGCCCGATCCTGGACGCCTGATGGCTTACAATCTCGGATTCCGCGACGTGATGACGGCTCTCGCCACCAACAACGCCAACGTCGGCGCAGGCTATATCGAACGCAACGGCGAACAATATCTTGTGCGGACGCCGGGGCAGGTCGCCAACATCGCCGAGATTCAGGACATCGTCATCGGATCGCGTGGCGGCATTCCCGTGCGCATCCGCGATGTGGCCGAAGTGAAGGAGGGCAAGGATCTGCGGACGGGAGCCGCGACGCTGGACGGCAAGGAGACTGTGCTCGGCACGGCCATGCTCCTGATTGGCGAGAACAGCCGAGCGGTCGCGAAAAGAGTGGCCTCCAGGCTCGACGAGATTGCCCGGTCGCTTCCCGACGGCGTGATCGCGCGCACGGTCTACGACCGAACCGATCTGGTCGATGCGACCATCAGAACTGTCCAGAAAAACCTGATCGAGGGCGCGCTCCTCGTCATCGCTGTGCTGTTCCTCATTCTCGGTAACATTCGCGCGGCCATCGTGACGGCGTGCGTGATTCCTCTCGCCATGCTCTTCACGGTGACCGGCATGGTCGAAGCGAGAGTCAGTGCGAACCTGATGAGCCTCGGCGCCATTGATTTTGGCATCATCGTCGACGGCGCTGTGATCATCGTCGAGAATTGCCTGCGGCTTCTTGCGGAGGAGCAGCGCAGGGCAGGCCGGCTTCTGTCGTTCCAGGAACGCTTGCGGACGATTCTCGATGGATCCCGTGAAGTCATCAAACCCAGCCTGTTCGGCACCACGATTATCGCGGTTGTGTACCTTCCGGTGCTGACGCTCACCGGCGTCGAAGGAAAGATGTTCACGCCCATGGCTCTCACCGTGCTGATGGCGTTGCTGGGCGCTGCCATCTTCTCAGTGACCTTTGTTCCTGCGGCGATGGCGATCGTGGTGACCGGAAAGATCTCCGAGAAGGAGAACATTTTCATGCGGGGAGCGAAGCGGATCTATCTACCGCTGCTCGATGGCGCGATCCGATACCGGCATCTGGTCGTGTCCGGGGCTGTCGTCATCGTTCTTGCAAGCGGCTTTGCTGCGACCCGCATGGGCGGCGAATTCATTCCGTCGCTCGACGAAGGGGATATCGCTATCGCCGCGATCCGAATACCCGGGACCAGTCTGACCCAGTCGCTCGACCTCCAGATGGCGCTGGAGAAGCGGATCAGGAAAATTCCGGAAGTGAAGGACTACTTCGCGCGGACCGGAACAGCGGAGATCGCCACCGATGCGATGCCGCCATCAATGTCGGACGGCTACGTTATGCTCAAGCCGCGCGCGGAGTGGCCCGACCCGTCGAAACTGAAATCCGAACTGGTAGAGGAAGTCGAGAAGGCTGCGAACGAGATTCCCGGCAGCAACTACGAAATCTCGCAACCGATCCAGTTGCGAGTCAACGAGTTGATCTCAGGCGTACGCAGCGACGTCGGCATCAAGATCTTCGGCGATGATCTCGACATTCTCCAGGGAGTCGCGAAACAGGTGCAGGCCGCGATCAAGAGCATACCCGGCGCGACAGATGTTAAGACCGAGCAGGTGTCCGGACTTCCAATTCTCACGGTCAAACTCGACCGCCGGGCGTTGTCACGGTACGGCCTGAGCACTGCAGAGGTCCAGAACGTCGTGGAGATCGCGATCGGCGGCAAAACCGCAGGCAAGCTCTTCGAGGGCGACCGGCGCTTCGATATCGTGGTTCGCCTCCCCGAAAACCTTCGGGGCCGTCTGGAATCGATCCGCGCCATCTCCATTCCGCTGCCTCCGGTCGAGACCTCAACGGCGGAGACGACGCGGGTCGCATGGTCGGCATCGTCCGCACTCCAGATGCGTTACGTGCCGCTGTCGTCGGTGGCAACCGTCGATGTCGCGCCGGGTCCCAACCAGATCAGCCGCGAAAACGGCAAGCGTCGCATCGTCGTCACCGCCAATGTTCGCGAGCGGGACCTGGGATCGTTCGTGGCCGACGCGCAGCGGGCGGTGGCGGAAAAGGTCAAACTACCGCCGGGCTATTGGATCGGCTGGGGAGGGCAGTTCGAGCAGCTCGTTTCAGCCACCAGACGCTTGACTATTGTGGTGCCAGTTGCGCTGGCGCTCGTGCTGTTGCTGTTGTTCATGAGCTTCGGATCGATCGCCGATGCGCTGCTGGTATTCAGTGGCGTGCCGCTCGCCCTGACCGGCGGCGTTCTGGCGCTGCTGCTGCGTGGCATTCCGCTGTCCATCAGCGCCGGCGTCGGATTCATCGCACTGTCCGGCGTTGCGGTCTTGAACGGCATCGTCATCATCGCCTTCATCGAACGGCTGCGGCGGGAGGGAAAGTCGGTGTTCGACGCCGTGTATCAGGGGGCGTCGACCCGACTGCGACCGGTCCTGATGACGGCGCTCGTCGCCTCCTTCGGATTCGTTCCGATGGCCATCGCGACCGGCGCCGGCGCGGAAGTGCAGCGGCCACTGGCGACAGTCGTGATCGGCGGCATCGTCTCGTCGACCGTCCTGACACTGCTGGTGCTGCCCGCGCTGTATGTCCTGTTCCGGAAAAACGCCGAGCCTGTGCCGGCGCACGATCTATCCACAGCAGACTCGTCGTCAGAGACAGCAGGATAATTCGATCCCGAAGCGCGACCGGGAGACGCTCCAGTCTCGAAATATCCAGCAAGGGAAGTCAGTGCTTGCGTTTTGCGCTGAACCGGGCATCGGCTTTCCTTCCCATACCGCACCTACATCTATAATTCGCATAAGGTATATTATGGAATATTTATTGTAGCTAAGATTGCAAAGACTTGGCGGCATTTGTTTCAAACTACGCTGAGATCGACATCTCATCCGCGCTCGGGATTGTCCTCACAGGACCAACGCTGCTTGGCCTGTGGCTTGCTGGGTATCTGTGCGAAAACCTGACCCGGTGACTCGCAGAGTGATGACCGAGCGCGGGACGCTTCGTATCGTGGACTTGCTGGACAATGACAAACGACAAGGAGCGGTTCAGATGGGCTTTTCGCGTCGTACAGTGCTGAAGGCGTCGGCGGCGACAATTGCCCTGGGCAGCGTCGGAGCGCCGTTCGTGGCGCTCGCGCAGAAAGCCGAGTTTTCTTACAAGTACGCCAACAACCTGCCCGAGTCGCACCCGCTGAACGTGCGCGCCAAAGAAATGGCGGCGGCGATCAAGGCCGAGACCGACGGGCGCTTCGATCTGCAGATTTTTCCCGGCAACCAGCTCGGTTCGGATACCGATTCGCTCAGCCAGATCCGTTCCGGCGGCGTTGAATTTTTCACGTTATCGGGCCTGATCCTGGCCGCATTGATTCCGGTGGCATCGATCAACGGCATCGGGTTCGCGTTTCCGGATTACGCGACGGTCTGGAAGGCCATGGACGGCGAACTCGGCGCATATATTCGCGGCGAGATTACCAAGTCCAATCTCGTGGTGATGGACAAGATCTGGGACAACGGATTCCGGCAGACGACGTCGTCGATCAAACCAATCAGCGGACCGGGTGACTTCAAGGGATTCAAAATACGCGTGCCGGTATCGCCGCTCTGGACCTCGATGTTCAAGGCATTCGATGCCTCGCCTACCTCGATCAACTTCAACGAGGTCTATTCGGCTCTGCAGACGAAACTCGTCGAAGGTCAGGAAAACCCGCTCGCGCTGATTTCGACCGCCAAGTTGTATGAGGTTCAAAAATACTGCTCGCTGACGAACCACATGTGGGACGGCTTCTGGTTCCTGGCCAATCGCCGTGCATGGGAGGCGCTTCCGGCCGACATCCGCACCATCGTCGCGCGGAACATCAATGCGGCGGCGGTCAATGAACGTGAGGATATCGAAAAGCTGAATACGACGGTCAAGGCCGATCTCACCAGCAAGGGGCTGATCTTCAATCAGCCTGAACTCGCCCCGTTCCGCGACAAGCTGCATTCCGCCGGTTTCTATTCCGAATGGAAAGGCAAATACGGCGATGAGGCGTGGTCGTTGCTGGAGAAGTCGGTCGGCAAACTGGCATAAAGGCCCGGCGTTCGGACCAAGGGGTTGAGATGGCTCGCGTCGAAGGCACGACGACGGCTGACGCGGGAACGCCGAACTTCTCGCGCCGGCGCTCGCTCGGAGCCTCGCTCGACAAATATCTCGGATATCTCGTTGAAGTGCCGGCCGCCGCGCTCGTCGTGACGGAAATCGTCGTGTTGTTCGCGGGCGTGGTTTTTCGTTATCTGCTGCATCAGCCCCTCATCTGGTCCGATGAACTGGCGTCGATCCTGTTCCTTTGGCTGGCGATGCTGGGGGCGGTCACGGCGTTCCGCCGCGGCGAGCATATGCGCATGACCGCATTGGTTGCGCGAGCCAACACCGCGCAACGTGCGTTCCTCGATATGATTGCCACCTGCGCGGCCCTCGCCTTCCTGCTCCTGATCGTCCGGCCGTCGTGGGACTATGCCTACGAGGAAAGCTTCATCATCACGCCGGCGTTGCAGATCTCCAATATGTGGCGCGCCACGGCACTGCCGATCGGAATCGGCCTGATGGCCATCTTCGCCCTGCTACGGCTCCTGCGCACCGGTAATATGCGGACCCTGCTCGGGGCTGCCGCGACGGTCGCTGTCATCGTTCTCGCATTCTGGCTGATGCAGCCGTGGCTGCGGCCGTTGGGAAACCTGAACCTCGTGATCTTCTTCGTCGGCGTGGCCGGATTTTGCGTATTCGCCGGCGTGCCGATCGCATTCGGATTTGGCCTTGCGATCTACGGATACCTCGCACTGACCACGCGGACGCCGTTGATGGTGCTGGTCGGACGGATGGACGAGGGCATGAGCCACCTCATCCTGCTCGCCGTTCCGCTGTTCGTTTTCCTCGGCCTGCTGATTGAAATGACCGGGATGGCGCGCGCCATGGTGGCGTTTCTTGCCAGCCTGCTGGGTCACGTTCGCGGCGGTCTGCATTACGTGCTGGTCGGGGCGATGTATCTGGTGTCAGGCATTTCCGGGGCCAAGGCCGCGGATATGGCGGCCGTGGCGCCCGTACTGTTTCCGGAGATGAAGAAACGCGGAGCCAAACCGGGCGATCTCGTCGCCCTGCTCGCGGCTACCGGCGCCCAAACCGAAACCATTCCGCCGAGTCTGGTGCTGATCACAGTCGGCTCGGTGACCGGCGTATCGATCGCGGCGCTGTTCACCGGCGGCCTGCTTCCCGGCATCGTGCTGGCGACCACGTTGTCGGCGCTTGTGTGGTGGCGGCATCGTGGCGACGACCTGAGCCACGTCAAAAAGGCAGGGGTTGGCGAGATAGTACGGACGTTCGTCGTCGCCCTGCCCGCACTGGCGCTGCCGTTCGTGATCCGGGCGGCCGTCGTCGAGGGAATTGCCACAGCAACGGAGGTCTCGACCATCGGCATCGTCTATGCGGTTCTGGCCGGCCTGCTGCTCTA
Source organism: Nitrobacter sp. JJSN (assembly GCF_051912485.1). GTDB lineage: Bacteria > Pseudomonadota > Alphaproteobacteria > Rhizobiales > Xanthobacteraceae > Nitrobacter. Next base: position 1,544,539 of record NZ_CP196822.1, on the reverse strand, counting down.
CCGTCAGTTCGACTGGCGCCGAATGCTGCCGATGCTGATTGAAACCGCCTCGCTCTCGGGTGCAATCTTGCTCATCATCGGAGCGGCGACCGGAATGGCCTGGGGGCTGACACAGTCGGGCTTTTCACGAACGCTAGCTGCCGCGATGACCGGCCTGCCGGGGGGCGGCGCAACGTTCATCGCCGTCTCGATTGTGGCCTTCACTATTCTTGGCAGCGTGCTTGAAGGTATTCCCGCCGTCGTGTTGTTCGGCCCGCTGCTGTTCCCCATCGCCAAGGCTGTCGGGGTTCACGAGGTCCACTACGCGATGGTCATCATCCTCGCCATGGGCATGGGCCTGTTCGCGCCGCCTTTCGGTGTGGGCTATTATGCGGCCTGCGCTATCGGTCGCGTTGATCCTGCCGAGGGGATCAGGCCAATCTGGGGTTACATGCTCGCGCTATTAATTGGTTTAACCGCCGTCGCAGCGTTTCCATGGATTTCGATTGGCTTTCTGAGATAGATTACAGTGAGTTGGTCGGCCTTCTATCTCCAATTTCTGATAAAGGTAGAGCGGAAAACAAAAAATCCTTCGCAAGATCTTGAAGGGTAACGCATATGATCAAAAATCAATACGATGTCGGTCTGAACAAAAACGCCGCCAACTTCGTGCCGCTGTCGCCGCTGAGCTTCCTCGAACGAAGCGCGGCGGTGTATCCCGGTCTGCCGAGCGCGGTCTACGAAGGGCGCGTCTTCACTTGGGCTGAGACCTACGAGCGCTGCCGGCGCTTTGCATCTTATCTCGCCGGACGCGGAATCGGGCACGGCGATACCGTTGCGGCGATGCTGCCGAACATCCCGGCGATGAACGAAGCGCATTTCGCGGTGCCGATGACCGGCGCCATTCTCAACCCGCTCAATATCCGCCTCGAGCCGGCCTCGCTCGCCTTCATGCTGGATCACGGCGGCGCCAAGGTCATTCTGCTCGATCCGGAATTCTCCGGCGTCATCGCCGAGGCGCTGACGCTGATGACCGGCCCAAAACCCTTCGTTATCGACGTCGACGACGCGGCCTTTTCAGGCGGCAAACGGATCGGGGAGATCGAATACGAAGCGGCTGTCGCTGCAGGCGATCCGGCTTTCGTCGCCGTGCCGCCGCAGGACGAATGGGACGCAATCGCGCTCAGCTACACCTCCGGCACCACGGGCAATCCCAAGGGCGTCGTCACCCACCACCGCGGCGCCTATCTCAATGCCGTCAGCAACATTCTGGCCGGCGGCCTGGGGCAACATCCTTCCTATCTCTGGACGCTGCCCATGTTCCACTGCAATGGCTGGTGCTTCCCGTGGAGCATCGCCGCAACGGCAGGTGTGAACGTCTGCCTGCGCAAGGTAGAATCCGCCAGGATTTTCGAGCTGATCGCACAGCACGGCGTCACCCACATGTGCGGCGCGCCGATCGTCTACAACACCCTGATCAACGCGCCCGGCGCTCCCAAGGGCAATGCCGCCCGTCCGATCGTCGGGCTGATCGCCGGTGCGGCACCGCCGGTCGCCGTGCTCGAGGGCGCGGAGAGCATCGGCATCAAGCTCACTCATGTTTATGGGCTGACCGAGACCTACGGTCCCGCCGCCGTCTGTGCCGAACAGCCGGGCTGGGACACCCTTCCCGGCGACCAGCGCGCGCAGCTCAAGCGACGACAGGGCGTGTCCTATCCGCTTGAGGAGGCCATCACCGTCCTTGACCCCGAAACGATGCGCGCGGTGCCGCGCGACGGCGAGACCATCGGCGAGGTCATGTTCCGCGGCAACATCGTGATGAAGGGCTATCTCAAGAACGAGAAGGCGACCAAGGAAGCCTTCGCCGGCGGCTGGTTTCATACCGGCGATCTTGGAGTGCTCGATGAGCAGGGCTACGTCATCATCAAGGACCGCTCCAAGGACATCATCATTTCAGGCGGCGAGAACATCTCCTCGGTCGAGGTCGAGGACATCCTTTACAAGCACCCGGCGGTGCTGTTCGCCGCCGTCGTCGCCAAGCCCGACGCCAAGTGGGGCGAGGTGCCTTGCGCCTTCGTCGAACTGAAGGACGGTGCGCGCGCCACGGAGACGGAGATTATCGCCTATTGCCGCGAGCACATGCCGGGATTCAAGACGCCAAAGGCTGTGGTGTTCGGGACGATTCCGAAGACCTCGACCGGCAAGATCCAGAAGTTCCTGCTGCGAAATCAGGTCAATTCGGCGAAGGCGATCTTGGCTTGAGCCGTATCCTGACAGCCCAATCTTGCTATTCGAGCGTTGAGATAAGGCTGGGGCCGCCAACCTCAAGCCGCATCCCATCATAGGCCGGCACGACATGAGCCGGCAGCTCGTGGCGCAGCGCCTCGTAGTCCAGATCAGAATGCATGTTGGTGATGACGGCGCGCTTCGGCTTGAAGCGGTCGATCCACGACAGCGCATCCGCGACGCTGAAATGGCTGGGATGTTGCGCGTACCGCAACCCGTCGACGATCCACAGGTCGAGGCCCTGCAGCGCCTGCCAACTTTCATGCGGAATGTCATGCACGTCGGGCGTATAGGCGGCGTTGCCGATCCGATAGCCCAGCGCCGGGATGTTGCCGTGCTGCACGACAAATGCCGACAGCGTGAGCGCGCCGCCCTTGCCGTCGATCGCCTGGCTTTCGCCCGCCTCGATGGAGAGGCTGTCCAGAATCGGCGGATAGCCGCTGCCTTCGGGAGACACGAAGCAGTATGAAAAGCGCGACAGGATTTCCTTGGACGTCGATTGATTAAGATATACCGGAATCCGACGGCGCTGATGCAGCACGACCGAGCGGAGGTCATCGATTCCGTGAGTCTGGTCCGCGTGTTCGTGCGTGAGAAACACGGCATCGAGGTGATCGACATTGACATCGATCAACTGCTCGCGCAGGTCCGGCGATGTATCGATCAGGATACGCGTTGTCCCCTGCTCCGACGCCCGCTCCACCAGCAGCGAGCAGCGGCGGCGGCGGTTCCTCGGATTGGTGGGATCGCAGGCGCCCCAGCCCAGCGCCGGGCGTGGTACGCCGGCAGATGATCCACAGCCAAGAATGGTCAGCGTCACCGTCATGCCATTGCCTCCACACGCGGCACTTTGGAGAATAGCCGGAAGAAATTCTCCGTGGTCTGCCGTGAGATCTCCTCGAGCGAAACGCCGCGCACATCGGCCAGCACCTTCGCGGTTTCGACGACGTAGGAGGGCTCGTTACGCTTGCCGCGAAATTTGCCGGGCGCAAGATATGGCGCGTCGGTCTCAACGAGAATGCGGTCCTTCGGCAGTTCCGCGGCGAGCGCGCGCAACGAATCGGATTTCTTGAAGGTCAGAATTCCGGTGAAGCCGATATACAATCCGAGCGCGACCGCCTTCATCGCGAGCTCGCGGCCGCCGGTATAGCAATGCAGCACGGCGCGAAACGCGCCCTTCGCCATTTCCTCCTCGAGGATATGGCCGCAATCCTCGTCGGCCTCGCGGGTGTGAATCACCAGTGGCAAACCGGTGGCGCGGGCAGCGGCGATGTGGGTGCGAAATCCCCGCGCCTGTGCGTCGCGCGAGCCGTTGTCGTAGAAGTAATCGAGCCCCGCTTCTCCCAGCGCGACGACCTTCGGGGGTTGCGTCAGCGCGATAAGTTCGTCGGTCGGAATGCCGTCCTCTTCATCGGCGTGATGCGGATGGGTACCGACCGAACAGTAGACATTTGGAAAGCGCTCCGCAATCGCGAGTAGTTTCTCCTGCTCCCTCACCCGAGTCGAGATCGTCACCATGCGCCCGATGCCCGCCGCCGCCGCGCGCGAAACGATTCCGTCGAGATCATCGGCGAAATCGGGGAAATCGAGGTGGCAGTGGCTATCGACGAGCATCGGCGATTTGCGGTCAGGTCACAGAGGGTTCGACATAGCGCGGAAACACCGGGGCTGGTGCCGGCAACGCCGTACGCGGCTTGATGCGGACGTGACCGCCAAGCATCGCGAAATTCCGTTCGTCCGCGGGAATGCCGAGAATGTCGAGCATCTTCGCACATGCCGCGGGCATCGCGGGCTGCGCCAGGATAGCGATCTGGCGCACCACTTCCGCCGTCACATACAGCACCGTCTTCTGCCGCGCCGGGTCGGTCTTGGCCAGCACCCACGGCGCTTCGCCAGCAAAATAACGGTTGGCCTCGGCGACAACGGCCCAGACCGCGTTCAATGCCTGATGAATCTGCTGCGCACTCATCGCCTCGCGCGCGATCGCAACCATGCCGTCGGCCTGCGCGAGGATCGCCTTGTCGGTATCGCTGAAGTCGCCGGGCTCCGGCAGAACTCCGTCGTGCTGCTTCGCGATCATCGACAACGAGCGCTGCGCGAGATTGCCGAAGTCGTTGGCGAGGTCGGCATTGATGCGCGCTACGATCGCCTCGTGGTTGTAGCTGCCGTCCTGCCCGAAGGGCACCTCGCGCAGGAAGAAGTAGCGCACCTGATCGACGCCGTATTGTTCGGCGAGGTTGAAGGGATCGACGACGTTGCCCACCGACTTCGACATCTTCTCGCCGCGGTTGAAGAGAAAGCCATGCGCGTAGACCCGCTTCTGCAACGGAATGCCCGCCGACATCAGGAAAGCCGGCCAGTAAACGGCGTGGAAGCGAATGATGTCCTTGCCGATGATGTGCACGTCAGCCGGCCAGTAGTGCCAGTTCCTGTCGCTCTCGTCCGGAAAACCGACGCCGGTGACGTAGTTTGTCAACGCATCGACCCAGACGTACATGACGTGTTCGGGATCGTCGGGCACCTTGACGCCCCAGTCGAAGGTGGTGCGCGAGATCGACAGATCCTTCAGACCGCCCTTCACGAAACTGACGACTTCATTGCGGCGGGAATCCGGACCTACGAAGTCCGGCTGACTTTCGTACAGCGCCAGCAGCCTGTCCTGGTAGGCCGACAGCTTAAAGAAATAGCTCTTTTCCTCGACCCACTCGACCGGCGTACCCTGCGGGCCGCGACGCACATTGTCCTCGCCAACGACCGTCTCGTCCTCCGCGTAATAGGCTTCGTCGCGCACCGAATACCAGCCGGCGTAGCTCGACAGGTAAATGTCGCCATTCGCTTCCATACGCTTCCAGATTTCCTGAACGGAACGATGGTGCGCAGGTTCAGAGGTGCGGATGAAGCGATCGAATGAAATGTTCAGCGTCTCGTCGAGCTTCCGCAGCAATTCGGCGTTTCGTGTCGCGAGTTCAAGCGCGGATATGTTTTCCCGCTGCGCGGTCTGTACCATCTTCTGCCCGTGCTCGTCGGTGCCGGTCAGAAAGAATACGTCCTTGCCGTCGAGCCTCTGGAAACGCGCCAGCGCGTCCGTGGCAATCGCCTCATAGGCGTGCCCGATATGCGGTGCACCGTTCGGATAAACGATCGCCGTCGTGATGTAGAAAGTGTTGGTGCGGGCCGGCGTGACGCTCGAAGGCGCCGGTGTCGCTGTCGCACGGAGCCGGCGCGGTGCTACCGGCTTTGCAGCCTTGGTCGGACGCTTTGCGACGGACCGTTTTGCCGTGGCCTTTTTCGCCGTCTTTTTCGCCCTAGCCTTCTTTGGAGTTTTTGTCGCTGCTTGTTTTTTGGCCGCTCGCTTCACTGCCTTCTTTGCTATCTTTTTGGCCTTCTTCGGCGCCCGCGCTTTTGTCGTCTTCTTTGCGCTTGTTTTTCGCTTGCTGGTCTTTCGGGTGACTGCCTTCTTGCTACGCGTCTTCGCGACCGGGGCGCGGCCGGCGACGGCGCGGCGCGGCTTGCGTGCCTTCACGCGGGATTTCTTGGCCGGTTTCTTCTTAGCGGGAGCCACCACAATTCCTTATGATTCAGGCTGGACAGTCGGGAACGATCACTTGTCGGAGCGGTTTATCGCGTTGCTTCTGCAAGAAGCCCAAACACCGAAAAAACCAGTGGTTTTCGCTCGAGATTGTAGGTCTCCGTCTCGCGCGCGGCGTTGTTGATCTTTTCCCATACCTCCGCGAGCCGTGCAAGACGAGGAAGATTGGCGTTCGCATCGCCGGCGCGGAAACGCTCGCCGATCCAGCAGTCAACACTGTCGACAAAGGCACCGAGCGCGGCGCGATCGCTGCCGCCGAGCGCATCGCCCAGCGCGTGGAGTTCGCGCGGGTCGACCTGCGGAAGGCCGTCCAACAACGCCGTCGTCCGCTGATGAAGCTTCAGCGCGCCGCCTCCCGCGAGAGCCAGCGCTCGCGCCACGCTTCCTTCCGCCGCGTCGGCGGCGTCCCGCAATGATGCATCGTCAAACTCGATCTGCGCTGCTTCGGCGGCTGCCCGGATCACATCGTCGGTCGCCAGCGGCCGCATCATCAGCTTGCGGCAGCGCGACTGGATCGTCGGCAACACCCGGGCCGGCGCGTGGCTGACCAGCAGAAACAGCGACTGGCGCGGCGGCTCCTCGAGCACCTTGAGCAGCGCGTTGGCAGCGTTGGGGTTGAGTTCGTCGACGGTATCGACGATGCACACCCGCCAGCCGCCCACGGCCGCGGTCGAGCCGAAGAAGGCGATTGTCTCCCGGGTCTGCTCGACGCTGATAACCGTGCGCATCACGCCCTTTTCGTTAGGCGTCCGCTCCAGCGTCAGGAGTCCGCCATGCGTGTCGGCCGCGACATGGCGGGCAACCGGATGCATCGGGTCCAGTTCGAGCGTTTTCGCCGATTGCACCTGCGACATGGCGGGATCGCCGTACGCAAGCACAAACCGCGCCATGCGGTAGGCCAGCGTCGCCTTGCCGATCCCCAGTGCGCCACCGATCAGCCACGCGTGCGGAATGCGGCCGCCACGGTAGGCGTCGAGCAACGTTCGCTCCGCCTCGTCATGACCGAAAAGCGTGGTGGTTTGGCGCGGATGGAGGACCGACGTTTCCGCGGCGGTGGAGCGGGCGATCATGCGCGTTTGACGTTCTTGGCGGGGTCCGCCGTCAGCACGCGGTCGCGCAGTGCCGTCCACACTCCCGCGGCGACGGTATTGACGTCAGCGTTGGCGTCGATCACCACGCAGCGTTGGGGGTCGCTGGCGGCGATGTCCCGATAGGCGTCGCGGAGTTTCTGGTGAAACGCAACGTCCTCGGCCTCGAACCGGTCGGGCGCATTGCTGCCGCGGCGAGCGGCGGCGCGCTGCATCCCGACCTCTACCGGGACGTCGAGGATCACGGTCAGGTCAGGCTTGAGATCGCCAATGGTGACGCGCTCCATCGCGTTCAGCACGCCGGGCAACACGTTCCCCAGCCTGCCCTGATAGGCGCGGGTCGAATCCGCAAAGCGGTCACACAGCACCCATATCCCCTGCTCCAGCGCGGGCTTGATGACCGTATGCACGTGGTCGTCGCGCGCCGCTGCAAACAGCAAGGTTTCCGCATACGCGCCAAGCATTTTTCCCATGCCGGACAGCACCAGGTGGCGGATGATTTCGGCGCCCGGCGATCCGCCGGGTTCGCGCGTAACGATAGCCTGCAACTTCGCCGCATCGAGGCGCTCGGCGAGGAGTTTGATCTGCGTCGATTTGCCGGACCCCTCGCCGCCTTCGAAGGTAATGAAGCGCCCTCGCAGTGGGCCCACTTTGGGCGCGGTCTCGGTCATCAGAGCTTCTCGGCGCCCGAGCGCACCATCCCGACGACAAGCTCCATCGCCCCGTCCATCGCGCGGCGCATGGTCGAGCCAACACCCACGGCGTCCGTGGCATGAACCGGCGTTTCGACCGCGACTTCCTTGCCGCGCCACACCTTGATGACGCCGATGGGCCGCCCCGGCGCGACCGGCGCACGCACCGGCCCGGTATAGACAATGCGCGCGAGCAGCTTGTCGCTGCCGTTCTTCTGAACCATGACCTGAACCGGTTCCGATGCGGCGACCCGAACGGAGCCGCTGTCGCCGCCAAACACCTTGGCGTAGCCGATCGGCTGTTTCGCGGCGAACAAGGTTCGGACCTCAAAATTCCGAAAACCCCATTCCAGCAGCTTCTTGGCTGCGGCCGCGCGGTCGTCCGCGCTCTCGAGGCCGTTCACCACGACGATCAGCCGCGTGCCATTCTGGGCGACCGAGCCGACCATGCCGTAGCCACCCTCCTTGGTGTAGCCGGTCTTGAGTTCGTCAGCCCCGTCCATCGCGGTGAGCAGCGGGTTGCGGTTGAACTGGCGGATCTTGTTCCAGGTGAATTCGCGCTCGCCGAACAGTTTGTAGAAATCCGGATACGTCAGGATGATATGGCGCGCCAGCGTAGCAAGCTCACGGACCGTCATCTTGTTGCCGGGATCGGGCAGGCCGTTGGAATTGGCGAAGGTCGAGCGGGTCATCCCCAGTTCCCGCGCCCGCGCTGTCATCTTTGTCGCGAAGGCGCTCTCGTTACCTGCGATACCCTCTGCCAGCGCCATGCAGGAGTCGTTGCCGCTCTGGATGATCGCGCCATGCAGGAGGTCGTCGACGGGAACACGGCTGTTGATCGCCGCGAACATGGTCGATCCGCCAGCGGGCGCCCCGCCCTTGCGCCAGGTGTTTTCGCTGATGAGGAACTCGTCGGTAAGCTTGATCTCGTCTTTCCGGATGGCGTTAAACACCACCTCCACCGTCATCAGCTTCATCATGCTGGATGGCGCCCGAAGCTCATCCGCATTCTTTTCGAACAGCACGCTGCCGCTGTTGGCCTCGACCAGAATTGCGGTCGGGGCGTTGGTTTCGTAGACCTCTTCCTTCTTGGCGCCCTGCACGCTGTTGTTGGCAGCCAGCGCGACGCCATCGAGGCCGATCGCGAGGACCACGACGGCGGCCATCAGACCGTGCCAGGCTAACCCAAGGCGTCTGTCCGGCGTGGAAGATCTGGTTGTCATGCGCCGCGTTCCGAATAGGACGTTCTAGAGCTATTGCGGCTTTGATGGAATCAAAGCCATGCTCTCAGCATATTGTTTTGACGCGTTTTCTTTACGCGAACCGGTATCCATCCTCGGGTCAGGCCCGAGAACATGCTTCGCTCGAAAACGCTATAACAGTTGGGGCCATCGCGAACAACACGGCCGCGCCCAAGGCGCGTTGGGGCATTCGATACGGCTGACTGACCGGTTGCAGATGAGCGGCGCTTAATAGAGTCCGCGTCCCGAGAGCAGTTCGCTCGGTCCACGCGGGTCGATGGGCGCATAAGCGGCGACCGGGCGGACATCACCCGTCGCGTCATCATTGCTGGCGTCGTAGGACACCGCCCGCGGCTTGTCTCGCATCTGCGGGTGCGGCCGGACGCGGCCGGACGCCGACATTTCGGACGTCGCATTGATCGAGGCGGTGTCCATCGAGGTATGTCCGAGCGTATAGGGCCGGCCATCCGGTGTCGGAACATCACCGCGGATCGCGCGTTCGGACGGCGCGAGTTCGGGCACGAACGGCCGCGCCGACGCGATCCTCACCGTGGATGGCGAGGGAGCCGGTTCGCCGGTTCGCAGTGTCGCCATCAATTGCCGGTCATCCGAACCTTCAAGCGGCGCACGTCCGACATATTCGACCTGCACCCGGGCGACACCATTCCGCTTGAACTCCAGCAACTCAGCAGCCTTGTTCGAAACGTCGATCAACCGGTTGCCGTGATAAGGCCCGCGGTCGTTGACGCGTACGACGAGGGATTTGCCGTTACTCATGTTAGTCACTCGCGCGTAACACGGCAAAGGAAGTGTCGGATGGGCGGCTGACAGCGAGGCCATGTCGAAAACCTCACCGTTGGCGGTCAGACGGCCATGGAAGTCGTCGCCGTACCAGGAAGCGAGCCCTTGAGCACGGTAATGCGTGTTTTCCTCGGGAACGTAGACCCGTCCCGCGACCGTATAGGGTTTGCCGACCCGGTAGGTCCCGCCCCCTTTCGGGACCGACTCGCCGAAGGCGACGACCCGTGGACTGGTCGAAACTCCATATTTTGGATCAATCCGGCTGAGTTTGCCCGATGAGCCGCAACTGGCCAGCATGAGGCATGCGCCTGCAACCGCCACAGCGCGTGCAGCACGTCCAATTTGATCTGAATCTGGTTTCCCCATCCGTCCCCAAGACCCATTCCCGAGCGCCATGCAACGCATCGTAGCGCCGGTCAGCATGATAACGGCGGCCCGCACCTTACCAAGCCATGAGCATATCTCCGTGCAAACACGGCGGAAATGGGGAGAGCCTGTGATTGACGAAATGCGTGGTAAATCAAAGCTTGCTTCCCGGCACGATCGGGTCGACCTCCGCGCTGGACTGATCGAAGGTTACTCCGACCCGGTTCTTCTTGATCCAGATCACCTGGCAGCGCCGAATCACGCGATCCTTCTCGGTCATGAGTTGGAAATGCGACGGGACAAAAGTCGGATCCGGGACTTCGATGGCAGCTCCCTCCGAGGACACATTCAAGAGCCGGCACCGCATGCTCCATCCGCCAGCGGCAATGTAAGCCGGTTCGTCGATCTCGACGCGCGGATGTTTGCGGCGATCTTCCATCGATGAGTTCATTGTTTTGTATGGACGCACGCACGCTAGTCCGGATTCAAGCGCCATCACGATCGTGATGTGGTGCAACCCCACGCTCTTCCGGCGGGGTGCATTCTATCGTGGCCAGCCTAACGAAACACAAATGCCCATGGAGTTTAAGACAGCGTCGGGCCGCATTCTCACCTTTCGCAAGAGCGCGTCGCCCCCCACCCCGCGGAGATGCATCAAACCCTGACCCATTTAATTTAAAGGCGAAAATCGAGCCTGGCGATCAGCTAAAGGCAAAAATCAGAATAACTAAGTATGCATCTGTAAAATCTTCTATTTTATATTGTTGAAGCTGATTTTCGGCTGGAAATCGACGGCGGTGTGACCTGTCTCGTCGGTGTATCCGGGCTCGACCTTTGAACCAACCCAGTCCGTATCGCGGATAGAATTGTCCTGCCGTGATCAATCCGTAGAAAACCTATTCACATTGCGCTACGACGAGGCGTGCGCTAAGCGGTCAAAATTCCTGAGACGGAAGGGTGGCCGAGTGGTTTAAGGCACCGGTCTTGAAAACCGGCGTGCCCGCAAGGGTACCGTGGGTTCGAATCCCACCCCTTCCGCCAGTCTTGTTACCATCGTCCGTAATTTACAATAGTTTCAGTTATTTAGCGATAAATACTGCACTTGCTTGCGAGGTGACGCCTGCTTTCGATCGCGGCGCTCGCGTACCACACAGCGTCTGAGTCAAAGGGTTGGCTGACATCACAGTGACGCTAATCCACCAATGATTCGCAGGTGCTTCCCGCTGCTGAAGGGTAATCGCTAACCGCCTAGCTTCTGCATCACTGCGTCGACGTTCTCGTCGATCGTGTACGTCGGATTTTGGGGATTAGCCGTGTGAATCCACGTTTGCGTTCGGTCTGCAGAAGTAGGCGTAACCGCGATGATGTGAGGCACGTTGACGAAGATATCGTGGCCGGTGGTGGCGTCAGTGAGCTGGACAAATTTGTTCATCGAGATTTCCTGGCTTTGTAATCGGTGCTGCGGAACTCGCAGCGGATTATGGTAGCCCAGCGGGTCAAAGGGCTGAAGGTCATTCCCAGCTGCTGCAGCTATCAATCATGCACAGGCAGTAGCGGTCGGCGGCATTGGAGTCGGCTACGGACGTACGCCGTCCGACGAAGTGAACAGCTCAGTGCGCAAAGGAGTCCTTCCAAGCTGGCGAACATGGCACCCGCTCGTTTTCCTTGCGCGCATGTCCTTGCAAAAGCTCCCCTCGGCAAGGATGACCCGCCGATTCGATCGGCAACCCCGAAAGCAAGAAGGGCATAAGTGGCGGGCAAACCGGAAATTGACGGGGATCGGTAAAAAGGCCCGACACCGTGAAGCGCCGTAAGCGCTCAACCGCTGCCCCATTGATGTGGGCTTGACGTTTTGCGGAATCTCCAGGGCATGAGGTCTTCGATTTTGCTTTGAGGATGGCCGGCGATGATTGCCTCGAGTGTTTCGGCGATGTAGGCGACGGGGTTGACGTCGTTGAGCTTGCAGGTGGCTACGATCGACGCCAGCAAAGCCCAATTCTCGGCTCCAACTTCATGACCAGCAAATAGCGCATTTTTTCTGGTCAGGCACACCGGCCGGATGGCGTTTTCGACCGGATTGGTGTCGAGCTCGAGACGTCCGTCTTCGAGGAAGCGGGTCAGCCCCGGCCAATGATTGAGCGCGTAGCGGATGTCCTGGGCGAGTGTCGAGCTGCTGGAGATCATCGACAGCTGTTTCTCGAACCACGGCTTCAAAGCAGCAACGACAGGCCGCGAATGCTCCTTGCGCGCGGCCAGTCGGATGTCCGGCGATGAGCCGCGCACCGTGGCTTCGATGGCATAGAGAAGCGCAATCTGCCGGACCGCGTCTTCGGCGATCGGCGATCTGCTGTTGCGCGCCAGCTTGACGAAGCGCCGACGCAGATGACTCCAGCAATGCACGAGCGTCCAGGGGCCTTGCGGTCGCGCAACGCCGGTCAGCCGATCATAGCCCTCGTATGCGTCGCATTGCAGGAAGCGCCCGTTAAAGCCGTCCAGGAACTGCCTGGCGAAAGCGCCGCTGCGTCCGGACGCATATCGGAACAGCACGATCGGCGGACTTGGGCCGCTGTGGCCGCGGTCGTCGGAGACAATAGCCCAGAAGAAGCCTTTCTTCGTCTGGCCGCGCCCGGGAGCAAGCACCGGCGCCGTGGTCTCGTCCATGAACAGGCGATCCGCCGCCGCCAGTTGGCGGCGCATCCGATCCCCAACAGCCTGGAGATGGAAGCAGGCGCGGCCGGACCAGTTCCCCAGCGTCGCCCGGTCGAGCCGGATCCCTTGTCGCGCGTAGATCCCGGCCTGCCGGTAAAACGGCGTATGATCGCCGAACTTGGCGACGATCACTTGCGCAATGGCCGCTTCGGTCGGCAGTCCGCCAGGCACGACATGCTCCGGCGCGTGCGCCTGAACGACCGCGCCCGAGCAGCGGCGGCAAGCATATTTTGGACGACGCGTGACCAGCACGCGCCATTGCGCCGGGATCACGTCGAGACGCTCGCTGACGTCTTCGCCGATCTTCGTCATCGCGCCGCAGCCGCAGGGACACAGCGTGCTCGCAGGCTCGATGATCCGCTCCACCCGCGGCAAATGCGCAGGCAGGCAGCCCCGATTGCGATGACGGGCTTGATCTGATGCGCCGCGCGATCGGCCCTGGATAATCGCTGCCGCGTTCTCCTGCGCCGCGTCCAGGACGCCTTGCGCGATCTCGACGTCTTCGAGCGGCAAATGATATTGATCAGGCCGCAGCTTCTCGGACTTCGCGCCGAACTTCTCGCGGCGAAGTTCTCCGAGGATAACCTCCAGCCGGCGCCGCGCCTCTTCCGACGTTGCCAGCGCCGCCTGATGCTCGCCCAACGTCGCTTGCGTTTGCGCCAAAAGCGCCTTCAGGCGTTCGTTCTCGTCGCGCAGCGCCGCGGTGTTCATGCGCTATTTCCAGCACATCGCCGCCGTTCTCGCCATGCGCAAAGAGCGTCCCGAGTCACTCTGCCGCAGTTATCCCGCCGCTTGCGGACGCCGTGCTTCCTCCGGACGGACCAGCCTCCAGTCCAAACCTTCAAACAAGGCCGCAAACATCGCCGGCGATACCCGCATCACGCCATCCGCAATCGTCGGCCACACGAACTTGCAGCCTTCGAGCCGCTTGTGCACCAACACCAGGCCCGTGCGATCCCAGACCAAAATCTTGATCCGATCCGCTCGCCTCGATCGGAACACGAACGCCGCGCCGCAGAACGGGTCGAGACCAAGCATCTCCTGCACCTTCGCCGCAAGCCCATCGTGACCACAGCGGAAGTCGACAGGCCGCGTCGCGATGTAAATCTTCAACTCCGCGCCAGCAGCGATCATCGTGACGTCCGCACCGCGCGGATCACCTGTGATAGTTGCTTCTCGCCGATCGCCGCGTCCGTCCGCACGACGATGTCACCGATCGCAATCTCAATCTTGACCATCGGAACGTGACGCTCGTCTAACGGCTCTTCCACAACCAGCGGTGCGAAGCTTGTCGTCGGAGAGTCGCACGACGGCAAGCCGCCTCTCTGTCGAAAGCGTCGGCGCCAGTCGTAAATCTGCCAGCGCGTCGCACCATGCTTGCGCGCCACCTCCGCTACCTGAGCGCCAGGCAATAAACTCTCGGCAACGATCCGAGCACGCTCAGATTCCGAACGTACGCGCCGCCCCGTCGGTCCCTCAAGCACTTCAAGCCGGCTGACTATTCCAGTCGATGAGCCGTCCAAATGGACGTCCTTTTTGCCGTCTAACACCATCCAAAACCTCCGTCACAACCGGAGGATTCTTCGCATGTTCGATGCTAACCCGATACAAGGGGATCAACTGAGCGCTTACGAAGCGCCGGGCTAGTTTGGGAGCGGGACGTGGCCCAGAGTGGGCTTGGCGTCCACACATAGGGGTACTGATGATTCGTGTCGGCCCGATTTCATGAGGCCAACTTAGTCGCGCCATCCACAAGCAGAGCGCATCCCTTTTAGGACTGTCACTCATTTGGGGTTCGCGTCATCTGAACACCCGCTGGCCGCCCGCCGTCACGGATGCACGCCTGATAGGCTAAGGTTCAACACACACGCCCCCGCCCATATTCCACGCCCTGCCCGCTCCGCTTCTTTCCGAGCGCCCGTACACATTCCGCTAGTGGCGCGGCCAATCAAACCCGACGCCACGTCGTCTTCGCGCAGGACAGCTGCGACTATCTGCAGGCGGCACGACTTGGCCGCTTATTATCTCGTCACATGATCGTGATGCGCCAAAGGATCGACAGTAATTGAAGTTGCGCTATTTTTTTGAGGCTGATCAACCCTGCCTTTGGGAGACGTGACATGTCAGATCATAGCGAGATCGTGTACTCGACGTCGGAAGGAATGGATTATCCGGCGCATGAGCAGCAGTTCAAGACCTTCGTCAAGATTGGGACGATTGCTACAGGGACCATAGCCACCATTGTCATTTTGATGGCGATTTTCCTCACCTGATTCCGCTCGTCGTTCCGGTCGTCCCTGACTTCAGTTCGCTAGTAATGTGGCTGGTGCTTTAGTCGTGTGTGGTATCGGCTTGGCTCCAGCCACTCCTGAAACGCTCCCACTTCCCGCTACGTTATTGCGCCGCTAGCGCTGCCGTTTTCCCTCGCGCGCTTTGCGGACAGCATCAAACGTTCTTTTCTCGTCTGCTTCCCCCTGTTCGAACCAATGGCCGGCAGGATGTTTGGAAATGCGGTGAGCAAAAAACGAGGCAGGTTGCCACGCGTCATGATCCTTCTTTGTAAAAATAATGATGCCGTCGCGCGTAAAGTACGACGGGCCTGTAATCTTACAATCGACTGGAAGCTGAAGGCGCCAAAGATCATCTTTTGACATCTTTTCGGGCAGAACGACGTAGTCGAGGAATACAGGGCTGCCGATTGTGCAGTGTCCTTTGTTCAAAAGATTGCCTAGGGTCCGGACTCATAACCAGTAACTGACAGCCGCAGCGATGCAGACGGCTGCGAGGAAATTGATTGCGAGACGATCGTATCTGGTGGCGATGCGACGGAAGTCCTTCAGGCGACAGAACATGCGCTCGATGGCGTTGCGGCTTCGATAGAGGACGGGCGAGAAGCAATTCTTCCAGCCTCGGTTCGCCTTGGGCGGGATGTTCGGCATCGCACCCTTTCCCTCGACCTGTCGGCGGATGGCATCGCTGTCATAACCCTTATCGCCGTGCAGGATCGCGGAACGTGGCATTTCTTCGAGCAGAACCGCTCCAGCGGTGCAATCGGCTATCTGACCCCCGGTCAGCAAGAACGCGACGGGACGACACTCGGCGTCGGTCAGAGCATGGATCTTCGTGGTCCGCCCGCCGCGCGATCGGCCGATGGCCTGCTGATGTTCCCCCCTTTGCCGCCAGATGCGCATCGATGCGCCTTCACGGCCGAGCTATCGATCAGGACCTGCGCAGGAGGTCCGCCGGCCGTTGCGAGTGCCTGGAATATGTCTGCCCATACACCCTTCGCTGCCCAGCGGACGAAGCGATTGTAGAGTGTTTTGCGCGGACCATAGACCTCCGGCGCATCGATCCAGCGCCCACCGGACTTCAGCACCTGGATGATGCCGCTGATGATCCGCCGATCATCGACCCGTGGCTTGCCGCGCGTATCGTTAGGCAGAAGCGGCTTGAGCCGAGCGAACTGATCCTTCGTTAGCCAAAAGTAATCGCGACTCATGAGGGGCCTCCTGTCGGAGACCGTGAATCATAAACTCAGCGCGGAAGGAATAATTTTATGGGTCCCGACCCTAATCCCCCCTGCTCGGTAATGACAAAATCGTAATTGGACGCATCACGTAAGAAGGTAACGTTAGGTTCCGGGTAGCCGTCTGCCACCTCCCTAGCGATTAGAGACAGCGCAAAGGGTCGCCAGCCGAGTTCTATCGTCTTCGCGTAGCCTGGTCCGACTGACATGGCGCCATCAGTCGATACATCCCATGTGATTGTGTATTCGTCGTCGAGCGTATCGCTTTGACTCCTGGCCCACGAAAAGGACGCGGCCTCTCGGTTGGTCTCCCACCCTCTCGGGACAAAATGGGCGACCTCGGCAACGTGAGACAGTACATCATCTATCGTCAATCCGTCCTGCGCTCGCCACGTTGTGTTGACCCTTTTTATCAATGCATCTTCGGCGTATGCGCGGCCAAGAATCACACCTGTTATTGCGAACGTAGCAAAGAGCAACGGCCAACGATGGGTCATGAGATTCTTGCGCCTGAACAAGTTGCTTCATACGCTGAATCCGCTCGCCTGTGAATTGTATGAGAAACTAAGATTGAAGTTCGTGAAGTTTTCGGTAGCGTCGCTCGATAACGTTGCTCGGAGATTTTGAAAATGGACTTTGAAATGGTTTTTGCGGCCGCCTTGCTCACTGACGACATACTCGCCGCGATTCATGACCTTCATGCCTACGCAAACGGCGGCGGGACCGCCATCAGCCGGGACAAACTCCGCGAAATCGTCGATAAATACGTGACCTTTGACGAGAAAGATTTTCCTGAGCTTCGCCGCGATGCGGATTGGAGCGCTGTTGTGGCGTATTGGCGCGAAGCGGTCGCGGACATGGAAAAGGCGAGCAAGGGAGAAATTCCTGTATACAAATAGGCCTCAAGAGCAAACGCGGAAGCAATGGGGTTAAGGCAGGAAGCATCTTAAACGAAGCCTGATCCGGAAAATGATCAATGCAGGCGGTTTTGAAAAGTGAGAAAATATTACGCCTCTCGGGTTTGAGCGGTAGCTGGTCCGAACGGGAAGCGGGATAAGAATAAGCATAAAGCAATCAACCGACTTCGCCGAGACAAATGTCTCCCACAAATTCATCACATATCGCGTGTGCGTTCGCGACGAACCCTCACATAGCAGCGTTAATCCGAACGCGCCGATTATCAGAAAATGCAGTAGAGCCTTCTGCTGCGTTGTTTTTTTATGTTTGGTTTGAACTATTGCCCGGAATCGTCAGACGTAGAATGTGAAGGACAACCTTCACAATGGCCGCCACATATCATTTCAAGCGAGCCTCACAATTCCAGCGTTATCCTTGCCATTTAAGAGAATATGAGGAGATCTCTATGAACAAGACTCCAGTCGCTATTTTATTCGCGTTTGCGATCGGCATGTTTGCAAGCCCCGCGGGTGCGGCCCCCGTAGGTCAAGTGGTAGCCGCGTGCGATAACATGCATAACGCAGGACAAACCTGTAACTACGGGATCAAGGGAAACGCTCTCGTCGGCTGCACGAACTCAACCGTTTTTGTTTGCCCTGCTGACGGAAGCCGGCAGTGCACCGGCTCCAAAAATACAAGCGGCAAGTGTAACGAAGACGGCACGGCTGCCCGCCGAATACCCAGCGCAAAAACCCGGAACCTGCGGGGGGACGACCTTCTCCAGAACATGCAGATGCGATAGCTACCCCGACCAAGTGCCTGACAAACCACTATCGCCGCAATGTCTGCGGCGATAGTCGGATCCCGTAATTGGGCCGGTTGGCGCCCCCCACCTTAGACCATCGGCCGCGGTTATACGTTTCGGGCAGCGGCCTTCGTTGGACGGACTTCGCCCGACCCAAATTTATTTGCTTCCTCCATCTCCCGGCGGAGACAGCGAACCCCAATATTGCCCTTACCGTCTTCCGCAATCGAGAACCGTACGATTG
Organism: Nitrobacter sp. JJSN; assembly: GCF_051912485.1. Classification (GTDB taxonomy): domain Bacteria; phylum Pseudomonadota; class Alphaproteobacteria; order Rhizobiales; family Xanthobacteraceae; genus Nitrobacter. Next base: position 1,526,316 of record NZ_CP196822.1, on the reverse strand, counting down.
GGGGCGGTGCCGGTCGCCTTTACGACAGGCAAGGATCGTTCTATTTGGCTGGAGGCACAATAACACCATGCCCGTGTTGATGTTTGGCGCAATTATTGGCTGCGGCCTGCTCTTTTATGCCAGCTTTCGCTACGTGCGATCTCATCCAACCCGCAGAGAGGACGAGGCGCCGAAAGAGATCGAGGTCGCGAAAGACGACGAGCGGCCGCGCGGTTGAAGGATTCGGCCGAAGATCGCTCGTGTTTCCTTGACCACGCGAAACACGACAATCTTCGGAAACGAAAATTTTTTTCTGTTCGAGCGACTTCTGTTTGCTTTGGCAGGATCAATCTGAATTCGCTGGATTCGTAAACAGAGACAGTCATTTCCATCGCCTGACAGCGCCCGGCGGCTGCGCGAAGTGATAGGTCCGCACCCCATTTATGTACGGGGCTGCCGGACAGCGCCCTCGTAAAGACAAAAAACCGCCCATTTGCATCTGGATACATGCATTCAGATGCGCTTGGGGACGGACGCGTCAGCAACTTGCGGACTCTTGACCGCGCCGTCGCCATCTCAATGGGGGATAGCGGGTGACTGAAGCCGATCCGACCGACGACGCTCTCGAGGCGATTGCAAACCTCGGCGACGAGCCGGAAACCTCCGATGAGCGGGACGACGGCGGCGTCCCCGAATCGGAGACGTCAGACCGCCCCGGATTTTTCCTGATCGAGGAAATACTGACAACGTCGCCGGCCGCGCCTAACCCTTCTTCCGATCTCTCTTCCGATCCCGCCGAGGACGACAGCTACACGAAGTTCGGGCCCGGCCCGCTCGCCGCCGTCCGGTTCAAGTGGACCACGCGCCGCGACGATCGCGGCGACTATTTCGTCGATGAAACGATCGGCGAAAGCTCGTACCCGCTTGTCAGTGGTCCGATGACAAAAGAAGCCGCGATCAAGTTTGTCGACGAGCGTGAACTCAACGCCCGCCGGCGGTTTGAGGCGCTGCGAAGCGAGATGGCCGGTGGAGAAATCGGCCAGCGCGCCGGCGAGCCTTCCTAAACGAACGGGAAGCCAAATGCCGCGCTAAGCTGGGGCTGAACGCAGCGTAGAATTCATCGGCCTACTTCTTACGAAGTTTAGCTGCCTCCGTTTGCATGATGCCCTTCATTGTAGGGGCAGCGGCAATAACTTTCGGCTTGTCTTTCTTTGGCTTCTTGGTCTCGCGGTTTCCGCGCTGCTCACCTTTAGCCATGGTTCAGTCCTCCGGCCCGGGGTGGGCCATTCCTCACAATAGCACGACGGGATCTTCACCGGTGCGGCATTCGGTATCGGGACCAACGGCGCAGGATTGTAGAGTGACGCAGGTCACTTTTCGGGGATTTGACCGCGGATAAGGTCGGACACGACATTCCGAACCGGACTGGAGGTCCTCATGAAAAAGCTCGCCATCGCCGCCGCGTTGCTGCTGACCGCCTCGACCGCTCACGCGGGTCAAAACTATTCGTTCGAGATCGGTGGGCGCACCGTGCGAATCCATGCGCCGCGCGGCTGCGATTCCCCGTCCTGCATCTCGATCTCGATCCCCGGCCTGTATGACGCTGGACACAGGAGTTTCGACGACGACAGCTCCGACATTCACGATGCACCGCAAGCCGCCGCACCGCCGGCAGCTCCCGCACCAGCGCCTGCGCCAGCAACCACTCTGTCGGCTGCGTCCGCTGTCGTAACGCCGGCTCCCGTGCAACAGGCCGAAACTCCGACAGCGATCCCTGCCGCACCTGCCGCCACTGTTCCGACAACCCAACCCGGTAATCCAACGCCGCCGGCCAGGGAGCAAGCGACCACGACCGTCGTCGCGACCACCGCGCCAGCCGCGGAACCGGTCCAGGCGCCCTCGCCGCCGGTCGCCGAGCCGGTTGGACCGCTCGGTATTTGGATGACGGAAAAGAAGGAAGGACGCGTCCGGATCGAGGAGTGCGGAGCAAACCTCTGCGGATATTCAGTGGATTCCCGCACCGACCGGAACAAGGAAAAGATTTTGATCAACATGAAGCCCGCTGGCTCCAAGTGGAGCGGGAAAATCTACGATCCGAAAAGCGGCAGCACCTATAGCTCGACCATTGCAATGAAGGGCAAGGACGGCCTGCGCGTACAGGGCTGCGCATTCGGCGGCATGTTCTGCGGTGGCCAGACCTGGAGCCGGGTGAACTGATCGACTACACGCATGACAGACGAAAGCCCTGCCGCATGCGGCAGGGCTTTTTGATTCGGTCAGCCGCCGACCTTGCCGGCGTATTGCGTGTCGGTGACCTGTTCCATCCAGGTGACGGCGCTTCCGTCGAGGGCCTCATGCACCGCGATGTGAGTCATGGCAGTGGTTGGCGCCGCGCCGTGCCAGTGTTTTTCTCCCGGCGGTATCCATACGGTGTCGCCGACACGTATCTCGCGGATCGGGCCGCCCTCGGTTTGCACCAACCCGACGCCGGACACCACGTACAGGGCCTGACCGAGCGGGTGAGTGTGCCATGCGGTGCGCGCGCCCGGATCAAATGCGACGCTCGCGGCCAGGACGCGCGAGGGCGCATTCGCAGCGGCGATAATCGGCTCGACCAGAACCGTGCCGGAAAAATACTCCTTAGGCCCAGGTTTTGCCGGCCTCGAACCTGCTTGATGGATATCCATGTTTGACCTCCTCGGTTGCCGCGCAAGACGCGATGGCGCCTATGTTCGTTCTCTATTTTCTCGCCTTCGATGCCGCGTAGCGTTGCCTGGTCTCCGCATTCATTGGATAGAGGCCAGGCAATGCCGCCCCGCCATTTACCTGATCGACGATCCAGGCTTCCGCTCGCTCCTGCTCCGGTGCTCCGGCCAGGACTTGATCGAGCATTGCCTGCGGGATCACCACGGCGCCGTCCTGGTCGGCGACGACGATGTCGTTCGGAAACACGGCAACGCCGCCGCAGCCGATCGGTTCACCCCAGCCGACGAATGTGAGACCGGCGACCGACGGCGGCGCGGCAAAACCGCCGCACCATACCGGAAGGTTCGTGCCCAACACACCCTCTGCGTCGCGCACGACGCCGTCGGTGATGAGAGCCGCAAGAAAGCCGGCCCGACCAGCCGCTGCTGTCCGAGACGCAGCGGCCGCGAACCGCGTATCCACACGTTGCGCAAGCCGTTCTTGAGAAGGACCGTGGTAATGGTCGCCGTCGAAACGTGCGAAAGTGTAGCAATGGCTTCAGCAGAAAGCGGCATAGGAAAGACAACTCTACGTAGGTGACTGGCGCCGCTTTTTGCTGGTGCAAGCGTCAGGCCGTGCCTCGGCCCGCTGCAACGCGCGGCGCGCATTGCCATCGATTAGAACACCTTATTGCGCTTGCAGCCAATAATTTATTGAATTTGCGCATTATTCCTGCAACCGGATTCCACCCGGCGTCAAAAAAACGCTATGGCTGGATCTGTCACTGACAAACCCGGTTGATCGGTCATGACCGCGCCTCTGTCTCCTCGCCTTCTGCCTAGCGGCGATGCGGCCATCACGGTGGAATTCGGCCGCACCATCGACGAGCAGGCCAACCGTCGCGTTCTAGCGCTCGATCGCGCGCTTGCGGATGCGCCGATTGATGGCGTCACGGAAACCGTGCCGACCTACCGATCGCTGCTCGTTCACTACGATCCAGTGCGGATTGGTTTTGATGAACTCGGCGAACGGCTGACGGCACTCGCCCGATTGCCGGCGCCACCGGCGACTGCGGCCCGGCGCTGGCGCATCCCTGTCGTCTATGGCGGCGAGCACGGCATCGATCTCGAGGACGTCGCGAAAACGCTGAACACGACGCCTGACGATATCGTCACACGCCACATCGCCGGCCACTATCGCGTCGCCATGATCGGGTTTACGCCGGGCTGGTCCTATCTCAGCGGCCTCGACGCTTCACTGCAAATGCCGCGGCGACAGAACCCGCGCCTGCTTACGCCTTCGGGCACGATTTCGATCGGCGGTCTTCAGGCCGGTATCCAATGCCTTGCCGGCCCCAGCGGTTGGCACCTGCTCGGTCGGACCGCCGTGCGCACTTACCAGTTCCGCCGCGATCCCGTATTCCTGCTCGAACCCGGAGACGCCGTCACGTTTTATGCGGTCGACGACAGGCAGTTCGCCGAACAGGATGGCGCGGCGGCGCGCGGCGAGTTCGTCGCGGAGCTGGTGACCCCATGAGCAGGCTTGTCGTCACCGCTGTCGGGCCCGCGACGTCGGTTCAGGACGGCGGACGTTACGGCGCGCAGCGCTATGGCCTGACGCCGAGCGGCGCGATGGATCGACTCGCGCTGGCGGCCGCCAATTACCTGGTCGGCAATCTGCCTTTTGCCGCCGCGATCGAAGTCGGGCCGTTCGGCTCGGCTTTCGTCGCCCGCGATGGCAAGGTACGCATTGCGCTCGCGGGCGCTGTGCGGAATGCCGACGTGGCGGGCCGCCCGCTAACATTCAATGAATCCTGCACGCTCAACGACGGCGATAGCCTGACGCTCGACGGCGTGCGCGGCGGTACCTTCAGCTATCTCGCCATCGAAGGCGGCGTGAAAGGTGAGCCGATGTTCGGCAGCCTCGCCGTCAACGCACGCGCCGGTCTTGGCAGCCCGTTTCCGCGGCCGTTGCAGGCCGGCGACACCCTCGATGTCGATGCTGCAAAAGCCGTAACCGAGCGACGGATCAACGTTCCTGCCTCATCCGATGATCCGATCCGGGTCGTGATGGGTCCACAGGACGACGAATTCGGCGAGGCGAACGATCTGTTCCTCCGCAGTGAGTGGAAGATCTCGGCGACCAGCGACCGCATGGGCTATCGCCTTGAAGGCCCGACCATCAAGCATCTGCACGGCCACAACATCGTCTCCGATGGTACCGTAAACGGCAGCATTCAGGTTCCCGGCAACGGACAGCCGATCGTGCTGATGCCGGATCGGGGCACTAGCGGCGGCTATCCGAAGATCGCGACCGTGATCACCGCCGATCTCGGCCGCTTCGCGCAAATCCCCGCTGGCCGCACCTTCCACTTTCAGGCGGTCACCATGGCCGAGGCCCAGGCCGAGGCCCGCGCGATGGCGGAGCTGTTGCGAACCCTCCCCGACCGCGTCCACGACGTGCGCAATGTCGACCTCAGCGACGCGCTGCGGAACGCCAATATCGCCGGCTCTGCGGTGAATGCATTCGACAGCGGAACGTGGCAAACTTGGCCTCCTCCGGAGTCATAACCATTCGCTCTCCGCATTGGAGCAAAAATAATGACGATCGATCTCAATTGCGATCTCGGCGAGAGTTTTGGTGTTTGGTCGATGGGCAACGATGCCGCGATGATCGACCTCGCGACATCCGTTAACATCGCCTGCGGCTTCCACGCCGGCGATGCCGACACCATGAAGAAGACTGTCGATCTCGCCAAAGCGCGCGGCGTCAGCATCGGCGCGCATCCCGGCTATCGCGACCTGCACGGCTTTGGCCGCCGACCGATCGTCGGCCTCACGTCGTCGGAAATCGAGAACCTTGTCGCCTACCAGATCGGCGCGCTGCAGGCGATCGCCACTATGGCCGGACACCGGGTCACGCATGTGAAGGCGCACGGCGCGCTCTCCAACGTCGCCTGCGAGGACGACATGACCGCGCGTGCGATCGCCTCGGCGATCAGGGCGGTCGATCCCGATCTGGTATTCGTGGTGCTCGCGAACTCGCGCCTCGTCACCGCGGGTGAAGCCTTCGGCCTGCCAATGGTGCACGAAGTGTTCGCCGACCGCGCCTATGAAGAAGACGGATCGCTGGTGTCGCGGCGCAAACCCGAAGCCGTCCTTCACGACGCGGACGCCATCGCCCGGCGCGTAGTGAAAATGATTCAGTCCGGAGAGGTGGTCTCGATCACCGGCAAGCCGATCAAGATGCGGATGGACACAGTCTGCATCCATGGCGACACGTCTGGCGCGGTCGACATCGCGCGGGTGCTGTGCAAGGCGCTCAAGGATAACGACATTGCGATTGCGCCGTTCAAGACGGCGAAATAACCGTTTCGATCAGAAAGGATGGACCGACAGCGAGCCGAATACCACGGCGGCAATCAGGGCGAGCGAGCCGTATAGCGCAAATGTCTGGACCCGCACCATCGTGCGCCCGGTCAGGCTACCGGCGCTAACGCTCAGGCGAGTCTCGTCGGATCGTTGGTCCATCTTCGGTCTCCGGCTCGGCACGCGCTACAATGAACGACGGTTCCCGCTGACGGCAAGATCGGTGAAGGAAATAACGATGGGATTCTTCAAAACGTCGGATATCCGGACGGAAATTCTCCGCAAACACACCCGCGAAAAATTCTGTTCGCCGGCATTTCGACCGTTGCCTGCAAATTCTAGGGTTTGAGGATCGCAGCTCCCGTCGTCTGCCGGCCTTCCAGGTCAGTATGCGCCTTCGCCGCATCCTTCAGGGAATAGGCATGGTTGATCGGAACGTGCAGCTTTCCATTGATGACGGCGGCGAACAGCGTATCGGCGCCCTCAAGCAACTCCCTGCGGGTCGCCACATAATCATTCAGCTTCGGCCGCGTCGCAAACAGCGAACCGTGATTGTTAAGCTCGGCCAGCGCGAATGGCGGCACCGGGCCGGAAGCGCTACCGAAGCTGACGAACAGGCCGCGTGGCCGCAGGCACGACAACGAGCCCGGAAAGGTCGTCTTGCCGACGCCGTCATAGACCACGTCGCACAATTCGTTGCGGCTGATCTGCTTGACGCGCGCGACGAAATCTTCCTCGTTGTAAAGGATGACGTGATCGCAGCCATTGGCCAGCGCGAGATCCGCCTTGGCCTTCGATCCAACGGTGCCGATGACGTTTGCACCAAGCGCCTTGGCCCACTGACAGGCGAGAAGCCCGATCCCACCGGCCGCGGCATGGATCAGCACGCGATGACCATGCTCGACCTTGAAAGTTTTGTGCAGAAGGTACCACACCGTCAGCCCCTTGAGCATCAGCACCGCGCCCTGCTCGTAGGTGATGTGGTCCGGCAACTTGACCAGCTTCTCGGCCGGAACGTTGCGCTCGGTCGCGTAAGCGCCGAGATTGACATAGTAAGCGACGCGGTCGCCGGGATGGAAATCGGTGACGCCCGGCCCAACGGCCACAACTTCGCCGGCGGCTTCGTTTCCGACGACAAACGGCATGGTTGGTGCCTTGTAGAGGCCGGTGCGATAATAGACGTCGATGAAATTCAGGCCGACGGCATGTTGCTTGATGCGAACCTCGCCCTGCTCCGGCGCGGGTAAGTCCACGGCCTCATAGACGAGAGCCTCTGGACCGCCCAACTGATGAACGCGCACTGCCCTGGCCATCGTTTCATCTCCCTACAACCTGCGCTTCGGAGAGCGAAAGGCATTGAGCCTATATTGTCAACTCGAGCGCGGGAGCGCCTCCAAAAAGCTCAACTGGCCGCCCTGTTGCGTTTGCGGTTGCGCTTGGCGAGCACGTTGAACATTTCCACTGCCGCGGAGAACGTGATCGCAAAGTAGATATAGGCGCGCGGGATGTGGAATTGGAATCCGTCGGCGACGAGCGCGACCCCGATCAGAACCAAAAACGCCAACGCCAGCATCTTGGTGGTTGGATGCTCGGCGACGAACCGCGCCACCGGTCCCGACGACACATACATGATGATACAAGCGATAACGACGGCGGCGATCATGATCTCGAGATCCTGCGCCATGCCGATCGCGGTGATGATGGAGTCCAGTGAGAACACCATGTCGATGATGATAATCTGAACGATGATCCAGAAAAATGCACTCGATTTCGACTTTTCGGCCACCTCTGACTCACGCGCTTCGACCTCGGCATGAATCTCGTGCGTTGCCTTGGCGATCAGGAAAAGGCCGCCGCCGATCAGAATGATGTCGCGCCAGGAAAATGCAAAGTCCGTCACCTTGAATACCGGCTCGGTCAGGCCGATCAGCCAGACCAGAATGCTCAGCAGAAGGATACGGAAGATCAGAGCCAGCGCCAGGCCGATCTGGCGTGCCCGCTTCGCCTGCCGCGGCGGGATGCGAGAGACGATCACCGACAGAAAGATGACGTTGTCGATTCCCAGCACGATCTCAAGCACCGTCAGCGTCAACAGCGCAGCCCATGCTTCCGGACTGGTCAGCAGTTCGATCATCAGTTCTCTCGCTTCAGGACACGGATCACGGCATCGCCGCAGATGACATAGAGAGCGATGACGCAGAGCACGGCAGTGACCGGCATCGCCACATTGAAATCCTTCGCAATGGTCAGGATCGCCAGCGCAGCCCATACGGCGATCAGCGACAGATTGAGCCCGCGCAACCGTTTCACCCGCACCGGATGCAGCACGTTAATGGGCACGAATGTCAACACTATGAGCAAGGCGATGCCGAGCGTCGATGCCGCGGGCGAGAGATGCAGCAGGAACAGATAGAAAGCGGCCGCGTTCCAGAGCGCCGGAAAGCCGCGAAAGTGGTTGTCGGCCGTCTTCATCCGGCGGTCGGCGAAATAGAGCGCACCGCTAACCACGATACCTACGCCCAGCAACGGCGCGGCGATCGGCAGCAGCAGGCCACTTCCAATAATGGCATAGGCAGGAACGAATACGTAGCTCACGAAGTCGACCACCAGGTCCAGCACCTCGCCCGACCAGTCCGGTTGTACGGCTTCGACGTTCAGCCGCCGCGCGATCGGCCCGTCCAGACCATCGATCACGAGCGCGAGCCCAAGCCAGGCGAACATGGCCGCCCAATGCTCCCGCACGGCTTCAAGCAATGCGAGCAGCGCAATGCCGGCCCCCATCGCCGTCAAAACATGGACGAACAAAGCGGCGGCTCGCGTTGTTCGGGGTCCGGGTAGCGGATCTTGCCGGCTTGACTGGCTCATTTGCCATCTTTGCTATCAGGAATCGCGGCGGTTTGCATAACGGTCCTTGCGGCGTTCCGCCGCGCGAACGGCCGGAATAGGAATATGAGTGGTCGACGCTGAACAATGTTCGCTTGCGGGCTTGAAAATGCAGCTGCGAATGTTGATTGTCTGCATATGAACGAGAGTGCGAAGCCGGGTACCATTTACGACGTCGCCGTGGTCGGCGGCGGGCCTGCGGGACTGGCGACGGCGATCGCCCTGTCCGATGCTGGGGCGCGCACGGCTTTGATCGCGCGTCGCGTCGCCTACGGCGATAACCGGACGACGGCGCTGCTCGGCGGCTCCGTCGATCTGCTACGGCAGCTTGACGTATGGGCCCGCTGCGAGGCCGATGCCGCTGCGCTCCGCGTCATGCGGCTGGTCGACGATACCGGCCGTCTTATCCGGGCGCCGGAAGTGCGGTTCTCATCCGACGAGATCGGACTCGATGCGTTCGGCTACAACATCGAAAACCGCACGCTGATGGCCGCCATGGAGGCGCGGGCCGCGGAAGCCCGGAGCCTCACGCAGATCGATGGCGAGGCGGAGCATGTGACGCCCGACGATGCCGCGGTCACCATCACGACGCGGCAGGGAGAGACGTTGATTGCGCATCTCGTTGTCGGCGCCGATGGACGGCAGTCGCTTTGTCGCAAAGCCGCCGGCATCAGCGTCACGCGTCGTGCGCTTGATCAGGCTGCATTGACGTTCAACATCGCTCATGCCCGGCCGCACAAGAATATCTCGACCGAATTTCACACGCCGCATGGTCCTTGCGTTTTTGTGCCGTTGCCGGGAGACCGCTCCAGCGTCGTGTGGGTGGCCTCGCCGAAGGAGGCCGAGCGGCTCAAGGCGCTCAGCGACGATGACCTGGCCGAAGCCGCCGAACGGCAATTGCATTCGATCCTGGGACGGCTTCATGTCGAACCGGGGCGGAATCTGTTTCCGCTCGGGATCGAGCGACCCGCGCGCTTCGCAAACAACCGCATCGTGCTGGTCGGTGAAGCCGCCCATGTCCTGCCGCCGATCGGCGCGCAGGGTCTGAACATGGGCCTGCGTGATGCTGCTGACATCGCAGACATTGTCCGCAGCGCTCTGTCGTCCGGCGAAGACCCCGGCTCGCCTGGGGCCCTCACGCGATTCGAAACGGCGCGGCGCAGTGACGTGCTGAGCCGGACCTTCGCAATCGATGTGGCCAACCGGTCGCTGCTGAGCGATTTCCTGCCGACCCAGACCGCACGCGCGCTGGGGTTGCAGCTGATCGGCCGGATCGGCCCGCTCCGACGCCTTGCCATGCGCGAGGGCCTCGCGCCGTCGTGGCGTCAACGTCAACACAGCGAAACGCGATCCGGGCGGTCTTGAACAGCCGCGCTGGTCGGCCGCAAGGGCGTTTTCGGGTTTCGTGAGCCCGGCGAAACACAGCCGCCCAAACGGGCTCAGGGAACCCGATTCCTCAGTTAGCCTCTAGCTTCGGCCGCAATCCTAGTCTATTCGACGAGATATGGCAAAAGCGCGTACCGCCAGGTTTCAGATCGGCCAGATCGTTCGCCACCGGATTTTTTCGTTTCGGGGCGTGATTTTCGATATTGATCCGATTTTCAACAACACGGAAGAATGGTGGCTCTCGATCCCGGAGAATGTCCGGCCGCATAAGGATCAGCCATTCTACCATCTGCTCGCCGAGAACGCGGATTCCGAATACGTGGCTTACGTGTCCGAGCAGAACCTTCTGCCCGACGACTCCGGCGAGCCGATCCGGCATTCGCAGGTGCGAGAGATTTTTGTCAAAGACAAATCCGGCAGCTATCGCCCCCGCAATCCGTCACTGAACTGAAGGCGGGTCTTTCGACCGTTACTCGCCAACAAAAAAGCGCTCCACAAGGAGCGCTTTTTCGTTTGCCTTCCCGAGAAGCGCGAGGCGGTTCACTCCGCTCAAAAACGCTCTTTTACTTGGCAGGTGCCGTGCCCGCATTCTGCTGGGTTGCCTCGAGCTTCGCGCGCGCTTCAGCGGCCCGCTTTTGCAGCTCTTCCTGCAGCTTCTTCTGGGTCTCCTCGAACACCTTCGGATCGGTGGGCGGCCCGTCATAAGCCTTGGCGAACTCCGCCAGCGGTAGCGGCAACGTCAGCGGCGCGCCGTTGGAATTGATCGCCTGAACGACCAGGTTCTGACCTTTCTTGAGGTTCGCGAGCATCTCCGCCGTCAGTTCGTAATCTGACATGCAGCCGTTGGCGAAGCAGATCACGTAAGGGCTCTGCTGCGGCGGGTTGCTGTCGATGATGATGCGCGTTCCGTGGACGAGTTGCATGCCGAGCGGTAGCGTAACGCGGAGGATCTTCTTCGGCTCGCCTTCTGGCTCGATGATGACCGCTGCGATCACCGGCTGGCCGGATTCGATCCGCCCATCCTTGCCGGTGAAGCAGACCTGCTTGGCCTTCGCGTCCTGACCCTTCAGGCAGAACTTGGTCCAGGGTGCGTAGATCAGCTGTACCTGTTGGTCGGCTGGCGCCGCCGCCGGGGCGGCCGGGGCCGCCGCGGGCGCCTGCGCTGCCTTAGGAGGAGCAGCCGCCTTGCCCTTGGATGCGGCGGGCGGATGCTGAGCGAAAGCATCAGACACAAAAGGTACAGCCGCCAGCGTCACCGCGGCCAACAGGGCAAAAGCCCGTCCGCGCGGCAGGGCCGTCGCAGCCAAGAGACGGAAATTCATTGCGGAAAACCCTTTCTGAACGAAGGCACCTGAACCCCGTGACTCAGGCACCGGCACCCGACCATTGGCGGCTGTCTCTTAGTGAAATGAGGCGGTTGCGTGACAAGCCGCACTACCATGGTCAATTGCCCGCCTTCAATACAGCGGCGGGTAAAAAGATCAATGGCAACAGATGTTTTCACATCCATTCAGGACCGTACGGGGCTGTGATAAAATTCCGGTGTGCACAAGGCCGAATCAAAGCGGACCCCGAGTTTGCGATCGATGCCGCGCTACCGCAACCGGATAGGAGCCTGTTTGGGCCTCGCGGTCGGGCTGCTCGTTGCGGGGACCGAGGGGATTTCGGCGAGTCCGAGTTACGCTATCGCAATGCACGGCGAGCCGGCTTTGCCGGCCGATTTCAGCCAGATGCCCTATGCCAATCCGGACGCGCCCAAGGGTGGCCGGCTGGTTCAGGGCCTTCCGGGCAGCTTCGACAGCCTCAATCCCTTCATCGTCAAGGGCTTTGCCCTCCAGCAAATACGGGGGTTCGTGGTCGAGAGCCTGATGGCCCGAGGCAACAACGAACCCTTCACGCTCTATGGTCTCCTGGCGGACAGCATCGATACCGATGATGCGCGAACCCATGCCACCTTCCACCTCAACCCGCTGGCGCGTTTCTCCGACGGGCAACCCGTTCGTGCCGAAGACGTGCTGTTTTCCTGGCAACTCCTGCGCGACAAAGGACGCCCCAATCATCGCCAGTATTATTCGAAGGTCGCAACGGCAGAAGCGATCGATGAGCGCACGGTGCGTTTCGATTTCGGCGGAGCCAGAGATCGCGAACTGCCGCTGATCCTCGGCCTGATGCCGATTTTGCCGAAACACGCGATCGACGTCGCGACTTTCGAGCAGACCTCGATGGCGGCGCCGTTGGGTTCCGGGCCGTATCACGTAACTGCGGTGAAGCCCGGAGCCAGCGTCACGCTGACCCGCAATCCGGACTATTGGGGACGTGACTTGCCAATAAACCGTGGCCTGTGGAATTTCGACGAGATCAGGTTCGACTTCTATCGCGAAGCCAACAGTCAGTTCGAAGCCTTCAAGCGCGGACTGTACGACTTTCGGGTCGAGAACGAACCGCTGCGCTGGCACGACGGATACAATTTCCCGGCCGCCCGCAACGGCCAGCTCGTTCGCGACGCCATCAAGACTGGCCTGCCTGCACCGTCTGAATTTCTGGTGTTCAATACACGGCGCCCGATGTTTTCCGATATCCGCGTCCGCGAAGCGCTGACGCTGCTGTTCGATTCCGAATGGATCAACCGGAACTATTTTTTCGGGCTCTACAGCCGCGCCGGCGGCTTCTTTGCGGGATCGGAACTGTCCGCCTACGCACGACCCGCCGACGAACGGGAGCGGTCGTTGCTGAAACCATTCGCATCGGCCGTGCGGTACGATATTCTCGACGGCAGCTACCGTCTGCCGGTGACAGACGGTTCAGGCCGCGACCGCAAGGCACTACGCGCCGCCTTCGCACTTCTATCGCAAGCAGGTTACGAGCTTGACGGGACAGTTATGCGTCACCGCTCGACCAAAGCACCCCTCGCCTTCGAAATCCTGGTGACGACGCGCGACCAGGAAAGGATCGCGCTCACTTTTGCACGCGATCTCAAGCGGGCCGGCATCGGAGTCTCGGTACGCTCGGTCGACGGCGTGCAGTTCGACCAGCGGCGGCTCGGCTTCGATTTCGACATGATCCAGAACCGCTGGGATCAATCGCTGTCGCCGGGCAACGAGCAGTCCTTTTACTGGGGCAGCGAGGCTGCCGATATCGCGGGGACTCGAAATTACATGGGCGCGAAGAATCCGGCGGTCGATGCCATGATCGCCGCCCTGCTCGAGGCCCGAAGCCGGCCCGACTTCGTGGATGCGGTTCGGGCGCTCGACCGGGTGCTGATGTCCGGATTCTACGTAATTCCAGTCTACAACCTTCAAGAGCAATGGATTGCGCGCTGGAATCGGATAGAACGTCCGGCAGCGACCGCGTTGACCGGATACCTCCCCGAAACATGGTGGCAAAGGCCGCCGAAGCCGAGCCAGTGACGCCGTGCTCCAGAACAACACATCGCCCACGCTGGATGAACTGTTTGGGCGCATCCTCGCCCGGCAGCCGGATCAACTGGCGCTGATCGATCCACCGGACAAATTGCGGGTTACCGGACAGCCACCGCGGCGCCTGACCTTTGCGGAGGCCGACCGGGCCGTATCGGCATTGGCGTCCCATTTTATCGAAGCGGGCTTGCCGGCCAATTCGGTGATCGCGGTTCAATTGCCCAACACCGTCGAACTGGTGCTGACAGTACTCGCCGCCTTTCGCGCCGGCCTGATCGTCGCTCTACTGCCCCAGCTTTGGCGGCAAGCCGAATTGACCGTCGCGCTCAACCGCACGGGCGCGCGCGCGATCGTCGCCATGGGCCGCATCGACGGCGTCGATCATGCCGATCTCGCAATGAACGCGGCAGCCGAAGCCTTCTCCATCCGCCATGTCTGCGGCTTCGGCAATGACTTGCCGGAAGGCATGATTCCGCTGGATATCGCCGCGAGCGACATGAAAACCGACAGTTTTCGGCTCGTGGTCCAGGATTCTCGCCGCGCCGCGCTGGTGACATTCGAGGCGTCGGGCTCAGGCTTCCTCGCCGTGCCGCGAACCCATGTCAACCTGATCGCCGCTGGACTAGCCATCTTCCTCGAGAGCGGATTGCCTCAGGGAGCAACTATACTCTCGGCCCTCGCGCCGTCGTCATTCGCCGGACTGACCTCGTCGTTCGTGATGTGGCTGCTTAGCGGCGGCACGCTGGCGATGCATCATCCCTTCGACGAGAATGTCATGATGCAGCAGATCGAGGCTGAGCGTTGCGATACACTGGTTGCGCCGGCCCCGATGGTATTGCGGATGGCAGAAGCCGACGTTCTGTCCTCCGTGCCAAGCCTGCGTCACGTCGTCGGTCTCTGGCGAACCCCGGAGCAGGTCGGGTCAAGTGCGCTCTGGCCTGAAAATGGGATCCGGATGACAGATGTCTATCTGTTCGGCGAAGCCGGCCTTTTCGGTGCCCGGCGCACAGGCGACGGGTCGCCCGATCCGGTTATGCCTGGTCCTTACAGGGCGCCGGCGGAGGTCCCGACATCATCGACAGTGGGCGAGGTCATTTTGACTGCCAAGGGAACGCTTGGGTTACGCGGCCCGATGGTTCCGCTCGCGGCTTACGCCACATCGGACGGGCCTCCCGATGCCTTCGCTTCGCTGTCACCGCCGGATTATGTCGATACGGGTTACGCCGCGCGGATCGATCGCGCCACGGGCGCCATCACCATCACGGCCCCGCCATCCGGCGTCATGACGGTCGGCGGCTACCGGTTTCTTGCAGATGATCTTCAGGAATGGGCACGGCGGCTCGGACAGA